>CAXDTK010000351.1:0-5005 GCA_963992225.1 uncultured Comamonadaceae bacterium | reverse complement strand
CCGCGCCGGCCGCGGCCGCTGCGGGTTCCCCCCAGGGCTGGCGCGATCTGTCAAAAGACGCGGGTTTGCGGTCAAGAA
Source organism: uncultured Comamonadaceae bacterium (assembly GCA_963992225.1). Lineage (GTDB taxonomy): Bacteria > Pseudomonadota > Gammaproteobacteria > Burkholderiales > Burkholderiaceae_C > Pelomonas. The sequence continues at coordinate 4,927 of CAXDTK010000351.1, read as the reverse complement.
ACCGGCGCGCTTTGGCGTCAACATCGGGGGCATGGATCTGCTGCTCGACCTCTACCACCGGCATGGCGACTGGCGCGACCTGACGCTGCTGGTGCTGTCGCCGGTGTTCGCCGTGTTCCTGGCGCTGGAGGCCTGGCGCTTTCGCCGCACCGGCGTGTTCGACTGGCGCGACAGCTTCGACAGCCTGAACAGCGGCGGCAGCTACCTGGTCGTGGACCTGGTGCTGCTGGTCGTGCTGGTGCTGCCGGCGCTGGGCTGGGTCTACGACCACCGGCTGTTCACGATAGACATCACGCCGTGGCGCTTCGTCGCGCTGTTCCTGTTCGTGGAGCTGCTGTACTACGGCTTCCACCGCGCCAGCCACCGCATCCGCTGGTTCTGGTGTGCGCACGTCGTGCACCACGGCTCCGAGAAGATGAACTTCGGCACGGCGCTGCGGCAGAGCTGGTTCTACGCCGTCGCCGGCAACTGGCTGTTCTACGTGCCGGCCGTGTGGTTGGGCTTCGAGCCGCGCTGGGTGCTGTTCGCGCTGTCGCTCAACCTGGGCTACCAGTTCTTCGTGCACACCACCTGGGTGACGAAGATGCCGGCCTGGTTCGAGTTCGTCTTCAACACGCCCAGCCACCACCGCGCCCACCATGGCCGCAACCCGCAGTACATCGACCGCAACTTCGGCGGCACGCTGATCGTCTTCGACCGCCTGTTCGGCAGCTTCGTGCCCGAAGAGGAGCCGGTGGACTACGGCCTGGAGCACCCCTTCCCGACGCACAACCTGTTCTGGCTCAACGCGCACGAATGGCGGGCCATGTTCCGTGACATGGCCCGCGAGAAGACCTGGGGCCTGCGCCTGGCCCACCTGTGGATGCCGCCGGACTGGCGGCGGCACGGCAACGGCTTCCGCGATCAGGGCTGAAGGTGGCGCGCGAGGAAGGCGGCCATGCGCTCGGCGAAGTCGATGCGGTGCTTCAGGCTGCCGAAGCCATGGCCCTCGCCGGGGTAGGTCAGCCAGACCGGCTCGTTGCCGGCCTCGCGCAGCGCGTCGCGCATGCGCCTGCCGTGGGCCAGCGGCACGCGGCGGTCGTCCTCGCCGAAGGCCAGCATGACCGGCGCCTGGATGCGCGCGGCCTGCCGTACGGGTGAATGGGCGGCGATCATGTCGGCGTCCTTCTCCAGGTTGCCGATCATGTCCGGCAGGCTATGGCGGCGTGATTCGCCACTGGTGTCGTCGTCCACCCACCAGCTGCCCTTGAGCAGCAGCTCCAGGTCGGTCACCGCCAGCCAGGCGACGCCGCAGCGGTACAGCTCGGGGTGCTTCACCAGCCCCATCAGCGTGCTGTAGCCGCCGTAGCTGGCACCGGCGATGCAGGCCTTGCCGCTGGCCAGGCCCTGCTTCTGCGCCCACAGCAGCGCGTCGGCCACGTCGTCCTGCATGGCCTGGCCCCATTGCCTGAAGCCGGCGCGGTAATGGGCCTGGCCGTAGCCCATGCTGCCGCGGAACTCCGGCTCGATGACCACATAGCCGCGCGACGCCAGGAACTGCGCCTGGCCATGCCAGCCCCAGACGTTGCCGCGCACCCAGGGGCCGCCGTGCACCAGCGCGACGGCCGGCAGCGGCCCCGCGGCCGCGTCGCTGCGCGTGACCCAGACCGGCAGGTCGCGGCCATCGCGGGCCTGGATGCGGTGGAAGTCCATCGCCGCCATCGCCTCGGGCTGGATATCGTCGCGCAGCCGCCCGACCGCGCGCCAGGGTTTCTCGCCCGGCGCCGGCTGGGCGTGGTGGACCCACAGCCGGCCAGGGTCGCGGTCACTGAAGCTCAGCACCAGGGCCACCCTGTCGGGCTGCTCGCAGCGGCGGCAGCTGATGCGGTTGATGCGGCCCGGGAACAGGGCGTCGGCCTCCTGCTGCAGCGCCTTCAGGCCGGCATCGAACCAGACCGTCGACTCGCCATCGGTGACCACGCGCACGCCCAGCGCCTCGCCGTCGCCCTCGGCCAGCACCTGGCCGGAGAAGCTGAAGCCGGGCGTCAGCACCAGCGGCTTGGCCTCGGGCGCGCGGCGCTCGAAGTCGTAGCGGCTCAGCACGCCGTCGCCGGCGCGGCCCTGGCTGCGGGTCACGAACAGCTGCCCGCTGTTGTCCACCGCGTGCGCGGTGAACGGCGCGTCGAGCAGGCTGCTGTCGTACAGCGACTGCCAGTCCGGGCGGCCGGGCCCGCGCCACAGCGCGCCGCGGCGGCCGTCGCGCCGCGTCAGCGCCACGCGCAGCTCGCCGTGGCCGTCGCTCAGCCAGCCCACGGCGTCGCGCGGCAGCTCGATGCCCACCGGGCGCGTGCGGCCGGTGCGGGTGTTCAGCCACAGCGGGGTCTGCCGGTGCTGTTCGTCGAGGCTGACCTCGGCGATCAGCACCTCCTCGTTGGCCTCACCGGCGCGCGGGCTGGGCACGCGCAGCAGCACATGGTTCCACTCCAGCAGGCGGGCGTTGCGGCCGCCGTCGTCGCTGACGATGGGCCGGCCCGTGCGGCGCACCAGCTGGCGCAGCTCCTGGCCATCGGCCTTGACGGCGAACAGCCCCGGCGCGCCTGCGGGCCGGCCGCTGCCGTCGGAAGCATCCACGACGCTGAACAGCAGGCGCTCGTCGCTGACCCAGTGCACCTGGGTCACGTCGCCGTTGGCGAACTGCGCGGCGCGCACCGCCTTGCCGCTGGCCAGGTCGAATACGGCCAGGCCGGTGCGCTGGGCGCCGCGCGCGGTCGTCAGGGCCAGTCGGCGGCCATCGGGCGACAGCACGGCCTGCGCGATGTCGGGCGCCTTGAAGAAGGCCTCGGTCGGTGGTGGCCCGGCAGCTGCCAGGCCGCCGGCCAGCCACAGTGCCGCAAGGCCCAGCGTCAGGCGCAGCAAGGCATGCATGTCGGATCTCCCTTTTTGTGGCGCGCAGCATAGGGCCCGGGCGGCGCTGCGGGCGGTCGCCGCAACGCTCAAGTTGCTGAGCGTTCGGCTGCTGGACAATCAGCGGCCATGACTGCTGCCTCCACCGGCGACGAACCCGTCGTCATCATCGGCGCCGGCCTGGCCGGCCTCACCGTGGCCCTGCACCTGGCCGACACCGTGCCCGTCGTCGTGCTGGCCAAACGCGAGCTCACCGAAGCCGCCACCGCCTGGGCGCAGGGCGGCATCGTCGGCGTGCTGGGCAGCGACGACAGCATCGAGAGCCATGTGCGCGACACCCAGGACGCCGGCGCCGGCCTGGTGGACGAGACCACGGCCCGCTTCATCGCCGAGCGCAGCGCCGCGGCGGTGGGCTGGCTGGTGGCGCAGGGCGTGCCGTTCACGCCCGACGACGACGGCCCGCTGGGCCTGCACCTCACCCGCGAAGGCGGCCATGCGGTGCGCCGCATCGCCCATGCGGCCGACGCCACCGGCAAGGCCATCCACGACCAGCTGCTGGGCGCCGCGCGCCGCCACCCCAACATCACGCTGCGCGAGCGCTGGATGGCGCTGGACCTCATCACCTCGCGGCATGTGCAGCGGCTGGGCGCCGACGAGGGGCCGCCGCGCGTCTACGGCGTCTACGCGCTGGACATCGACACCCAGCGCGTCGAGGCGCTGGCCTCGCGTGCCGTCGTGCTGGCCACCGGCGGCGCCGGCAAGGTCTACCGCTACACCACCAACCCCGACACCTCCACCGGCGACGGCATCGCCATGGCCTGGCGGGCCGGCTGCCGCGTCGCGAACATGGAGTTCATCCAGTTCCACCCGACCTGCCTCTACCACCCGCAGGAGCGCAGCTTCCTGATCACCGAGGCGCTGCGCGGCGAGGGCGGTCATCTCAAGTTGCCCGACGGCACGCGCTTCATGGCCGCGCACGACGAGCGCATGGAGCTGGCGCCGCGCGACATCGTGGCCCGCGCCATCGACTTCGAGATGAAGAAGCACGGCCTGGACCATGTGTGGCTGGACGCGACGCATCTCGGCGAAGCCTTCCTCATCGAGCATTTCCCCACCATCCACGCCCGCTGCCTGAAACTGGGCATCGACATTGCGCGCCAGCCCATCCCGGTGGTGCCGGCGGTGCATTTCACCTGCGGCGGTGCGGTGACCGACCTGGCCGGCCGCTGCGACCTGCCGGGCCTGTATGCCGTGGGCGAGACCGGCTACACCGGCCTGCACGGCGCCAACCGGCTGGCCAGCAATTCGCTGCTGGAATGCGTGGTGCTGGGCCAGACCTGCGCGGCCGACATCCTGTCGCGCGCCGCGCCGGATGCGGCGCCCATCCCGGCCTGGGACGAGAGCCAGGTCGAGAACGCCGACGAGCAGGTCGTCATTGCCCACAACTGGGACGAGTTGCGGCTGCTGATGTGGAACTACGTCGGCATCGTGCGCACCACCAAGCGCCTGGAGCGGGCGCTGCACCGCATCCAGCTGCTGCGTGGCGAGATCGACGACTACTACGCCAACTTCCGCGTCAGCCGCGACCTGCTGGAGCTGCGCAACCTGGTGGACTGCGCCGAGCTCATCGTGCGCTCGGCGCTGCTGCGCCACGAGAGCCGCGGCCTGCACTACAGCCGCGACTACCCGCAGACGCTGCCGGTGAGTTTCCCGACGGTGTTGATCAGCGAGAGAAGGCGGCGCTGAGGGGCGGGGCCACGACTTGCCCCGCGGCTCACTTGCGCGCCCGCAGCGCGGTGCGCGCCTGCACGAAGTTGAAGGCGTAGCCAACCGCCTCGGTGATGGCGTTGTCGATCTCGACGCGCTCGTGCTCGGTCAGGTAGAAGCTGAAGTCCACCTCGTGGCGGATGTAGCGCGGCGGCAGGCGGTTCAGGGCCACGCAGGCCACATCGCACAGGAGGTCCTTGCTGCCGGCGATCTCGGGATAGTCCTTGGACGCATCCATCACGGCCGCGAACACCTCGCGCTCGTGGTGGTTGTAGAG
>CAXDTK010000350.1:0-5007 GCA_963992225.1 uncultured Comamonadaceae bacterium | reverse complement strand
ACCGTGATCTACACCTAATCCTTCGTCGGCAGCGTCAGATGTGTATAAGAGACAGATCAGGTCCTGGCCCGCAAATACCGCCCGCAGAGTTTCGAGCAGCTCGTCGGCCAGGAGCATGTCGTGCAGGCGCTGGCCAACGCGCTGACGCAGGGCCGGCTGCACCATGCCTACCTGTTCACCGGCACCCGCGGCGTCGGCAAGACGACGGTGTCGCGCATCCTGGCCAAGAGCCTCAATTGCACGGGCACGGACGGCGCCGGCGGCATCACCGCCCAGCCCTGCGGCGTGTGCCCGGCCTGCCGCGACATCGACTCGGGCCGCTTTGTCGACTATGTGGAGCTGGACGCCGCTTCCAACCGCGGTGTCGAGGAAATCTCGCAGCTGCTGGACCAGGCCGTCTACAAGCCGGTGGTCGGGCGCTTCAAGGTCTACATGATCGACGAAGTGCACATGCTGTCCAACACCGCGTTCAACGCGATGCTGAAGACGCTGGAGGAGCCGCCCGACTACCTGAAGTTCGTGCTGGCCACGACCGACCCGCAGAAGGTGCCGGTCACCGTGCTGTCGCGCTGCCTGCAGTTCAACCTGCGGCCCATGGCGGCGGCCGACGTGCAGACGCACCTGGGCAACGTGCTGGGCGCCGAGAGCGTGCCGGCCGAGCCGGGTGCGCTGCGGCTGCTGTCGCGTGCCGCACGCGGCTCCATGCGCGATGCGCTGTCGCTGACCGACCAGGCCATCGCCTTCGGTGCCGGCGCGCTGACCGAGGCCGGCGTGCGCCAGATGCTGGGCAGCGTGGACCGCGGGCATGTGACGGCCATCGTCGATGCGCTGGCCGCGGCCAGCGGCGAGGCCGTGGTGGCGCAGGCCGATGCGCTGCGCGGTGCGGGCCTGTCCGCCGCCGGCACGCTGGAGGACCTGGCCACGCTGTTCCAGCAGATGGCGCTGGCCCAGGCCGCACCGGCCGCGCTGGACGATGCCGACCCCGAGACCGCCGAGATCCGCCGCCTCGCAGGCCTGCTGCCGGCCGACGAGATCCAGCTGATGTACAGCATGGCCTTGCACGGCCGCGCCGAGCTGCACCTGGCGCCCGACGAGTACGCCGGCCTGCTGATGGTGCTGCTGCGCATGCTGGCCTTCCGGCCCGCGGGCACGCAACCCAGGCCGGTGAAGGCGGCCGCGCTGGTGCGCCCGCAGGCGGTGGCCAAGGCCCAGGTCGCGGTGCCGCTGCCCAAGGTGACGGCGCCCGCGGCCGTGACGGTCGCGCCGCCCGTGGCTGCGGCGGCCGCGGCACCTGGGGTGCCGGCCGCCACGCCGGTGCCGGTGCCGACGCCTCCCTCCGCGGCCGCGGCGCCCATGGTGGCCGAGCCCGCGGCGCCCAGCTTCAGCGACCGCCTGCGGCCGCGCCCGGTCGAGCCGTCGGCGATGGCCGAGGACGACACGGTTTTCGACGGCCCGCCGCCCGACGACGCGCCGCCGCCCTGGATGGACGCCGACGACGTGCCCGCGGCGCCGGCTGCCGCCCGCGAGGCCGAGGTGCCGCGCCGTGCGCTGCTGCGGGAGACCGCCGAGGGCGGCCGGTGGGTCGAGCGCATCGCGGCCCTGAACCTGGTCGGCATGACCGGCGAACTGGCCCGCCAGGCCCAGGCACTGGGCTGCCGCAGCGAGAACGGCCGCGAGGTCTGGACGCTGCGCGTCGAGCGCGAATCGCTGCGCGCGCCGGCGCTGGTCGCCAAGCTGGAGGCGGCCCTGGACGCCCGGCTGGACATCGAGGCCGGCGTGGCCGAGGACTCCATCGCGCTGCGCACCGTGGCGCGCGCCGAGGCCCAGCAGCGCGCGGCCGAGGACCTGGCGGCGGCGCATCCGATGACGCGCACGCTGCTGTCGCAATTCCCGTCGGCACGCATCCTGCCGGGCTCCGTGCAGCCCGTGCTGACCCCTTCCACTTAAAGGACAAGACCATGATGAAAGGCCAACTCGCCGGCTTGATGAAGCAAGCCCAGGCGATGCAGGACAACCTGAAGAAGGCGCAGGAGGAACTCGCCAACGTCGAGGTCGAGGGCCAGAGCGGCGCCGGCCTCGTGAAGGTGGTCATGACCTGCAAGAACGAGGTGCGCCGCGTCACCATCGACCCCAGCCTGCTGGCGGACGACAAGGACATGCTGGAGGACCTGGTGGCCGCCGCGTTCAACGACGCCGCCCGCCGCGCCGAGGCCACCAGCGCCGAGAAGATGGGCAAGCTGACCGCCGGCATGCCCATGCCCCCCGGCATGAAGTTCCCGTTCTGATCTCGTGACGGCGCTTGAGGGCTTGATCGAGGCGCTCAAGCGCCTGCCCGGCGTGGGCCAGAAGTCGGCCCAGCGCATGGCCTACCACCTGCTGCAGCATGACCGGCTGGCCCTGCCGCGGCTGGCCGCGGCGCTGACGGCGGCGGGCGAGCGCATCAAGCACTGCGAACGCTGCCACACCTTCAGCGAGACGCCGATCTGCCCCGTCTGCGCCGACCCCGAGCGCGACGGGCGGCTGCTGTGCGTGGTCGAGACGCCCGCCGACCAGGCGGCGCTGGAGCGCACCGGGTCGTACCGCGGCTACTACTTCGTGCTGCTGGGCCGGCTCAGCCCGCTGGACGGCGTGGGCACGCGCCAGATCGGCGCCGCGGAGCTGCTGGCGCGGGCGGCGGAGGCGGGCGTGGAGGAGGTCATCCTGGCCACCAGCTTCACCGCCGAGGGCGAGGCCACCGCCCATGTGCTGGCCGAGGCGCTGAAGGCCCGCGGCATCGCATCGACCCGGCTGGCCCGCGGCGTGCCCGTGGGCAGCGAACTGGAGTACGTGGACCTGGGCACCATTGCCCATGCGCTTTCCGACCGACGCTGAAGGACACCCGATGACCCTTGCCCAACTCTGCCTGCTGGTGGCCTGCGTGCTGCCCATCGCCTGCGCGGGCATCGCCAAGTCCAAGGGCTTCGGCAAGCGGCGCCGCGATGGCGGCTTCGACAACCATGCGCCGCGCGAATGGCTGGCCCGGCTGGACGGCTGGCAGGCGCGGGCGCATGCGGCCCAGGCCAACGGCTGGGAGGCGCTGCCGATCTTTGCCGCCGGGCTGTTCGTGGCGCACCAGCACCAGGCCGCGCAGGCCACCGTGGATGCGCTGGCCGTGGGCTTCATCGCCGCGCGGCTGGCCTTCGTCGCGCTGTATTTGGCCGACCAGGCCTCGCTGCGCTCGCTGGCGTGGGTGGTGGGCCTGGCGCTCAGCGTGGCGCTGTTCTTCGTCGGCTGAGGCCGGGCCGACGCGTCAGCCCGGCGGCGGCCACCGCGCTCAGGGCGCGGCCGATGCCACCACGTTGTTGCGGCCCTTGCCGCCCCGCACCCTGGCCACCTGGCGCGGCGCGGCCGGCTTGGCGGTGCGCGCCACCGTGGCCTTGGCCTTGACGGTCGTGGCACGGGTGGCGACCGTCGCCTTGGGCGTGAACGCCGTGTAGACCACCACCGCCTGGCCGGGCTTGAAGCGGGCCGCGCGGCCGACCTGGTTCCACTGCGCCACCTGTTCGGCGCGCACCTTGTAGCGCGCGGCCACGGCGGCGACCGTGTCGGCCTTGCCGGCCCGGTGCGTGACGCGGCGCAGCGGAGGCGCGTCGGGCGCGAGGCTGAGGCTGGCGGTGTCGGCCAGGCGCTCGGACACGTCGGCGTGCACATGCTCGGCACGCGGCACCAGCAGCGTGGAGCCGGCCTTGACCAGCATCTTGGGCGGGATGCGGTTGACGTCGCGCAGCGCCGACTCGGCCATGCCGGTGCGCCGGGCGGCCTCGGACGGGCTCATGGTCTTGGGCACCACCCAGGCGGTCCAGGTGGCCAGCGGGCCGCCGTGGCGGGCCAGGTTCTCGGCGAAGGCGCTGGCCTGGTCGTAGGGCAGCAGCACCTGCGGCGTGGCCGCGGCCAGGATGACCGGCTTGTTCATCTGCGGGTTGAACTGCTGGAAGGTCTCCAGCGTGATGCCGGCCAGCTGCGCGGCCAGCGCCACGTCGATGTCGCGCTCGATCTTGACGCTCAGGAAGTAGGGGTGGTTGGCCACTGGCGGCAGCGCCAGCGCATAGCGCTCCGGCGCCAGCACGATGTTCTTCACCGCCTGCAGCTTGGGCACGTAGTAGCGCGTCTCGTCCGGCATCTTCAGGCTGGCGTAGTCGGTCGGCAGGCCCAGGCGCTGGTTGCGGGCGATGGCCTTCTGCACGTTGCCCTGGCCCCAGTTGTAGGCGGCCAGCGCCAGGTGCCAGTCGCCGAACATCTTGTGCAGCCGGCCCAGGTAGTCCAGCGCGGCGCGGGTGGAGGCCAGCACGTCGCGGCGGTCGTCGCGGAAGATGTTCTGCTTGAGGTCGAAGTCGCGCCCGGTGGCGGGCATGAACTGCCACATGCCGGTGGCCTTGGCGCTGGACACCGCATGCGTGACGAAGGCGCTCTCGATGAAGGGCAGCAGCGCCAGCTCGGCCGGCATGCCGCGCTTCTCGACCTCCTCCATGATGTGGAAGAGGTAGCGGCTGCCGCGGGTGGTCATGCGCTCGACGTAGTCGGGCCGGCTGCTGTACCAGGACTCGGCCTTGCGCACCCAGTCGTCGTCCAGGTCGGGCAACTGGAAGCCGCGGCGCATGCGGGCCCACAGGTCGGCGCTGGCGTCGGGGGCGTCGAGGTCGATCTTCTCGCCGGGGCGCAGGTTGTCCTCCAGCAGCTCGGACGCCATCACGCGCACCGGCGGCGTGGCCACGGCCGGCGCGGCCGGGGCGGTGGCGGCCTCGACGGCCGCAACCACGGCCGGCGCGCTGACCGGGGCGGTTGTTTCGGTGGGAGGGGCGGTGGTGGCGCAGGCGCCGAGCAGCGCGGCCAGCAGCAGGGGGGACAGGCGCAGCAGCACCTGGGCGGGGGAGCGTCGTGATGAAGGCGTCATCGGAATCCGTTATTCCATTCGCGCAGGGACTGTCTCTTATACACATCTCCGAGCCCACGAGACGGACTCCTATATCG
>CAXDTK010000349.1:0-5012 GCA_963992225.1 uncultured Comamonadaceae bacterium | reverse complement strand
ATAAGAGACAGCGCCCCGCCCCGGCGGCCGACGCCCCGAACGCACCGCTGCCCCGCGCCACCGCGGCGCTGGCGGCGGCCACGCTGCTGAGCGCCTGTGGCGGTGGCGGGGGAGGGGGCGCCGGCGATGCCGGCCCGGGCTCCGGCCCGAACGCCGCCCCCGCGCCGCCGCCGCCCAGCGATGCCGAGGCGGCCCGCTTCCTGGCCCAGGCCGGCTTCTCGGCCAGCACGGCCGACATCGCGACCGTCAAGGCCGGTGGCTATGCGGCCTGGCTGGACGCGCAGTTCGCGTTGCCGGTCGCCGAGGGTCATTTCGACTGGATGGTCGCGCGCGGCTATGCCGTGGAGGCCAACCGCAACAGCTTCGCCGGGCTGGACAACACCCTCTGGCGCAAGCTGATGTCGGCACCCGACATGCTGCGCCAGCGCGTGGTGCTGGCGCTGTCGGAGATCTTCGTCGTCTCCATGGCCGGCCTGCCGGTGTCCTGGCGCGGGCTGATGGGCGCGGCCTACGTGGACCTGCTGGAGCAGCATGCGTTCGGCAACTACCGCGCGCTGCTGGAGGCGGTCACGCTGTCGCCGGCCATGGGCGTGTACCTCAACATGCGCGGGAACCAGAAGGAAGACACCCGCACCGGCCGCGTGCCCGACGAGAACTACGCGCGCGAGGTGATGCAGCTGTTCAGCATCGGCCTGGTGCAGCTCAATGCCGACGGCAGCGCCAAGCCGGGCAGCGACGGCAAGCCGCTGGAGACCTACACGCAGGCCCAGATCACCGAGCTGGCGCGCGTCTTCACCGGCTGGGATTACGACGGCGCCAGCAACACCGACCCGGCCTACGTCAGGAAGCCCATGGTCAACAACCCGGCGCGCTTCGCGACCGGCGCCAAGCGCGTGCTGGGCGTGGACATCCCGGCCGCGGCCGACGGCGCCGCCGCGATGAAGACCGCGCTGGACACGCTGGCCAGCCATCCCAACGTGGGCCCCTTCATCGGCCGGCAGCTGATCCAGCGGCTGGTCCTCTCACACCCCAGCCCGGCCTATGTCGCCCGCGTGGCCGCCGTCTGGGCCGACAACGGCAGCGGCCAGCGCGGTGACCTGAAGGCCGTCGTCCGCGCCGTGCTGCTGGACGCCGAGGCGCGCGCGGCCTCGACCGCGCCGTCCGGCGGCAAGCTGCGCGAGCCGGTGCAGCGGCTGCTGCAGTGGGGCCGCAGCTTCAACGCCGCGTCGCCCACCGGCCTGTGGAACATCGGCGATACCAGCAACCCCGCCACGCGGCTGGGCCAGAGCCCGCTGCGCAGCCCCTCGGTGTTCAACTTCTTCCGGCCGGGTTATGTGCCGCCGGGCTCCACGCTGGGCGCCAACGCCGTCACGGCGCCGGAGTTCCAGCTCTGCAACGAGAGCACGGCCGCGGGTTATCTCAATTTCCTGCAGACGGCCATCGGCAGCGGCATCGGCGAGGTCAAGGCCAGCTACACGGCCGAGCTGGCGCTGGCGGCCGATGCCCCCGCGCTGGTGGCCGACCTGGCGCTGCGCCTGGGCGGCGGCGCCATCTCGGCCGAGACCCAGTCGGCCATTGCCACCGCCGTCGCCACCATCAGCGCCGCGACCGACGCCGGCAAGCTCAACCGCGTACAGGCCGCCATCCTGATGCTGATGGCCGGCCCCGAATACCTGATTCAGAAATGACCCACCCCCTACGCGCTTCGCGCGCCCCCTCAAGGGGGCACTGCCAGTGGCCCGGCGAAGCCGGTTCCACGGCAGTCGCTGGGTTTTCGTTGGGGGTTCCGCCCTGCGAGTGGTGTTTGGCCCGAGGAGAGTCTTTGTGCGAATGAACAAATTGCCCGAACTGCAGCGCCGCGAGTTCCTGCGCCGCGCCTCCGCCCTCGGCGTGGCCGGCACGGCCGCACCCTGGGCGCTGTCGCTGGCCGGCATCGGCGAGGCCGCTGCAGCCACGGCGCCGGGCGACTACAAGGCGCTGGTCTGCGTGTTCCTGTACGGCGGCAACGACTACGGCAACACGCTGGTGCCGTTTGACGCCGCCAGCCATGCCGCCTACGCCGGCATCCGCCAGGCGCTGGCGACACCGCGCGACACGCTGGCCGCCACCGCGCTGCCGGCCGGGGCCGACGGCCGCCAGATGGCGCTGGCGCCGCAGCTCGGCAAGCTCAAGGGCCTGTGGGACGCCGGCCAGCTGGCCGTGCAGCTCAACGTGGGCACGCTGGTGCAGCCCACCACGCTGGCCCAGTACAAGGCCAGGAGCGTGCCGCTGCCGCCCAAGCTGTTCTCGCACAACGACCAGCAGTCCGTCTGGCAGGCCAGCTCGCCGGAGGGCGCCACCTCCGGCTGGGGCGGGCGCATGGGCGACCTGTTCATGGGCGGCAACGGCACGTCCACCTTCACCTGCATCAACGTCTCCGGCAACGCGGTCTACATGGCCGGCCGGCAGGCGGTGCAGTACCAGGTCTCCACCGCCGGGGCGGTCGCCGTCAACGGCATCACACGGCCGCTGTTCGGCTCGCAGGCCTGCGCCACGGCGCTGCGCGGGCTGATCACGGCGGAGCGCACGCACTGGATGGAGGCCGAGCTCAACCGTGTCGTCAAGCGCTCGGTGGACGCGCAGGCCACGCTGGGCACGGCGCTGGCCGCCACGCCGCCGCTGGCCACGCCGTTCGAGACCGCGTCGCTGTCCAGCCAGCTCGCCATGGTGGCCCGGCTGATCGCCGCGCGGCAGAGCCTGGGCGCCACGCGGCAGGTCTACTTCGTCTCCATCGGCGGCTTCGACCTGCACGACCAGCTCGTCACGCAGCACCCGCTGCTGCTCACGCAGGTCAACGACGCGCTGGCCAGCTTCCATGCCGCGACCGTGGAGCTGGGCGTGGCCCAGCAGGTCACCACCTTCACGGCCAGCGACTTCGGCCGCACGCTGACCAGCAACGGCGACGGCAGCGACCATGGCTGGGGCAGCCACCACTTCGTCATGGGCGGCGCCGTCAAGGGCGGGCGCTTCTACGGCCAGCTGCCTTCGGTCAGCGTCAACGGCCCGGACGACGTGGGCCAGGGGCGGCTGCTGCCCACCACGTCGGTGGACCAGCTGGCGGCGACGCTGGCGACCTGGATGGGCGTCTCCGCCACCGACCTGCCGCTGGTGCTGCCGCAGATCGGCAACTACAGCCAGAAGGACCTGGGCTACTTTGCCGGCTGACGCGCCGCTGCAGCGGGGCAGTCCCGCGCCCGCAGCCTAGGGGGCGGCCGCTGCGCCGGCCGTGCCGGGCCGGGCGGCCTGCCTAAGATGGGCCGATGCATCGCCGCCTGAACCTTTGCTTCCTCGCCTTGCCGCTGGCCCTGGCCGGCCTGTTGCCTGCTGCCCACGCGCTGGACCAGCCCGAGGCCGCCACCACCCGCTCCGCCAAGGCGCCCGGCCTGGCCCGGCCGGCCGAGCGCTTTGCCGTCACCGCGGCCAACCCGCTGGCGGCGCAGGCCGGGCTGGAGATCCTGCGCGCCGGGGGCTCGGCGCTGGATGCGGCGGTGGCCGTGCAGGCCGTGCTGGGCCTGGTGGAGCCGCAGTCCAGCGGCATCGCGGGCGGGGCCTTCCTGCTGCATTGGGACGGCAAGCAGGTGCAGGCCTGGGACGGCCGCGAGACCGCGCCCGCCGCCGCCACGCCGGCGCTGTTCCTCAAGCCCGATGGCCGGCCGCTGGCCATGCGCGACGCCGTGCTGAGCGGCCTGTCCACCGGCACGCCGGGCGTGCTGGCCATGCTGGCCGACGGCCACAAAGCCCATGGCAAGCTGCCCTGGGCGCGGCTGTTCGAGCCGGCCATCACGCTGGCCGAGCAGGGCTTCGCCGTCAGCCCGCGGCTGTTCGAGCTGCTGTCGTCCGAGACGGCGCTGCGGCATGACGCGCAGGCCGGCCCCTATTTCTTCGACGCTGCCGGCCAGCCCCGGGCGGTGGGCAGCGTCCTGAAGAATCCGGCCTACGCGGCGGTCCTGCGCGGCGTGGCCCGGCAGGGCGCCCAGGGCTTCTACGCCGGCGCGGTGGCCGAGGACATCGTGCGCCGCGTCAAGGGCCATGCGCGGCCCGGCCTGCTGGCAGTGGGCGACCTGGCCGGCTACCGCGCCGTGCAGCGCCCGCCGCTGTGCAATGACTGGCGCAGTTATCGCATTTGCGGTTTCGGGCCGCCCAGCTCCGGGCACCTGACGCTGATGCAGATCCTGGGCCTGCTGGAGACCCAGCCGGCCGCCGTGAAGGCCACCGGCATCACCGCCGACTGGATGCATGCCTATGCCGAGTCCGCCAAGCTGGCCTTTGCCGACCGCGCGCAGTTCATCGGCGACCCCGGCTTCGTCACCGCGCCGGGCGGCGACTGGCAGGCGCTGCTGGCGCCGGCCTACCTGAAGCAGCGCGCCGCGGCGATCGGCGAGCGCGCGATGGCGCCGGCCCCCGCCGGCCAGCCCGGCGGCATGCGCCAGGCGCTGGCACCCCAGGCGGCGCAGCTGGAGGCGGGCACCAGCCAGGTCAGCGTGGTGGACGCCCAGGGCCATGCCGTGTCCATGACCACCAGCGTCGAGTCCGCCTTCGGCAACCGCGTGATGAGCGACGGCGGCACCGGCCTGGCCGGCGGCTTCCTGTTGAACAACCAGCTGACCGACTTCTCGCTGGCACCGGCCGGCGCCGACGGCAAGCCGGTGGCCAACCGCGTGGAGCCCGGCAAGCGCCCGCGCTCCAGCATGGCGCCCACGCTGGTGTTCGACCGCACCGGCCAGCTGGTCATGGTGGCCGGCTCGCCGGGCGGGCCGGTCATCATCCATTACGTCGCCAAGGTCATCACCGGGGCGCTGGGCTGGGGCCTGCCGGTGCAGCAGGCCGTGGACCTGCCCAACTTCGGCCATTTCAACGGCGGCTCGCTGATCGTCGAGCGCGGCGCGCTGTCGGCCCCGCAGCAGGGCGAGCGGCGCGGCCCCCGCCCAGCCAAACGACCGGCCGCCCCGACCCCCCGCCGGCCGGGGGGGGGG
>CAXDTK010000348.1:0-5024 GCA_963992225.1 uncultured Comamonadaceae bacterium | reverse complement strand
TACACCTAAGCCTTCGTCGGCAGCGTCAGATGTGTATAAGAGACAGGTTGCCCAGCAGGCCGCCCACGACCGCGCCACCCACGGCACCGACGCCGCTGGCCTCGCCACGGCGGCTTTCGGTGTGTACATCGGTCACGCGGGCGCAGCTGGCGCACAGCGCGACCTGGGGTTCGCGGTCGACTGGTGCGGGGCGGGACTCGCGCTGCACGGGCGCGGACCGGGTCTCACGCTCCACCGGGGCCGGGCGGGCCTCCCGCGCCGGCTCGGCACTGGCCAGGCGCTGCGGCGCCGGTTCGGCCTGCTGGCTCACCGCGGGCGGCGGCATATCGGCGGCGGGCGGGGTGGTGACACCTTGCGACCGGCCGACCGCGTAGGCGCCGCCGAGCAGCGCCAGCACGACGGCGACGCCCGCGACGATCTGGGTGGACTTGACGGTAGGGGTCGACATGAAGCCTCCGATGGGTTTGAGATGACTCACAGCATCACCGATGCCGCGCGTTGCCCCTTGTAGGACAGCGCCTCGGCGGCGCCGCGGACAAGGTAAGCAGATGCAGCGGCGTGCGGGCGCTCAGCCCAGCAACGGCGCCAGCGCGCGGCGGGCCTCGGCGTCGCCCAGGCCGCAGCGCGCCGCCCAGTCGGCCAGCTGGTCGTCGCCGATGCGGCCGACGTTGAAATAGGCCGCATCGGGGTGGGCCAGGTAGAAGCCGCTGACGCTGGCGGCCGGCGTCATGGCCATGCTGTCGGTCAGGCCCATGCCGATCTCGTCGGGCGCCAACACCTTGAAGAGGTCGCGCTTGGCGAGGTGGTCCGGGCAGGCCGGGTAGCCCGGCGCCGGGCGGATGCCCTGGTACTTCTCGGCGATCAGTTCGGCATTGCCGAGGCCCTCGGCCGGCGCATAGCCCCAGAACTCGCGCCGCACGCGCTCGTGCAGCCACTCGGCCGCCGCCTCGGCGAGGCGGTCGGCCAGCGCCTTCAGCATGATGGCCGAGTAGTCGTCGTGGCTGGCCAGGAACTCGGCCTCCTTCCTGTCCACGCCCAGGCCGGCCGTGACCGCGAACAGGCCGATGTGGTCGCGCATGCCGCTGCCGTCTGCGGCGACGAAGTCGGACAGGCAGCGGTTGGGCCGCTTCACGCCGTCCACCACCGGCCGCTCGGTCTGCATGCGCAGGCCATGCCAGGTCATCAGCCGGTCGGTGCGGCCCTCGTCGACATAGACCGCGATGTCGTCCTCGTCGACCCGCGCGGCGGGGTAGAGGCCGAACACCGCATGGGCCTGCAGCCAGCGGCCGTCGATGATCTTCTTCAGCATGGCCTGCGCGTCGGCGAACACCTTGCGCGCCTCGGTGCCGACGACCGCGTCGTCCAGGATGGCCGGATAGGGGCCGGCCAGGTCCCAGGTCTGGAAGTACGGGCCCCAGTCGATGTACTTCGCCAGCTCGGCCAGGTCCAGGTTCTTCAGCACGCGGCGACCGGTGAACTTCGGCGCCGGGGCCACGCGGCCCAGGTCCAGCACCGCCTTGTTGGCGCGGGCAGCGGCCAGCGTGACCAGCGGCGTCTGCTTCTTGCCGGCGTGCAGCGCGCGGGTCTTCTCGATGTCGGCCTTCAGCTCGGCGATGTAGGCGGCGGCGCGGTCGTCGCTGAGCAGCTCGGTGCACACGCCCACGGCGCGCGACGCGTCCGGCACGTAGACCACCGGGCCGTCGTAGTGCGGCGAGATCTTCACGGCCGTGTGCACGCGGCTGGTGGTGGCGCCGCCGATCAGCAGCGGCATGTGGCGCGACGCGAAATAGTCGTCGCGCTGCATCTCGGCCGCCACATGCTGCATCTCCTCCAGGCTGGGGGTGATGAGGCCGGACAGGCCGATGAGGTCCGCGCCCTCTTCCTTGGCTTTCTTCAGGATGTCCTGGGCCGGCACCATCACGCCCATGTTGACGACCTCGTAGTTGTTGCACTGCAGGACCACCGTGACGATGTTCTTGCCGATGTCGTGCACGTCACCCTTGACGGTGGCCATGACGATCTTGCCCTTGGGCTTCACGTCGCCGCCGGCGGCCTCCAGGCGGCGCTTCTCTTCCTCGATGTAGGGCACCAGGTGGGCCACGGCGCTCTTCATCACGCGGGCGCTCTTGACGACCTGCGGCAGGAACATCTTGCCCTGGCCGAACAGGTCGCCCACCACGTTCATGCCGGCCATCAGCGGACCCTCGATGACATGCAGCGGCCGGCCGCCGGCGGCGGCGATGGCCTGCCAGGCTTCCTCCGTGTCTTCCACGATGAAATCGGTGATGCCATGCACCAGCGCATGCGACAGCCGCGCGTTGACGTCGCCGGCCCGCCAGGCCAGGCGGGCCGAGTCGTCCTTGCCGGCGCTCTTGGCGCGGTCGGCGATCTCGATGAGGCGCTCGCCCGCATCCGGCCGGCGGTTCAGCACCACGTCCTCCACGCGCTCGCGCAGCTCGGGGTCCAGGTCGTCGTAGACGCCCACCATGCCGGCGTTGACGATGCCCATGTCCATGCCCGCCTGGATGGCGTGGTACAGGAACACGGTGTGGATGGCCTCGCGCACCGGCTCGTTGCCGCGGAAGCTGAACGACACGTTGCTCACGCCGCCCGACACCTTGGCGCCGGGCAGGTGCTGCTTGATCCAGCGCGTGGCCTCGATGAAGTCCACCGCGTAGTTGTCGTGCTCCTCGATGCCGGTCGCGATGGCGAAGATGTTGGGGTCGAAGATGATGTCCTCGGGCGGGAAGTCCACCTCGTCCACCAGGATGCGGTAGGCCCGCGCGCAGATCTCGGTCTTGCGGGCGAAGGTGTCGGCCTGGCCCTGCTCGTCGAAGGCCATCACGACGGCCGCGGCGCCGTAGCGTTTGACGAGCTTGGCCTGACGCTTGAATTCGTCAACGCCTTCCTTCAGCGAGATGGAGTTGACGATGCCTTTGCCCTGGATGCACTTCAGGCCGGCCTCGATGACGCTCCACTTGGAGCTGTCGATCATGATGGGCACGCGCGCGATCTCGGGTTCGCCGGCGATCAGGTTCAGGAAGCGCACCATCGCCGCCTGGCTGTCCAGCATGGCCTCGTCCATGTTGATGTCGATGACCTGGGCGCCGTTCTCGACCTGCTGCCGGGCCACGGCCAGCGCGTCCTCGAACTGGCCGGCCAGGATCATGCGGGCGAAGGCCTTGGAGCCGGTCACGTTGGTGCGCTCGCCGATGTTGACGAACAGGCTGCCCGAGCCGATGGCGACGGGCTCCAGGCCGGAGAGCTTCAGGGGGGGCGGCGAGATGGTCATCGATGGCGGTCCACGCGGGAGATCGATGAGCGCCGTTGGGAAACGATCCGAGCCTGGGGGAGACGGGAACCCTCGCAGCGCTCCTCGGATGAGGGCGGAATTCTACGCAGCCGGCCCTTCGCCACGTCGCAATGCTCGCTTGCGGGCGCGGCCGCCATGACAATCGCCGCTCGATGCCTTCCGAACTGATTCCCCTCCCGGCCCGCTCCCTGCGCCTGGGCATGACGCTGCCCTACGACCTGTTCGACGCCAGCGGCCAGCTGCTGTTCGCGCGTGGCCAGGTGCTGCGCGACTCGCCGCTGGTGCGCAGCCTCGTCGACGGCGGCGCCTGGGTGAGCGCCGAGAACACCGTCGAATACCAGCGCGCGCTGGCCCACCGCCTGGACACGCTGGTCATGCAGGACGTGCCGCTGGCCGACATCGCCCGGGCCGACACCGCCTTCCGGCTGGAGACGCCGGCCGCCAAGGTGGAGCTGGGGCCGCGCGAGGTCTGGTCGGACCTGCTGCTGCACATGCACGGCCTGCTGCGCGAGGCCCGGCCGGTCGACTTCCTGCCCCGCCTGGCGGCGCTGCGCGACGGCGCGCTGCGGCGCCTGCGCAGCCACCCCGACGCCACGCTGCTGCTGCTCATCTTCGACACCAGCCAGGCCTACGACGACTACAGCGCCCGCCATGCGCTGCTGACGCTGCTGCTGTGCGACCTGGTGGCGCAGCAACTGCAGCTGGCCCCCGAGCTGCGCACGGCGCTGCAGGGTGCGGCGCTGACGATGAACTACGGCACCAGCGACGCCCACGACCGCTTCGCCAGCCAGCTGGGGCCGGCCACCGCGACCCAGCGCCAGGCCATCGCCGGCCATGGCGACCGCGCGGCGGAGCGGCTGGCCGCACTGGGCGTCACCGACCCGGCCTGGCTGACCGCCGTGCGCCTGCACCATGACGCCGGCCCGGGGCCGCTGGCCGCCCGTGGCGACGGCGAGAAGCTGGCGCGCGTGCTGCGCCGGGTGGACATCTACGGCGCGCGGCTGGCCCCGCGCCGCAGCCGCGCGGCGATGAGCGGCGCCTCGGCCGCCCGCGGCGTGTTCATCGACGAGCTGGGCCAGCCCGACGAGGCCGGCGCCGCGCTGATCAAGGCCGTGGGGCTGTACCCGCCCGGCAGCATCGTGCGGCTGGCCAGCGGCGAGATCGGCATCGTCTTCAAGCGCGGCTTCAGCGCCAACGAGCCGCTGGTGGCCGCCGTCATCGGCAAGAGCGGCAGCCCGCTCAGCGCCCCGGTGCCGCGCGACACCCGCCTGGCCGCGCAGGCGATCGCCGCCAGCCTGGCGCCGGCGGAGCTGAAGCTGCGGGTCAACCTGGACGCGCTGCTCAAGCTCTGACAGGGCGACACGATGGCAAAGGGCGGCCCGCGGGCCGCCCTTCGTCATGCCGTGCCGGGGGCCGGCTTCAGCGCTTGGCCGAGCCGCTGGCGGAGGCGCCGACCGCCACCCCGTTGTCGGTGCGCGAGGCCTGGGCCGAGGCGCTGCCCGTGGCCTGGCCGTTGCGACCGGCGGCCTGGCCGCTGGCGCTGCCGCTCGCCTCCTTGTTGCCGGCGCTGCCGCCGGCCGTGCCGCCCAGCGTCAGCGCCGCGGGCCTGGCCGATGCCGAAGGGGTGGCCGGCGCGGCCGGCGTGGCGGGGGTGGCCGGTGCATTGGCCCTGTCTCTTATACACATCTGACGCTGCCGACGAAGGCTTAGG
>CAXDTK010000347.1:0-5058 GCA_963992225.1 uncultured Comamonadaceae bacterium | reverse complement strand
CACCCCCCGACGCGCCCCGTTCTGCCCTTCATCGCCCCGCCCGATGCCCCTTTCCAAGCCGTTTTGATCGCCGCACTGCAGGCCGCCATGCCCAGCGAGACCGTCGTGGCGCTGGCCGAGCTGAGCGAGGCCCAGCGGCTGCACTGCGAGGTGGCCGTGGTGGCCAACCCGCGGCCCGAAGACCTGCGCCGCCTGCCGCGGCTGCGCTGGGTGCACAGCGTGTGGGCGGGCGTGGAACGGCTGCTGGCCGACCTGGGGGACGCGGACCTGAAGATCGTGCGGCTGGTGGACCCGCAGCTGGCCGACACCATGGCCGAGGCCGTGCTGGCCTGGACGCTCTACCTGCACCGCGACATGCCGCGCTATGCGCAGCAGCAGCGCGAGCGGCGCTGGCAGCCGCAGGACTACCTGCCACCGCGGCACAAGACGGTGGGCCTGCTGGGCCTGGGCGGACTGGGCGAAGCCGCCGCCCGGCGCCTGGGGGCCGCGGGCTTTCGCGTGCAGGGCTGGAGCCGCAGGCCGCGCACGCTGGCCGGCGTGACCTGCCATGCCGGCGCCGACGGGCTGGCGCGCCTGCTGGCGGACACGGACTTTCTCGTCTGCCTGCTGCCGCTGACGGCCCAGACCCGCGGGCTGCTGGACGACGCGGCCTTCGCCCAGCTCAAGCCCGGTGCCGGCCTCATCAACTTCGCCCGCGGGCCCATCGTCGACGACGACGCGCTGCGCCGCGCGCTGGACGCCGGCCGGCTGGCCCATGCCGTGCTGGACGTGTTCACCACCGAGCCGCTGCCCGCCGACCGCTGGCATTGGACCCACCCGGCCGTGACGGTGCTGCCGCACACCTCCGCCCCCACCGACCGGCAGAGCGCGGCGCACATCGTCGCGGCGAACATCGCGGCCTACCGCCAGCACGGGGTGATTCCGCCGCATGTCGACCGCGAGCGGGGCTACTGAGCCGCCGCGCTGCGGCAAGGCCGTGGCGCATGCCGGCCGTTCGGCCGGCTCATCGGATGGGCGGCACGCGCCTTACCCGTTGCGGCTTTGGAGGCTACAAGCACAGCCATGTTCCTGAGCCAACGTCCCGCGGCACCGCTGGCTGCCCATGTCGACTGCCTGTGGTTCAGCGCCCGTGGCGCGCTGCCGCACCGGCGCGAGCGCAGCCTGCCCACCGGCTGCGCCGACATCGTGGTGCCGCTGCTGCAGGACCATCTGGTGCGCTACGACGACGAGCAGGGCCACGCCGCCCGCCGCCTGCGCGGCGCCATCGTGCAGGGCGCGTTCGACCGCTTCGGCGTGCGCGGCACCGAAGGCCCGTCGGCTGTGCTCGGCGTGCACTTCCGGCCGGGTGGCGCCGCCGCCTTCTTCGGCGGTGCGCTGCCCGCGCTGCGCAACCGCACCGAGCTGCTGGAAGACCTGTGGGGGCCGGCGGCCCGCACGCTGCACGGGCAGCTGCAGGCCGCCGCGTCGCCGCAGCAGGCCCTGCGGCTGATGCACGACCACCTGCTGCAGCGGCTGGCCAGCGCACCGCCGCCCGACCCACTGGCCGCGTTCGCCGTCATGGCCTTCGGGCGCGATCCTGGCGGCGCCCGCGTGGCGCCGGTGCAGCAGGCCAGCGGCAGCACGCCGGCACGGTTCATCTACCGCTTCGAGCAGGCCGTGGGGCTGACGCCCAAGCGCTACGCCCGTGTGCTGCGCCTGGGCGCGCTGCTGCCCACGCTGGCGCGCTGCGGGCCGCGCGACTGGGCGCAGCTGGCCGCCGGCGGCTATGCCGACCAGTCGCACCTGATCCGCGAGTTCCGGCTGCTGACCGGCCTGGCACCCGGCGCCTATCGGCCGGTGCGCAGCGACCAGCCCACGCATGTGGCCCTGCCCGACCCGGGCCGGCGCTGAAAAATATCCAAGACACGCGCCGCCCGCCGCCCTAGGCTGCGTTCACCGCGGCCTGTGCCGCCCAGTCCAGGAGTTATCGAGATGCATGCCATCCACGAGGTCTTCCCCTACCTGATGGTGCGCGACGCCCGGGCCGCCATCGCGTTCTACCAGCAGGCCTTCGGCGCCACCGAGCTGTTCCGCCTGGTCGAGCCGTCGGGCCGCATCGGCCACGTCGAGCTGCAGCTGGGCCCCGTCGTGCTGATGGTGTGCGACGAGTTCCCCGAGTACGGCATGGTCGGTCCGCAGGGCGGGCAGTTCACCGGCTGCACCATCCACCTGCATGTGGACAACGCCGACGCGATGGCCGAACGCGCCGTGGCGGCCGGCGCCACCCTGACGATGCCGCCCGCCGACCAGTTCTACGGCGAACGCTCCTGCCGCCTGCGCGACCCCTTCGGCCACGCCTGGCTGCTGGGTCACTCCATCGAGAAGCTCACGCCCGAGGAGATGCAGCGGCGGTACACGGCGATGATGACGGGCTAATGGGATGACGGGCGCGCGCCGCCCGGCTCCGGCCTCGGCGGACGATGCCGCGCTTGCGCGGCTTGTAGGTTGGGGGAGCCCCGCGAATCCCAACGCTTCATTCGCCCGCGTTGATGTCCATGTCGCCAACGCTGGCCCACGAGGGGTCGATGCGCCCTTCACGGATCAAGCGATGAATGCTGGAGTGCGGCCAGTCAGCTGCCCGGCGGACCCAGCCGTGTTTCACCGGATTGAAGTGGATGTGGGAAATGGGCGTCACGCGCGCACGCCGTACCGTGCGAAAGCTGTCTCGCAAGGCGTCGATGTGGCCCGCCAGCAAGCGCCCGCGCGGTCGGCCACATTCAGCATGAAGAAGTGGGTGGCGCCGGGCGTGTTGGCGAGGCGGTAGCGCATGGGTCATGCGTAGGTTGGGGCGAGCGCAGTGACCCCAACGAACTGCGGCGGTCAAAAGTTTGGATTCGCGGGCTCACCCCAGCCTACCGGGTTAGGTCTCGTATGCTTACGTAAGTCGCCTTCCAAGAAATACGCCGATGAAGAAGATCACGATCCTCTTTTCCACAGCCCTGCTCCTGTCGGCATGTGGCAGCCTCGAGAAGAAGGCCATGTTGATCAACATCGGAGACACGAAGGCTCAGGTCGCGGCGCAAATGGGGCCACCAGATGACCGGCAAGTCAAGGATTCGAATGAAGCTTGGCAGTACTGCCAAACGGGAGCTGGCTTCGGCTGGCACGACTATCGAGTCATCTGGTTTCGTGATGGTCGGGTGACGGGTCTGAATTCCTACAAGAGCACTCGTGCTGGGTCGTCTTGCATGGCGGATATCAAGGCCGTACGCTGGGAGGATGCGCCCGACACGGTGATTGAGTTCCGCAGCAGGTAGGCATGGCCAAGACGCCGAAGAAGCGACACCCCAGCAGGCTCACCGTCCTGAAGAGGCGGCTCGAAAAGTTGAAGCACTTGCTATGCGTGACTCCGTCAGACAAGGCCAAAGCGAGTTTCGCCAACCAGATTATTGATGTCGAATTGCAGATCAAAGTAGAGGTCGTTCACAGACTCTCCGGCTTCAATCGAATCAACCGTCAGGAGCTTTTGTCAGGTGTCACGCCCGGACTTGGCAAACGAGCCTAGCTTTCCGCCTATCAGCCCAACAAACGCAGCAAGGCAACATGCTGGCGCTCACGCAGGCTCGCCAACCTACGGCTCCAGGTCCGGCACACGCCAGTCCGCTGGTAGCTCGTAGGTTGGGGTGAACGCAGAGAACGCCAACAAACCCTGGGGATGTAAACGTTGGGGTTCGCGATGCTCACCCCCAACCTACCTGGACGCCTATCGGCTCGGCACCCGTCAGAACAAGAAATACCTCTGAGCCATCGGCAAGTCCTTCGCCGGCTCGCAGGTCAGCAGCACGCCGTCCGCCCTCACCTCGTAGGTCTGCGCGTCGATCTCCATCGTCGGCAGGTAGTTGTTCAGCACCATGTCGGCCTTCTTGACCGTGCGGCAGCCCTTCACCGGCGCCAGCGTCTTGGCCAGGCCCAGCTTCTCGACGGCGCCCTGCCCTGATTGGCTGACGAAGGTGAGGGAGCCCTGAGACCGTGCGCCGCCGAAGGCGCCGAACATCGGCCGGTAGTGCACCGGCTGCGGCGTGGGGATGGACGCATTCGCGTCGCCCATCGCGGCGGCGGCGATGAAGCCGCCCTTGAGGATGAGGGCGGGCTTCACGCCGAAGAAGGCAGGCTTCCACAGCACGAGGTCGGCCCATTTGCCGACCTCGATCGAGCCGACTTCATGGCTGATGCCGTGGGCCAGCGCGGGGTTGATGGCGAGCTTGGCGAGGTAGCGCTTCACGCGGGCGTTGTCGTTGCCGGCGCCGTCGCCCGGCAGCGATCCGCGCTGCACCTTCATCTTGTGCGCGGTCTGCCAGCAGCGCAAGGAGACCTCGCCCACCCGGCCCATGGCCTGCGAGTCGGACGAGAACATGCTGATGGCGCCGAGGTCGTGCAGGATGTCTTCGGCGGCGATGGTCTCGCGGCGGATGCGGCTTTCGGCAAAGGCCAGGTCCTCGGCGATGCCGGCGTCCAGGTGATGACAGACCATCAGCATGTCGAGGTGCTCGTCCAGCGTGTTGACGGTGAACGGCCGCGTGGGGTTGGTGGAGCTGGGCAGCACGTTGGCCTCGCCCACCACCTTCATGATGTCCGGCGCATGGCCGCCGCCCGCGCCTTCGGTGTGGAAGCTGTGGATGGTGCGGCCCTTGAAGGCGGCGATCGTGTCTTCCACAAAGCCGCTTTCGTTGAGCGTGTCGGTGTGGATGGCGACCTGCGTGTCGGTCAGCTCGGCCACGTTCAGGCAGTTGTCGATGGCGGCCGGCGTGGTGCCCCAGTCCTCGTGCAGCTTCAGGCCGATGGCACCGGCCTCGATCTGCTGCATCAGCGCCTCGGGGCGGCTGGCGTTGCCCTTGCCCAGAAAGCCCAGGTTCATGGGGAAGGCCTCGGCCGCCTTAAGCATGGTGGCGATGTGGTGCGGACCGGGCGTGCAGGTGGTGGCCAGCGTGCCAGTGGCGGGGCCGGTGCCGCCGCCGATCATGGTCGTCACGCCGCTCATCAGCGCCTCTTCGATCTGCTGCGGGCAGATGAAGTGGATGT
>CAXDTK010000346.1:0-5075 GCA_963992225.1 uncultured Comamonadaceae bacterium | reverse complement strand
GATAGGAGTCCGTCTCGTGGGCTCGGAGATGTGTATAAGAGACAGGTCGGTGGCCTACCGCCACAAGCATGACAAGGAAGCCGGCAAGCGCTTCGACAAGCTGCTCAAGAGCCTGTCCGGCGAGCAGGCCGTCAGCGTGATCCGCGCCTTCAGCTATTTTTCGCACCTGGCCAACATCGCCGAGGACCGCCACCACATCCGCCGCCGCGACGTGCACGAGCGGGCCGGCAGCCTGCAGCCCGGCTCGCTGGCCTACTGCCTGGAGCACCTGCACGAGGCCGGCATCCGCCCGACCGAGATCGCCGAGGTGCTGCAACGCGGCTTCATCTCGCCGGTGCTGACCGCCCACCCGACCGAGGTGCAGCGCAAGAGCATCCTGGACGCCGAGCGCGCCGTCGCCGCGCTGCTGGAGGCGCGCGACCGCGCCCGCCATGCCGGCAGCGAGCGCGAGCTGCGCGACACCGAGGGCCTGCTGCGCGCCCGCATCACCCAGCTGTGGCAAACGCGCATGCTGCGCTACTCCAAGCTGACGGTGGCCGACGAGATCGAGAACGCGCTGTCCTACTACCCCGCCACCTTCCTGCGCCAGATTCCCAAGCTCTACGCCGAGCTGGAGGAGCACCTGCCCGGCGAGACGCTGCCCAGCTTCCTCCGCATGGGCCACTGGATTGGCGGCGACCGCGACGGCAACCCCAACGTCGGCGCCGCCACGCTGCGCCAGGCCATGAAGCGCCAGGCCGAGGTCGCGCTGCGCCACTACCTGACCGAGCTGCACGAGCTGGGCGCCGAGCTGTCCCTCTCGCTGCGCCTGACCGGCGTGTCGCCGCAGATGCAGGCCCTGGCCGAGCGCAGCCCGGACCAGAACGCCCACCGCCTGGACGAGCCCTACCGCCGCGCGCTGACCGGCATGTACGCCCGCCTGGCCGCCACGCTGCACGAGCTGACCGGCACCGAGGCGCTGCGCCATGCGGTGGCGCCGCAGGACCCCTACCTCACGCCCGACGAGCTGCTGGCCGACCTGCGCATCATCGAGGCCTCGCTGAAGACCCACCACGCTCAGGCGCTGATCGCGCCGCGGCTGGCGCCGCTGATGCGGGCCGTGCAGGTGTTCGGCTTCCACCTCGCGACGCTGGACCTGCGCCAGAGCAGCGACCAGCACGAGCTGGTGCTGGTCGAGCTGCTGGCCACCGCACGCATCGAACGCGACTACGCCGCGCTCGACGAGGACACCAAGCGCGCCCTGCTGCTGCGCCTGCTCAACGACGCGCGGCCGCTGCGCGTCATCGGCGCCAGCTACAGCGACAAGACGCAGTTCGAGCTGGCCACCTTCGAGGCCGCCCGCGAGGCGCTGGCCCGCTTCGGCCGCGAGGCGCTGCGGCACTACATCATTTCGCACACCGAGTCGGTGTCGGACCTGCTGGAGGTGGCGCTGCTGCTGAAGGAAACCGGCCTGCTGCGCGGCGTGCTGGCCGAGCACGCGGTCAGCGACCTCATCATCGTGCCGCTGTTCGAGACCATCGGCGACCTGCGCGTGGCGCCGCAGATCATGCGCGAGTTCTATGCGCTGCCCGGCGTGCGCGCCCTGATCGACCGCAGCGGCGGTGAGCAGGACATCATGCTGGGTTACTCCGACAGCAACAAGGACGGCGGCATGTTCACGTCGTCCTGGGAGCTGTACCGCGCCGAGATCGCGCTGGTCGAGCTGTTCGACGAACTGCACGAGACCGCCCCGCTGACGCTGCGCCTGTTCCACGGCCGCGGCGGCACGGTGGGCCGTGGCGGCGGCCCCAGCTACCAGGCCATCCTGGCCCAGCCCCCCGGCACCGTAAACGGCCAGATCCGCCTGACCGAGCAGGGCGAGGTGATCGCCTCCAAGTACGCCCACCCCGAGATCGGCCGGCGCAACCTGGAGACGCTGGTGGCCGCCACGCTGGAGGCCACGCTACTGCACCCGACGCAGAGCGCCCCCAGGAGCTTCCTGCAGGCGGCGCAGGCGCTGTCCGACGCCAGCTTTGCGGCCTACCGCAAGCTGGTGTACGGCACGCCGGGCTTCGCCGACTACTTCTTCGCGTCCACGCCCATCCGCGAGATCGCCGAGCTCAACATCGGCAGCCGCCCCGCCTCCCGCAAGGCGACCCGCGCCATCGAGGACCTGCGCGCCATCCCCTGGGGCTTCTCCTGGGGCCAGGCGCGCGTGGCGCTGCCCGGCTGGTGCGGCTTCGGCTCCGGCGTGGAGGCCTTCCTCGGCGAAGAACCCGCGCAGCGCGCCAAGAACCTGGCGCTGCTCAAGCGCATGCTCAAGGGCTGGCCCTTCTTCCGCGCGCTGCTGAGCAACCTGGACATGGTGCTCGCCAAGGCCGACCTGGCGCTGGCCGAGCGCTATGTCGAGCTGGTCGAGGACAGGAAGCTGGGCAAGCGCATCTTCTCGGCCATCCAGGCCGAGTTCGAGCGCACGCAGACGGCGCTGAGCCTGATCACCGGCGACGACAAACGGCTGGCGGCCAACCCGTCGCTGGCGCGCTCCATCGAGCACCGCTTCCCCTACATCGACCCGCTCAACCACCTGCAGGTCGAGCTGATGCGCCGCTACCGCCGCATCGCCGCCGACGACCCGGCGATGGAGCGCGTGCAGCGCGGCATCCACCTGTCCATCAACGGCATCGCCGCGGGCCTGCGCAACACCGGCTGACGCCGAACGCCGGACGCTGCGCTCAGCGCGTCTGGGCGTCCAGCCGCTCCAGCGTCTCGCCGACCACGCGCACCCTGTCGCCCACGCGCCACGACGGCGCCTCGGCATAGACCACCGTGCGCTGCGCGCCGTCGTTCATGCGCACCACCACCTCGTACTGCGTGCGCTGGTTGCTGCGCTTCTGGATCTCGCGGCCCAGCAGCGCGCCGCCCACGGCACCCGCCACGCCGGCCGCCGTGCGGCCGTCGCCCTTGCCGAACTGGCTGCCCACCACTGCGCCCAGCACACCGCCGGCCACCGTGCCCAGCACGCGCCCCTCGCCGTCTACGACCACCGGGTTCACGGCCTGCACCGTGGCGCAGTCGGTACACGCGTCGACGCGGCCGGCATTCAGGCGCAGCCCGTCATAGGCATTGGCCACGCGGCTGTGCACCGTGCGGTTGCCATAGCGCAGCTGCGCCACCAGCGGCTGCTCGGTGTCCACCCAGGCCCCGCGCGGCAGCACGTAGGGGCCGACGTACTCGCCGGGGCGCACCTCCTCCAGCACCAGGTTGCGCGCCTGGCTGCCCTGGATCTGCACCGACGCCTGGCCGCCCGGCGTGCCGCGCACCGTGTAGCGCAGCGTCTCGCCGTTGGCCCGTGCCGCGTCGCGCGTGACGGCGACCGACTGGATCTCCGGCGCCATGGCCGACTCGCCCGGCACCGGCCAGCCCACCTGCAAGGCCTCGCCCAGCAGGGCCGTCGCCACCCGGTTGTCGCGGCGCAGGTTGGCATGCACGCGGGACTCGGGCCCGATGCGATCCGATCGGCCGATGGTGTAGCTGCCCTGGTAGCGCCCCGGCGTCGTCTCGTCCAGGCGCACGCCGCGCCGCGCGCCATCGATCTGCAGCAGTACCGCCGCGCCCGCCGTGCCCCACACGGTGAAGTTCAGCTCCGCCCCGGGCTCCAGCCGGTCCACCTGCTCCACATCGAAGCCGGTCACGCGCAGCGCCGCGGCCTGGCTGCTGCGCTGAGACTGGGCCTGCGCCAGGTCGGGCGCGAACGGCCCCCCAACGGCCAGCACACCGGCGAGCACGATGGCGGAGAAAAGCTTGGCGTTCGTCATGGCGCGCTCCAGTCGTTGTTGGAACTGCAGCCTAGGCGCCGGATGCGGCGCCGAGGTGTCGGCAGAGCCGCTGCATTGCGGTAGGCGCTGGCTGACATGACGGCTACCGACGCTTCAACGCGCGGCCGCCTCCAGCACGCGACTCAGCTCGGTGCTTTGCGCCGCCTTCACCACCCAGTCGCCCGTGCGGGCGAGACTGCCACAGTCGTTACCCAGCACATCCAACGACGCTTCCAACAGGCGGGTGCTGCCGCGCCCCAGCTGTTCCCTGGTGTAGGGTCGAGCGTCCGACGGCAGGCCCAGCCGGTCCGCGAGCGACACGGCCAACGAGGCGTCCATCGACGTGTCGGCGTGCTTGAACTGCCAGCGCACCAGCCGCGCGCATTGCGCCCGGCGGACGGCATCCCCGACTCGCTCGGCGCTGCAGAAGCCGCCCGTACCGTACACGCCATCCGGCAATGCCGCTTCGCGGCCAATCACCTCGACCATCGCCAGCCCCAGGCCCGCCGGGTCGTCGGTCGCGGTGACCACGCCGGCAACGACAGGCACCAGGATGGCTGTCGGGCTGCGCTTGTCGCGTTGCAACACCTGCTCCAGAGCCAGCGATGCCGCCGGCTCGTCGCGGCGCCGCGTCGCTGCGGCCATCAGTTCCAGCCACGGCCGGGCATCCGCCGGGTCGCGGTCGGCCCAGCCCTGCAACGTCAGACGCTGGCATTGCGGACTATCGGGCCGATGCCCGGCACCGCAAGCCATGAAGGCGAGACGGTAGGCGGCGGCATCACCGGACTGAAAGGCCAGCAACGCCGCGCCTTCCGGGTCTGCCTTCAGCACGCGGGCAGCGGTTTGCTGCAGCGCCGTGCCCGCCGACAAGCGCGTGGCCAACTGATTGATCACGACCTGTGAGCGCTGTTCCAACGCGACCGCCCAGGCGGGCGGGCGCGCACCCGCCATGACGATAGGCACCGAACGCTCGAACTCCCGCGTCGAAATCCGGCCGTGGCCGCAAATCTCCATGGTCTCGCCCGGCTCGCTGGCGACCGCGGCGGCGACCGGTGCGTCCGGCGCTTCGTCCGCATGTCCCGCAGGCCCCACTGCCGGCTTGCCCCACAGGGCGGTCCTCGGCGCGGCTGCGCTTGCGGCCTGTGGCCCGGGGGGGCCGGCATCGTCCGGCCGCCGGGACGGATCTGACGAGCTGTTGTCACGCCAACCAGCCCAGCCCGCCACACCCGCCGCCAGAAACAGCGCCAGCCACCGCCCGCGCCGGCCGCCGCCGCGTTTCAC
>CAXDTK010000345.1:0-5077 GCA_963992225.1 uncultured Comamonadaceae bacterium | reverse complement strand
ACGAGAGAGGAGTCCGTCTCGTGGGCTCGGAGATGTGTATAAGAGACAGCGGACGAACAGCAGGCCGATGACGAAGGTGACCGCCGCGATGATGATGGGGTACCAGAGGCCGTGGTAGATGTTGCCGTTCTGCGCCACCATCGCGAACGTGATGGACGGCAGCAGGCCACCGAACCAGCCGTTGCCGATGTGGTACGGCAGGCTCATCGAGGTGTAGCGGATGCGGGTCGGGAACATCTCGACCAGCATCGCCGCGATCGGGCCGTAGACCATGGTCACGTACAGCACCAGCACGAACAGGATGCCGATGACCATGGGCACGTTGGCCTTGGCCAGGTCGGCCTTGGCCGGGTAGCCCGCGGCCTTCATCGCTTCGGCCAGATCCTTCTTGAACGCGCCGATGGCCTTGGTGCTGGCTTCGTCGAACTTGTGCTCGGTCAGGCGGGTGGCGGTGGGGACGGTGATCTCCTTGTCGCCGACGCGCAGCACGGTCGGTGCACCGGCGGCCGCCTGGACGGTCTCGGAGCTGGCCGACGACTGGGCCAGGGCACGCTTGGCGATGTCGCAGGCGCTGGTGAAGTCGACCTCACGGGCCGTCGGGCTGCCCTGGAAGGAGCAGGTCGCGATGTCCGTGGTCAGCGTGACCTTGGACGTGGCTTGCGCCCGGGCCAGGTCGGGGTTGGCGGCTTCCGTCAGCGCCTTGAACAGCGGGAAGTAGGTCAGCGCGGCGAGCAGCAGGCCGGCCAGGATGATGGGCTTGCGGCCGATCTTGTCCGACAGCGTGCCGAACACGACGAAGAACGGCGTGCCCAGGATCAGCGAGATGGCGATCCAGATGTTGGCGCTGGCCGCATCGACCTTCAGCACCGAGGTCAGGAAGAACAGCGCGTAGAACTGGCCCGAATACCAGACCACGCCCTGACCGGCGACCAGGCCGAACAGGGCCAGCAGCACGATCTTGAGGTTCTTCCACTGGCCGAAGGACTCGGACAGCGGCGCCTTGGAGGTCTTGCCCTCGGCCTTCATCTTCTGGAAGGCGGGCGACTCGTTCATCGACAGCCGGATCCACACCGAGATGCCCAGCAGCAGGATGGAGACGATGAACGGGATGCGCCAGCCCCAGTCGCCGAAGTCCTTCTCGCCGAGCGCCGTGCGGGTGCCCAGGATGACCATCAGCGACAGGAACAGGCCCAGCGTCGCGGTGGTCTGAATCCACGACGTGTAGGCGCCGCGCTTGCCGTGCGGCGCATGCTCGGCCACGTAGGTGGCGGCACCGCCGTACTCACCGCCGAGGGCCAGGCCCTGCAGCAGGCGCAGCGCGATCAGGATGACCGGTGCGGCCGCGCCGATGGTGGCGTAGGTGGGCAGCACGCCGACGATGAACGTCGACAGGCCCATGATCAGGATGGTGACCAGGAAGGTGTACTTGCGGCCGATCATGTCGCCCAGGCGACCGAACACCAGCGCGCCGAACGGGCGCACGATGAAGCCGGCGGCGAAGGCCATCAGCGACGCGATGAACGCGGCGCTCGGGTCCAGGCCCGAGAAGAACTGCTTGGCGATGATGGGCGCCAGCGAGCCGTAGAGATAGAAGTCGTACCACTCGAACACCGTGCCCAGCGAGGAGGCGAAGATGACCTTCTTCTCCTCTTTGGTCATCGGCGTCGCGGCCGTCGAAGTCGCAGTTGCCATGAAAAGTCTCCGTCTGTAGTCGGGCCGCCCGAGCCGGGCCTCCCTTGCGGCGGACTATTCAGCCGGCCTCTGACCGTGTTCTGACGCGAGTCTGAATCGAGGCTGACAAACCCCGCAGCAACCCGCGGTTCGCATTTCTCAATATGGGAAATGACCCGCCTCGCGGGTAAGTCCCGAGTCGTTTTGTCAGGTCGGGATTGACGCGGGGCCAGCGACCGGTTGCCGCTTTGCCGTGCCGTTAGTGCCGGCGCGTGACACCGGGCCTGGGACGGCCCGCGGCCTCCCACGCGCCACTGCGGAACCAGGGGTCGTCGGCCAGCGCGGCGCGCACCATGGGCAACGCGTCCTGGCCCCAGAACAGCCGGCCGTCCAGCGCCAGCGTCGGCACGCCGAACACGCCCAGCGCCAGCGCCGCTTCGGTCTCGCTGCGCAGGCGCTGCTTGATGGCCTCGCCGGCCGGGTCCACCGCGGGGGCCAGCCGCTGTGCGAGTTCGGCCAGGCGAGCCGTGTCGTTGGCGTCGGCGCCGCCGCCGCGCCAGACATGGTGGAACAGCTGCTCCACCACCCAGCGCCCCGGCGTGTCGCCCGGCTGCCCCTCGGGCGCGGCACAGGCCCAGCCCAGGCGCAGCAGCGGCAGCGGGTTGAACGGGTGCTGGGCCGGCGGGTCGAGCACCACGCCCTGCATGTGGGCCAGCCAGGCCACCTGCCGGAAGGTCCAGCGCCGCTTGGTCTCGATCTCGGCCGGCCCCTTCTGCCCCAGCGCCTGCAGCAGCGCGGCAAACAGGATGGGCCGGTAGACCACCTCCACGCTGTGCCCGGCCAGCGCCTCGGGCAAGGCCTCGAAGGCCAGCGCCGCGTAGGGCGAGATGGGGTCGAAGTAGAAGGTCAGCTGCTTCATGGGCGGGGCTCCGTAACGGGCATGGGGCCCAGCCAGAGGTTCAGCCGCTGCAGTTCGGCCCGGCGTGGCGGCAGCTGGGCCAGGATGTGCCGCTGCACGGACGCTGGGGCGCTGCCCCAGCCGGCGATCTCGTCGAGGCGGCGCGCGCAGCCGCGGCACCAACCGGTCGCGGCGTCCATCTCGCAGACGTTCACGCAGGGCGAGGCGACCGCGGCGGTCATGCCTGCACCACGTCGATGACCGGTGCGCCGGTCAGGCGCTCCAGCTCGGCGGGCGTCAGCTTGAACACGCCGTTCGGGTGGCCGGCCGCGGCCCAGATGACGTCGAAGCGGAACAGCTCCCGGTCGATGAACAGCTGCGGCGCCGCGCCGCCGTCGGCAGGCGCGAAGCCGGCCGGCGACACGCCACCGATGGAAAAGCCGGTGCGGGCCTTGACGAAATCCGCGTCGGCCCGGCCCAGCGGGCCGGCGAGCGGCTTCAGCTTGGCCTCGTCGACGCGCTTGTCGCCGGAGGTGATGACCAGCACCGCGCCGTCATCGGCCTTGCGTCGGAAGACGACGGACTTGGCGATCTGGCCCAGCGTCACGCCCAGCGCGTCGGCCGCCTCCTGGGCGGTGCGCGCGGCGACGTCCAGCCACAGCGGGCGGTGCGGGTGCGCCAGCGCCTGCAGCGCCGCGCAGACACGCTGGAAGCCTTCGGGCCGCGTGTCGAGGGTGTCGGGTTCAGCCATGGCCGCGATTGTGTCGCGGCGGCTCAGTCGTGGCCCTTGCCCTTGCCATGACCCTTGCCGTGGTCCTTGTCCTTGTCTTTGCCGTGGCCCTTGCCCCGGCCACGGTCCTCACCCTGGTCGTTGTCGTTGTACCGGCGCTCGTAGCGCTCCTGGTACCAGTCCTCGCGCACGAAGTAGACCGGCACACCGCAGGCGTTGTAGCGCGCGCAGTGCTTGCTCCAGTTCTTCTGGTGGCCCGGCGGGATGCGCATGTAGACCGGCTCCGTGTAGACGGGCCGGCGCTGCACCCACACGGGCTCGGCCATCATCACCGGCGGGCGCACGGTGCCGATGTCGATGCGGCCGTAGAAGCCGGGCTGGCCCACCTGGACGGACACGCCGACATCGGTGGCCTGGGCAGCCCCGGCCAGCAGCAGGGCCGTCAATGCGAGGGACGTTTTTTTCATGGTGTTGCCTTCGTCTCGCCGGGATGGCGTCATGGAGAAATCATAGGCCTGCGGGCGCGGCACCGGCGGGCAGCACCGGCACCAGCGCCCCGCCCGTCGCCGCGAGCGGCGTGAACAACGGGTTGGCCACGCGCACCGGCACCACATCCAGTTGCACGCCCAGCACCGTGTAGGCCGGCGCGCCCAGGTCGGCGCTGCGCCAGCCCGTCAACCCGGCGCCGCGGCGCAGGCGGAACTCGAAGCCGATGTCCGGCGCGGCATCGCCCGGCACGGGGTTGGCGCGGTAGGCCAGGCCGCAGACGGCGTCGGCCGGGCCATCGAGCAACTGCGTCATCGCGGCGAGGATGCAGCCGTCGCCCAGCATGTCGAGGAAATAGCGCTCGGTGCGCTGCGCGGGCCGGAAGCCGGCCGCCGCCGGGTCGATGCAGGGCTGGCCGCGCTTGTGCGCGGCGGGCGTGGTGCGGCCGCTGTGCAGGTCGTGCACATCGCCCTGGTCCAGGTAGGACAGCCGGGCGCCGCGCAGGTTGAAGGCCGGCAGCGCCGGGTCGAGCGTGGCGGCCTCGAGGTCGACCAGCACCGCGCCGCTGCCGCCGACCACCTCCAGCCGCGAGCCCTGGATGACGACGGCCGAGTTCTCGTCGACGCCGAGGCCGCGGCGGAAACCCAGCCGCTGCATGGCCGGCAGCAGGCGGCCGATGCGGCCGCGCTTCAGGAAATGCTGGTCCACCAGCAGGTCGGGGCCGACGAAGCCGAAGCCGCGGTCGTACTCCTGGCCGTCGCGCCACTGGCCCTTCAGCACGGCCAGGTTGTCCATCGCGTCGCGGAACATCATGCGGCTCATGACCGCCGCGCCGGCGCTGGTGCCGGCCATCACGCCGCCGGCCTCGAAGACGGCGCGGATGGCGCGCAGCATGGCCGTGGCCTCGCCGCCGGGCTGCAGGATGTCGACGATGAACTCCTGCGCACCGCCGGAGAAGAACACCGCGTCGGAGGCCGCCACGCGAGCGATCAGCGCCGGGTCGTCCAGCACCGCCTGCAGGTCCACCCCTGGCAGGTGCGGGGCCAGCGGGATGACCTCGGCACGCGCGCCGCAGCGGTTCAGCGCGGCGGCGATGTGGGCGCCGATGCGCTCGGGCTCGGTGGCGCCGGTGGGGAACACCGAGATGGCGGCGCCGGGGCCGCCGGCCTCGTCGACGATGCGCTGCCAGACGGCGTCGCTGTCGGGTTGGAGCGCACCGCCGATGACGATGACGGTGCCGGCACGGGAAGGGGTCTGCAAGATCGGCGCGGGTGCCCGGCGCGGGGCCGGGC
>CAXDTK010000344.1:0-5160 GCA_963992225.1 uncultured Comamonadaceae bacterium | reverse complement strand
CGGCTAACGTGCGCGCCGCCTGCCCTGCCCACCGACATCTCCCGACATCCGGAGCCCCGCTTGAAAACCCCCGCCCTCGCCTCGCTGCTTCTGCTCTGCCCAGCCCTGGCTCTGGCCCAGCAGGAAGTCGACCGCGCCGCCACCTCGCCCACGCCGAACAACAGCAACCAGCTGGAACGCGTGTCGGTCACGCGCCAGCAGACCGACACCGACCTGCGCCGCCGCGAGCCGGTGGCCAAGCAGCTCTACGGCCGCGACGAGCTGGACAAGTACGGTGACACGCAGCTGTCCGACGTGCTCAAGCGCCTGCCCGGCATCAACGTCTCTGGCGGCCAGCTGCGCATGCGCGGCCTGGGCGGCGCCTACACGCAGATCCTGGTCAACGGCGAGCCGGCGCCCCCGGGCTTCAGCCTGGACAACCTGAACCCGGCCCAGGTCGAGCGCCTGGAAGTCACCAAGGCCCCGACCGCCGACCAGAGCGCCCAGGCCATCGCCGGCACGTTGAACATCATCCTGAAGGACGCCCCCCGCGTGGTGCAGAAGGACCTGCGCCTGGGCGTCGCCTATGCGTCGGAGAAGCCGGTCATCAACGCCGGTTTCACCTACGGCGACCGGGTCGTGGGCGGCATCGGCTTCGTGCTGCCGATCTCGGTCTACCAGTGGAACTTCGTCAATGAGTCCGACGGCGACCGCGTGCGCGACCGCGGCCTGACCGGGCTGAACAACAGCGGCCGCGACCGCGCCCATGGCCGCGGCTTCAATGTCTCGCCACGGCTGAACTGGAAGCTGGGCGACGACGAGTCGCTGACGCTGCAGGGCTTCTTCGTGCAGAACCGCTTCCGCAACGAAGGCGAGAACAACACCGAGGTGCTGTTCTCCAACCCCGGCAGCGTGATCCCGCCGAGCCTGGTGGACAGCACGCGCAACCGCGGCACCTTCTCGGCCCAGCGCGTCAACCTGCAATATAACAACCGCTTCGGCGAGGACCGTCGCATCGAGCTGCGCGCCGGTGCCGGCAGCGGCGGCGCGGACTTCAACTTCGACTTCTTCGGCCGCAACAAGGACGGCTCGCCCGCCATCGACCGTTTCACGTCCGGCGACAACCGCAACCGCAACGCGACGCTGTCGGGCAAGTACAGCCAGTACATCGGCGAGGCCCACACCCTCACGACCGGCGCCGAGCTGGAACGCCGTACCCGCGACGAAAGCCGCAGCACCCGGCAGATCGACTACCGCAAGGCCAACCCGGTGCTGGAGGACCTGCTGACCGGCCTGGAGGGCCAGCCGTTCAACGCGACGATCACCCGCTCGGCCGTCTACGTGCAGGACGAATGGGAGATCAACAAGCAGTGGTCGGCCTACGCGGGCCTGCGCCACGAGCAGATCAAGACCGCCAGCGACGGCGCCGGCAGCCAGTTCGACAGTACCAGCAAGGTCACCACGCCGCTGCTGCACCTGAACTTCAAGCCCGACCCCAAGGGCCGCGACCTGGTGCGCGCCAGCCTGACGCGCAGCTACAAGGCCGCCGACGTGCAGCAGCTCATCGCCCGCCCGACGGTCAACACCGACTACGAGGTGCGCGGCCCCAATGCCCGCGTGAACACCGAGCTGGGCCCGGACCGCATCGGCAACCCGGCGCTCAAGCCCGAGCTGGCCACCGGTCTGGACATCGCCTTCGAGAAGTACCTGCCCGCGGGCGGCCTGGTGTCGGTGGGCGTGTTCCACCGCCGCATCACCAACCTGATCCGCACCGACCGCCCGCGCCTGATGACGGTGGACTACGCGGACACGCAGCGCTACGTCATCACCCAGGTCAACCTCAGCAAGGCCACCACGCAGGGCCTGGAGCTGGAGGTCAAGGGCCGTGCCGGCGAGCTGTTCCCCAGCCTGTTCGAGCCCAGCACCAACCTCAACCTGCGCGCCTCGCTGAACGTCTACCGCTCGCGCGTGGCCGACATCCCCGGGCCCGACAACCGGCTGGAAGGCCAGCAGCCCTGGCAGTTCAACTTCGGCGCGGACTACCGGATGAAGAGCCTGCCGATCAACATGGGCTTCAGCGCCCAGATCGCGCCGGAGTTCGACGTGCGCCAGAGCGTGCTGCAGAGCCAGACCTCGCTGGCCTCGCGCTCGCTGGACGCCTTCGCGGCGATGCAGCTCGGCAAGCAGGACGGCGTGCGCGTGAGCGTCAACGGCCTGTTCCAGCCCAGGCAGGGCACGCGCGTCGTCATCATCGACACGCCGGACTACAACCTGAACCGCCGCGACCCGGTGCCCTGGTGGTCGGTGAACTGGGAACACAAGTTCTGATCCCGGCTATCTTCCGGGCATGAGCCCGGGTGCCTTGCAGATCTACGCCGGCCCGGCCGCGAAAGCGCGGCTGGCCGAGCGCGGCCTGCGCGCGGCAGACGTGGGCCTGGTGCCGGCGGCCGCCGGCGGGCCCAAGGGCCTGATCCTCAACGGCCTGGACCGCTACGTCTTCGGCGACTGGCTGGCGCAAAGCCATCAGACCATCCACCTGGTGGGCGCCAGCATCGGCGCCTGGCGCATGGCGACGGCGGCGCTGGCGCACCGCGACGTCGCCGACGCGTTCGCCACCATGGCAGAGGCCTACGTGACGCAGCAGTACGACGTGCTGCCCGGCGACAAGCGCCCACGGCCGGAGGGCGTCAGCCGGCGCTTCGGCGAGATCCTGGCCGGGATCTTCGAAGGCCGCGAGGCCGAGGTGCTGGCTCACCCCCGCCTGCGCCTGCACATCATCACGTCGCGGGGCCAGCACAAGGGCCTGGGCCTGCTGGCCCGCGAGGGCCGGCTGCGCACGCCGCTGGGCTACCTGGGCGCCTTCGCGGCCAACGCCGTGTCGCGCCCGCTGCTGGGCCGGTTCCTGGAGCGCGTGGTGTTTTCCGACCCGCGTGACCGGCTGCCGCTGAAGCTGAACGACTTCACGACCCGCGAGGTGCACCTGTCGCGCACCAACCTGCGTGGCGCGCTGCTGGCCAGTTGCTCCATCCCGTTTTGGCTACAGGCCCAGCACGACCTGCCCGGCGCACCGCGCGGCGCCTA
The DNA here is from genome assembly GCA_963992225.1 of uncultured Comamonadaceae bacterium. GTDB lineage: Bacteria > Pseudomonadota > Gammaproteobacteria > Burkholderiales > Burkholderiaceae_C > Pelomonas. Next base: position 2,100 of record CAXDTK010000344.1, on the reverse strand, counting down.
CTGGGACGGCGGCATCACCGACTACCACCTGCACCTGGACTACCGCACGCTGCAGGCCGGCGCAGCGCCACTGGTGCTGTACCCGCATTTCCAGCGCCAGGTGGTGCCGGGCTGGCTGGACAAGGCGCTGAAGCACCGCCACCACGCCACCGCCTTCCTCGACAACGTGGTGCTGCTGTGCCCGTCGCCCGAGTGGACCGCGCAGCTGCCCGGCGCCAAGCTGCCGGACCGCAACGACTTCATCCAGCTCGACGCCGGCGAGCGCCGCCGGCGCTGGCGCATCGCCGTGAGCGAAAGCCGGCGACTGGCCGACGAATTCGCCGCATTGGCGCAGCGCGACTCGATGGCGGCGCTGCCGCTTTAGAATGCGGGTTCCCTCCCCTCAAAAAGAGCGAGAAAGGCACCCTGGTTATGACACCGCGAACTACGACCCCCTTCACCGGTACCTAGTCGGCCGCGGCTCGTCACGCCAGTCCTTCGGACTTCCCCAATCAAGCGCGGCAAGTGGCCGCGCTTTTTTGTTTTCGCTCCCGGAGCACCCCATGATTTCGATCCAACTCCCCGACGGCTCGCGCCGTGAGTACCCCGCCGCACTGACGGTCGGTGATGTCGCCGCCAGCATCGGCGCGGGCCTGGCCAAGGCCGCCCTGGGCGGCAAGGTGGACGGCAAGGTCGTCGACCTGAGCCACGTCATCAACCATGACGCGCAGGTCGCCATCGTCACCGAGAAGGATGCCGACGGCCTGGAGCTGATCCGTCACTCGACGGCCCACCTGCTGGCCTACGCCGTCAAGTCGCTGTATCCCGACGCCCAGGTCACCATCGGCCCGGTCATCGAGCACGGCTTCTACTACGACTTCGCCTACAAGCGCCCCTTCACGCCCGAGGACCTGGCCGCCATCGAGGCCAAGATGACCGAGCTGGCGAAGAAGGACGAGAAGGTCGTGCGCCGCGTGCTGCCGCGCGACGAGGCCGTGGCCCACTTCAAGGCCATGGGCGAGGCCTACAAGGCCGAGATCATCGAGAGCATCCCGGCCGACCAGGATGTCTCGCTGTACGCGGAAGGCGCGTTTGAAGACCTGTGTCGCGGCCCGCACGTGCCCAGCACCGGCAAGCTCAAGCACTTCAAGCTGATGAAGGTGGCCGGCGCCTACTGGCGCGGCGACCATCGCAACGAGCAGCTGCAGCGCATCTACGGCACGGCCTGGGCCACCAAGGACGACCTGCAGAAGTACCTGACGATGCTGGAGGAGGCCGAGAAGCGCGACCACCGCAAGCTCGGCCGCGAGCTGGACCTGTTCCACATCGACGAGCACGCGCCCGGCGTGGTCTTCTGGCACCCCAAGGGCTGGACGGTCTGGCAGGAGGTGGAGCAGTACATGCGCCGCGTCTACCGCGACAACGGCTACCTGGAGGTCAAGGGCCCGCAGCTGCTGGACCGCACGCTGTGGGAGGCCTCGGGCCACTGGGACAAGTACAAGGACAACATGTTCACGACGGAGTCGGAGAAGCGCGACTACGCGCTCAAGCCGATGAACTGTCCCGGGCACATCCTGATTTTCAAGCACGGCGTGAAGAGCTACCGCGACCTGCCGCTGCGCTACGGCGAGTTCGGCCAGTGCCACCGCAACGAACCCACCGGCGGCCTACACGGCATCATGCGCGTGCGCGGCTTCACGCAGGACGACGGCCACATCTTCTGCACGGAAGACCAGATCCTGCCCGAGTGCGTCGCCTACACGGCGCTGCTGCAGAAGGTCTACCAGGACTTCGGCTTCACCGACATCATCTACAAGGTCGCCACGCGTCCGGAGGCCCGCATCGGCTCGGACGAGATCTGGGACAAGGCCGAGCATGCGCTGATGGAAAGCTTGCGCGCCTCGGGCGTCGAGTTCGAGATCGCCCCGGGCGACGGCGCCTTCTACGGTCCCAAGATCGAGTACACGCTGAAGGACGCGCTGGGCCGCCAGTGGCAGTGCGGCACGATGCAGGTCGATTTCTCCATGCCGGGTCGCCTGGGCGCCGAGTTCGTCGACGAGGACGGCCTGCACCTGTCTCTTATACACATCTGAAGCTGCCGACGAAGGCTTAGGTGTAGAT
>CAXDTK010000343.1:0-5162 GCA_963992225.1 uncultured Comamonadaceae bacterium | reverse complement strand
ACCGCTTGCCTTGCCACCCGACCAACCCTCAAGGCAGACCTTAATCAGCGTAGCCCTAGGCACCTGACTCCGATTGCTCTTCAAGCCTGCGGGAGAAGGACAGTCTATTTGGCCGATGAAATCGGATGCCAAACTCCGGTGCAAAACAGCGACGTAGCATCGAATGCGTGAACAAATGATCAAGTTTGGAGTTCCAAGCTGGAGCGCACCACCCTAACAACGCGCGCGTGCCAGAATGCACATTACCCAACCAGCTAGATCGGATACGGCGATGGACAAATACGTTCCCATCAACTGCGAGTTCCATGATCTGCTTGAGGACTCAGCTACGCGGAGAAAGCGCAGCATCATCGAGTACGTCGACGACCACGGCCAGGCGGTCACCAAACAGGTGGTCATTGCTGATGTGAAATCTCAAAGTGGCGCCGAGCACCTGTTTGCCGACGATGGTACTGTCATCAGGCTCGATCGGCTGATTGCTATCGATGGGAAGAAGCTCTGCGACTTCTAGGGAAATGCTGATTTATCCGGGCTGACCGCGATGCGCGGCGGACGCGGCGGCGGCAGGATCACGACATGAGTCAACGCAGCTTTGCCAGCGCCGAATACGCCCTGAAGAAGAAGCGCACGCGGCGCGAGGTGTTTCTCGCGGACATGGAGCGCATCGTCCCGTGGTCGCGACTGGAGGCGGCCATTGCACCGTCGTACCCGCGCAGTGGCCGGGTCGGCCGCCCGCCCATCGGCGTGCCGAAGATGCTGCGCATGTACTGCCTGCAGCAGTGGTACGGTCTGGCAGACGCGGCCCTGGAGGACGCGCTGTATGACAGCCAGTCGATGCGCGACTTCGTCGGCATTGACCTGTCGCGTGAGGCGGTGCCCGACGCCACGACGCTGCTGAAGTTCCGGCGCCTGTTACTGGCCAACGACCTGACCAAGGCGCTGTTCGACGAGATCAACGCCCATCTGGCCGAGCAAGGCCTGCTGATGCGCTCGGGCACCATCGTGGACGCGACGATCATCGCTGCGCCCAGTTCGACGAAGAACGCCACGGGCGAGCGCGACCCCGACATGCACCAAGCAAAGAAGGGCAACCAGTGGCACTTCGGGATGAAGGCGCACATCGGTGTGGATGCCGAGTCAGGGCTGGTGCACACAGTCATCGGCACGGCGGCCAACGTCAACGATGTGACGCAGGCCGGTGCGTTACTGCATGGACAGGAGACATCGGCCTTTGGCGATGCCGGCTACCGAGGCGTGGACAAGCGCGAAGAGGCCAAGGGGCCGACCTGGTTCGTCGCCATGCAGCCGGGCAAGCGCCGGGCGTTGGACATGACGAAGAAGTGGGCGCGGCTGCTGGAGAAGGCCGAACAGCTGAAGGCCGCCATGCGGGCCAAGGTCGAGCATCCATTCCATGTCGTGAAGAACCTGTTCCGCCATCGCAAGGCTCGCTACAAGAGCATGGCGAAGAACCAGGGGCAGCTGTTCAGCCTGTTCGGGCTGGCCAATCTCGTGATCGCCAAGCGATCGTTGTTGGGCCTGCAAGCCCGAGGTGCGTCTTGAGCGGCCAGGTGGGGCAGCAAACGGCCCCAAAAGCACAGACGCAGCCGCTGACCGGCACCGAATTCAAGCCGCGTCGCCGCGGCCCATGCGCTGGCGGGTCGCTGATCGCTCAACTGGCCTATTGATCAGCGTGTCCCTAAAGCTAACGCTTACCACGTCAACTCAAAGACTCTGATCCGCATCTGATCCGCATTGAAGAAATCGAGACACGCTGGGCTTTCGGCGATTCGGCCCCGAGCTAGGGGCGCAGGAGAAGTCGTGAGACTGTGTCGTTTTCCGGTGGAGCAGATCGTGGCGGTGCTCAGGCAGGTTGAGCTCAGCATGGCAGTAGCGGATGCGTGCCGCAAGATGGGCATCAGCGAGCAGACCTTCTATCGCTGGAAGAAGCAGTACGGGAGCCTGGAGCCCGACCAGGCGCGCGAGCTCAAACAGCTGCAGGAAGAGAACGCACGGCTCAAGAAGCTCGTGGCGGGCCTGAGCCTGGACAAGGCGATCTTTCAGGACATTGCCGCAAAAAATGGTCCGGCCCGCGCTGAGGGTGCAGGCCCTGGACTATGTCCGGGGCCACTACGGCATCAGTCTGCGTCGGGCCTGCCAACTGGTTCAGGTGTCGCAAAGCACGCCCTACTACGAACGTCGCAAGGATCCGCGGCCGGAGTTGCGACGACGCATACGGGAGTTGCTCAAGCTTTTGAGGCATCACTGACGCGAAAGGAGTCGCGCGACAGCTTGAAGACCGCAACGGCCTCAACAAGCAGCTTTGCTTGATCCTTCAGGCTTTCTGCGGAAGCAGCCCTCTGCACCACCAAATCCGCGTTCTGCTGCGTGGCCTGGTCCATCTGACTCACAACTTCGCCAACCTGCTGAACGCCCGAACTTTGCTCTTCACTTGCAGTGGAGATCTCGGAGACGATGTCGCTCACCAGCTTGATTGATGCCACAATTTCACCCATGGTCTTCCCTGCCTGATCAACCAAGAGAGTGCCCTGACCGACTTGGTCAACCGAATGATCAATCAGCGCCTTGATCTCCTTGGCACCAGCAGCACTGCGTTTAGCGAGGCTGCGAACTTCAGCGGCCACCACCGCAAAACCTCGGCCCTGCTCACCGTCTACTCGTAACGACACCATGAGTTGCGTCGACAGCTCCCCGGATGCCTTCTCCGCGCCGGTCTGCGCCGATACACTTCGGTAACAACTACCAGGGAGAGAGCAAGTGAGCGACCAGATCTCGTTCGAGACCAACGACTTTGCCAGCAACCCGGAACCGCGGTGCCCCTGCGTGCTGCTGCTAGACGTCTCTGGTTCGATGGCAGGCCAACCGATTTCGGAACTGAACCTGGGGCTGTCAACGTTCAAGGACGAACTGGCGGCGGACTCCCTTGCAATGAAGCGGGTGGAAGTCGCCATCGTCACCTTCGGTCCTACCAAGGTCGAGATGCCCTTTACCGGCGCGTCCAGCTTCTACCCGCCGGCGCTCAGTGCCCAGGGCGACACCCCGATGGGAAGCGCGATTCTTCAGGCCATCGACCTGGTCAAGGAGCGCAAGGCCGAGTACCGCGCGAACGGCATCTCGTACTACCGACCTTGGGTGTTCCTGATCACCGACGGGGGCCCGACCGACCAATGGGACGCTGCAGCTGCGGCGGTCCGCGAAGGCGAAGCGTCGAAGGCTTTCGCGTTTTTCGCCATCGGCGTGAAGGGCGCCAACATGGACGTGCTCAAGCAGATCAGCAGCCGCGATCCGCTTTCACTGGACGGTCTGAAGTTCCGCGAGTTGTTCAGCTGGCTCTCCAGCTCACTGCGGTCGGTTTCCCGTTCGACGCCCGGCACTGAAGTTCCTCTGGAGGCGCCGAAGGGCTGGGCCTCGGTGTGAGCTGGCGGGTAGTCAACGCCTCAGAGGTCGGTACATCCCACCTCGGTGTCAATCGTCCCTGCGAGGACAGCTCGTGGGCGAGCGTGGACGTTACGCCGGCCGGGGTCGAGGTGCTTTCGATCTTTGTCTCCGATGGTGCGGGTAGCGCAGCTCGCGGCGGCGACGGCGCCGAGATGGCCGTCCAAGCCGCCGCAGACTTCATGGCGTCCAAGCTGGCCGAGGCGGAATTCGGCTTCAACGATGCGTTGGCCGTGGACCTGGTCGTCCAGGTGCGCTCCCGCATCTATGCCGCAGCGGAACTGCAGGGGCTGAAGGCCCGAGATTTCGCTTGCACGCTCTTGGGGGTCATCTCCTCCAAGCTTGGGACGATGGTCTTCCAAGTAGGCGACGGGGGCGTCGTCATCGACGTCGGCGCCGGCCTTGAGGTGCCCATTGCTCCCATGGCCGGCGAGTACGCGAACATGACCCACTTCGTCACCGACGAGGATGCTGTGAACGTGCTTGCGACAAAGGCGTTCCAATCCGCGGCCGGACGCGTCGCCGTTTTCAGCGATGGGCTGCAGCGCCTCGCCCTCAACATGGCCACCAACACGGCTCACGAGCCGTTCTTCGCCCCATTCTTCAAGGTGCTCGCCAGCGCTTCAGAAGCGCAGGAGGACGAGCTGCAGGCGGCGTTGGCTCGATTTCTCGCCAGCCCGGCAGTCAACGAGCGGACAGACGACGACAAGACGTTGGCGCTCGCTGTGCAAATTCCGTAGCAGGCTATGGCCCGGTCTGTTGTCACCGCGAAGGGCACGGTACTACAGCTTGCTCGAGAGCTGGGCAAGGGCGGTGAAGGCTCCGTCTACGAGGTAGTCGGTTTGTCCGACCAGGTCGCCAAGCTCTACCACCGCGCGCCGGACGCGAAAAAGCAGGCCAAGCTTTCTTTCATGGCCGCGACCGCAGACGCACAGTTGGTGAGCTACGCGGCTTGGCCGCAAGAGACCTTGCACTCCAGCAGAGGCGGTCCAGTGGTCGGCTTCTTGATGCCAAAGGTGGTCGGCCGTGAGCCGATTCACATGGTCTATAGCCCTGCGCATCGCCGGCAGGAGCGGCCCAAGGCAGCCTGGGACTACTTGCTGTTCGTCGCCAGGAACACCGCAGCAGCCTTCGAGACGATCCATGAGCATGGGCATGTGCTCGGCGACGTCAATCAAGGCAACGTCATGGTCGGAGGCGACAGCAAGGTCGTCTTGATCGACTGCGACTCTTGCCAGGTCGACGCGCGCGGAACTCTGCATCTGTGCGAAGTCGGCGTCTCGCACTACACGCCGCCAGAGCTGCAAGGCTTGTCGTCCTTCGATGGAGTGGTGCGCAAGGCGAACCATGACAACTTCGGCTTGGCGCTGCTGATATTCCATCTGCTGTTCGGCGGGCGGCACCCGTACTCAGGCGTGCCCCTGCGCAACGGCGTCGGCGATGCACTTGAGTCCGACATCAAAGAGTACCGGTACGCCTACGCGCGCGATGCGCAGCGACGCGGCTTCTCGCCGCCTCCGCGCTCCATTCCCGTCGAAATCGTCCCGGATGCCGTGGAGAGCATGTTCCATGCGGCGTTCACCGAGACAGGCACTCAAGGCGGCAGACCCACAGCGAAGCAGTGGGTTGCCGCGCTAGATGGGGTACGAGCCAAGCTAAGGCTACGCTGATTAAGGTCTGCCTTGAGGGTTGGTCGGGTGGCAAGGCAA
>CAXDTK010000342.1:0-5218 GCA_963992225.1 uncultured Comamonadaceae bacterium | reverse complement strand
CCAGCGGCAGCCACAAATATTTACCCCGCCTTTGCACGGCGCCGACGCGCTGGCCCAGCAGGGTTGCGGGGTCCACGCCGATCGGCCAGCGCAGCGGTTTTCCCAGGCGCAGACCGGTCACGCGGGCGCCCTGGATGGCGGCTGCAAAGCTGCGGCGCGTGACTTCGACTTCGGGCAACTCGGGCATGGGACGGAAATCATAATCAGCGCCTGTTGCCCTGGAGTCCGAATGCCGTTCACCGTCCGCCATGTCGCCTGTGCCGCCGCCCTGCTGCTGGGCCTGCAGGCCCATGCCCAAGAGGCGACCGCGCCGCCCGAGGCGGCCACGCCGCCCACCCATTCGGCGATGGACGCGCCGCTGTTCTATCAGCTGCTGATCGGCGAACTGGAACTGAGCGGCGGCCAGCCCGGCGTGGCCTTCCAGGTGCTGCTGGACGCGGCCCGCCGCACCGGCGACGAGGAGCTGTTCAAGCGCGTCGTCAACATCGCGCTGCAGGCCCGTGCCGGCGACCAGGCGCTGATGGCCGCGCGCAGCTGGGGTGAGGTGGTGCCGGACTCGGTCGACGCCCACCAGACCACCGTGCAGCTGCTGGCGCTGCTCAACAAGCCGGCCGAGGTGCCGCAACCGCTGACCCAGCTGCTGCGCGTGGCCCCGGCGGTGCAGCGGCCCGGCCTCATCGCCGCGCTGCCGCGGCTGTTCCAGCGCTCGCCCGACCCCAAGGCCGTGCTGGCCGCGCTCACGCCGGTGCTGCAGACGCAGACCGGCGCGCTCAGGCCCGCCGCCCTCTACACCGAGGCCCGGCTGGCCGTGAACGCCGGCGAGAACGCGCGCGCGCTGGCGCTGACCCGCGAACTGCACCGTGCCCTGCCCGACGGCGACGACGCGATGCAGCTGGCGGTGGACCTGCTGCCCGTCGAGCCGCAGGCCGAGGCGCTGATCACCGAGCGCCTGCAGCAGCGGCCCGACCAGCATGCGCTGCGCCAGGCCTATGGCCGCGCCCTCATCAAGGCGCAGCGCCCGGCCGACGCGGCGCGCGAGTTCCGCCTGCTGACCGAGGTGACGCCCGACAACGCAGCCGCCTGGCTGGCGCTGGGCGCCATCGAGCTGGAGCTCAAGCGCGCGCCAGCCGCCGAGGCCGCGCTGCGCGAAGGCCTGAAGCGCCTGGACACGCCCGCGGCCGGCACCGACGCCGAGATCCGCGCCCGCGCCGAAGGCCGCCAGAGTGCCTGGCTGATGCTGTCGCAGGCGGCCGAGCAGCGCGGCGACCTGAAGGCAGCCGAGGCGGCGCTGCAGAAGGTCGACGGCAGCAGCCTGGACGTGAAGTTCCGCCGCGCCAGCCTGCTGGCCCGCCAGGGCAGGATCACCGAAGGCCGCAAGCTGCTGCGCCCCGCCCCCGACGCCAGCGATGCCGACGCCCGCGCCGCGCTGCTGGCCGAGGCCCAGCTGCTGCGCGAGCAGCGCGACTACGCCGCCGCGGCCAACGCGCTGAAGGCGGCCACCGAGCGCTTCAAGGACGACACCGACCTGATCTACGAGCAGGCCATGATGAGCGAGAAGCTGGGCCGCTTCGACGAGATGGAGACGCTGCTGCGCCGGGTCATCGAGCTCAAGCCCGACCATCACCACGCCTACAACGCGCTGGGCTACTCGTTCGCCGATCGCAACCTGCGCCTGCCGGAGGCCAAGCAGCTCATCGAGCGGGCATTGAAGCTGGCGCCCGGCGAGCCCTTCATCGTCGACAGCCTGGGCTGGGTGGAGTTCCGGCTCGGCAACCTGGCCGAGGCCGCCAAGCTGCTGCGCCAGGCCCATGCCGGCCGCCCCGATGCCGAGATCGCCGCCCACCTGGGCGAGGTGCTGTGGGCCAGCGGCGCCCAGGACGAGGCGCGCCGCGTGCTGGCCGAGGCCGCCCAGCGCGAGCCCGGCAGCGAGGCGCTGCGCGAGACCATGGCCCGCCTCAAGGTGAAGCCTTGAGGGCCGCGGCCCTGCCCGTCGTCGTGGCGCTGGCCATCGCGCTGGCCGGCTGCGCGCAGCTGCAGAAGGCGCCGCCCGAAAGCAGCGAGTCGCGGCTGAGCGGCCGCATCAGCGTGACGGTGGCCGGCAACGTGCACAACCGCGGCACCGGCGGCGCGGCCAGCTTCGAGCTGTTTGGCGGCCCCGCGGCCGGCCGGCTGGAGCTGACCTCGCCGCTGGGCGCGCTGGTGGCCCGCGCCGCCTGGCGCCCCGGCGTGGCCACGCTGCAGACGCCCGACGAGGAGCGCCGCTTCGACGACCTCGACGCGCTGACCCGCGAGCTGCTGGGCGAGGCCGTGCCGGTGGCCGCCTTGTTCGACTGGCTCCAGGGTCGGCCATGGGGCGCCGCGCCACACCAGGCGACGCCGGCCGGCTTCGAGCAGCTGGGCTGGCGCATCGAGCCCAAGCCGCCCGCGCTGGTCGCCACACGGCTGGCCGAGCCGGTCGTCACGCTGCGCGCCCGCCTGGACGACGCGCCGTGAAGGCGCTGTACGACCTGGCCGCGCCGGCCAAGCTCAACCTCTTCCTGCATGTGGTGGGCAAGCGCGCCGACGGCTACCACCTGCTGCAGTCGCTGTTCGTGCTGGTCGACTGGGCCGACACGCTGCATGTGACGCTGCGCGGCGACGGCCGGCTCGCCCGCCACGACGTGCTGGGCGGCAGCCATGCCCAACCGCTGCCGGCCGACGACCTGTGCCTGCGCGCGGCGCGGCTGCTGCAGGCCGAGACGGGCTGCACACGCGGCGCCGACATCCACCTGGAAAAGCGCCTGCCCGCCGGTGCCGGCATGGGCGGCGGTTCTTCGGACGCGGCCACCACGCTGCTGGCGCTCAACCGCCTGTGGGACCTGCGGCTGCCGCTGCCGCGCCTGCTGGCGCTGGGCCTGAAGCTGGGTGCCGACGTGCCCTTCTTCCTCGGTGGCGGGCCGGCCCTGGTCGAAGGCATCGGCGAGATCCTGCACCCGCTGACACTGCCCGCGCAGCGCTTTGCCGTGCTCAAGGGCCCGGCCGGGCTGGCGACCCAGGACATCTTTTCAAGCCCGAGCTTGGCAAGGAGCGAAAACCTGGCTATAGTCGTGGGCTTTCCAGCGCAAGCAGGAACTGTTGACGGATTGGTTGAAGGTTTCGGTCGCAACGACCTGCAGCCCGCGGCCGAGAAGCTCAGCAGTGAAGTGCGGGACGCGTTGGCCCTGATGTCGAAGCAATTCGGCAACGCCCGGATGACGGGCTCGGGTGCCGCCGTGTTTTCAGTGCTTGCCGGCGCAGGGGAAGATGGCAAAGACGACCAGTTCATGGCGACATTGCTTCAGGCGCAACCTGAAGGGTGGACCGGTCGAATCTGCCGCAGTCTGGCTCAACACCCGCTCGCGGGCTGGGCCGGCTGACAAGGTTTCAAGGGTTCGGCCGCTCGGCCGGGTCCTGTGTAGGGGAGTCGCCAAGTTGGTCAAGGCATCGGATTTTGATTCCGACATGCGAGGGTTCGAGTCCTTCCTCCCCTGCCAAATTCTTCTGATACTTCGCTGAACCGGCTACGCATTCAGCGGGGCCACTGACACCAGACCAGAGGCTCCCAGTGCTGCTCAACACGGTTCTCTTCACCGGCAACGCGAACCCGGTTCTCTCCCAGGAAATCGCAACCCATCTCGGTCTCGAGCTCGGCAAGGCCGTGGTCGGCCGGTTCTCCGACGGCGAAGTCACCGTCGAGATCCAGCAAAACGTCCGCGCCCGCGACGTGTTCGTCATCCAGCCCACCTGCGCGCCGACGAACGAGAACGTGATGGAGCTGCTGATCATGGCCGACGCGCTCAAGCGCGCCAGCGCCCGCCGCATCACGGCCGTGATCCCCTACTTCGGCTATGCCCGCCAGGACCGCCGCCCGCGCAGCACGCGCGTGCCGATCTCGGCCAAGGTGGTGGCCAACCTGCTGGAGACCGTGGGCGTCGAGCGCGTGCTGACCATGGACCTGCACGCCGACCAGATCCAGGGCTTCTTCGACATCCCGGTCGACAACATCTACGCCTCGCCGGTGCTGCTGTCCGACCTGAAGGCCCGCAACTACAGCGACCTGGTGGTCGTTTCGCCCGACGTCGGCGGCGTGGTGCGCGCCCGTGCGCTGGCCAAGCAGCTGGGCTGCGACCTGGCCATCATCGACAAGCGCCGCCCGGCTGCCAACGTCTCGGAAGTGATGCACGTCATCGGCGAGATCGAGGACCGCAACTGCGTGATCATGGACGACATGATCGACACCGCCGGCACGCTGGTGAAGGCGGCCGAGGTGCTGAAGGCGCGCGGCGCCAAGAGCGTGTTCGCCTACTGCACCCACCCCATCCTGTCGGGCCCGGCCATCGAGCGCATCGCCGGCTCGCAGCTGGACGAGGTCGTCATCACCAACACCATCCCGCTGACCGACGCGGCCAAGGCCTGCAAGAAGATCCGCCAGCTGTCGGTGGCCTTCCTGTTTGCCGAGACCATCCGCCGCATCTCTGACGGCGAGTCGGTCACCTCCCTCTTTTCGGAGCAGAACAACAATTTCTGATTGGCTCCGCGCGCAAGCGCGAACCGAACAGAACAACAACTTCTGATCCGGATTCCGCCGCGGCCGCAAGGCCGCATTCCCAACGGCGCCTGGTCGCGGGTGCCGTTTCTCTTTTTGGAGAAAACCATGAAGTTTGTCGCCTTCGAGCGCAAGTTGCAGGGGACCGGAGCGAGCCGCCGCCTGCGTGTGGCCGGCAAGGTGCCCGGTATCGTCTTTGGCGCCGGTGAGCCCGTCATGATCGAACTCGATCACAACGCGCTGTTCCACGCCCTCAAGAAGGAAGCCTTCCACAGCTCCCTGCTGGACATGGAACTGGGCGGCGCCACCACCCAGGTGCTGCTGCGTGACTTCCAGATGCACCCGTACAAGCCGCAGGTCCTGCACGCTGACTTCCAGCGCGTGGACGCCACCACCAAGATCACCAAGAAGGTCCCGCTGCACTTCGTCGGCGAAGAGACCTCGCCGGCCGTCAAGCTGGACCACTGCACGGTCAACCACGTCGTGACCGAGCTGCTGATCACCTGCCTGGCCCAGCAGCTGCCCGAGTTCATCGAGGTCGACCTGTCCGGCATGACCAAGGGCCACTCGCTGCACGTCAACGACGTGAAGCTGCCCGCCGGCGTCAAGGCTGTCTCTTATACACATCTGACGCTGCCGACGAAGGCTTAGGTG
>CAXDTK010000341.1:0-5232 GCA_963992225.1 uncultured Comamonadaceae bacterium | reverse complement strand
TGCCCCGCCTGCGTGGCCAGCTCAGCTTGGTGCTGGGCGGCCTGGCACTGGCCATCCTGACCGGCGTGGGCAGCTACCTGGGCACGCTGGCCACCGACGAGCTCTATACCGCGCAGCAGACCGCCGTGCGCGCGACGGCGCAGGGCGCCGCGGAGCTGATCGCCATGCAGCTGGTCGACCGCGAGCGCGAGATCGGGCTGCTCAGCGAGGCCCCGCATCTGGTGGACGGCCCGCTGGACGCGGCGCGCGTGCGCGAATCGCTGAACCGGCGCCAGGTGCGGCATGACGAATACGCCTGGATGGGCGTGACCGACGCCGCCGGCAACGTGCTGCAGGCCACCGGCGGCATGCTGGTGGGGCGCTCGGTGGCGCAGCGCGACTGGTTCATCGCCGCGCGCGAACGTGTCTACGTGGGCGACGTCCACGAGGCCAAGCTGCTGGCCGCGCTGCTGCCCGCGCAGCCCAACGGCGAGCCGACCCGCTTCATCGACTTCGCCGCCCCCATCCGCGACGCCGAGGGCGTGCTGCGCGGCGTGGTGGGCGTGCATGTGCACTGGCGCTGGGTCACCGGTCTGGTGGAGGAGGTGGTGCGGCGCCAGAGCCCCGGCAGCGGCATCGATGTGCTCATCCTGGACCGGCAGGGCCGCGTGCTCTACCCCGAGGCGCTGAAAAGCGCGCAGACCGCGGGGCAGGCGGTGCTGCCGGCCCGCCTGGCCAACGGCCGCTTCGAGGGCGAGCTGCCGTTCGGCGACGGCCGCAGCTACCTCGCCAGCGAGGCGGCGCTGCCGGCCAGCAGCCAGGCGGCGCTGGGCTGGCGCATCGTCGCCCGCCAGCCGCTGGAGCAGGCGCTGCGGCCGGTGCGCGACCTCAAGCGCGACCTGGTGGTGCTGGGCGCCGTGGCCGCGGCCTTGCTGACGGTGGCCGCGTTGCTGCTGGCGCGGCGCATCAGCCGGCCGGTGGAGCAGCTGGTGCGCATCGCCGAGCAGGTCGAGAGCGAGCGGCGCATCCCCGAGTTCCCCGCCCGGCTGGGCGCCCATGAACTGGCGCGCCTGAGCCAGGCGATGCAGTCGATGGCGGGGTCGCTGCTGCGCACCGAGCAGCAGTTGCAGCAGGCCAATGCCACGCTGGAGTCGCAGGTGCGCCAGCGCACCGCGGAGCTGCAGGCGGCCAACGCGGCGCTGGAGCACCTGGCCACGCGCGACCCGCTGACCAGCCTGCACAACCGCCGCAGCCTGGACGCGCGGCTGGCCGAGGCGCATGCGCTGGACCGCCGCTACGGGGCCTCCAACGGCCGCGTGCATGGCCTGCTGCTGGTGGACGTGGACCATTTCAAGCGCATCAACGACCAGTTCGGCCACCCGCTGGGCGACGCGGTGCTGCGCCAGCTGGGCGAGCTGCTGCAGGCGACGGTGCGCATCACCGACGTGGCGGCGCGCTTCGGTGGCGAGGAGTTCGCCGTGCTGCTGCCCGAGCTGGCCGGGCCGCTGGACGCGGTCATGGCGGCGGAGAAGATCCGCACCGCCGTGGCCGCGGCGGACTTCCCCGGCGTGGGCCAGGTCACGGTCAGCATCGGCGTCAGCCTGGCGTCGCCGGACGATGCCGACGTGCGGCCGCTGGTGGACCGGGCCGACGCGGCGCTTTACGAAGCCAAGCGCGGCGGCCGCAATGCCGTGGTGCTGAAGGCGGCAGACACGGCCGGCTGAAGCTCGGCGGCTGTTGGGCCAGCGGGCCGGGCGCCGGGCCGCCCCAGGCCGGCCCGCTGAGGTGATGTGCTTGCGGTTCGATGCCGCGTTCAGCGTGGCGATGCAGACGAGGGGTGCTAGATCAGCTGCAGGGGCGCGCGGAACACATAGCCCACGCGCGACTTGCTCTGCAGTGGCACCAGCGTGGGCGTGGCCCGCTCGATGCGGCGGCGCAGCCGGTAGATGGTGGCCGACAGGCCGTCGTCGGCCTCGCCCTCGGGCACCTCGCGGCCCAGCTTGTTGAGCAGCGCCTCGCGCGTGACCGGCTCGCCGCCGGCCTGGGCGAAGCATTCCAGCAGCTGGCGGTCGGCCTCGCTGAGCTGGATGCGGGTGCCGTCCGGCACCACCAGCTCGCCGCTGGCGCGGTCCAGCTTCCAGACGGCGTCGGCCGCGCTGGGCTTGGCGACGCGGCGCTGCACCGCGGCGATGGCCAGCGTCACCTGCTCGAACTGCACCGGCTTGACCAGGTACATGTCGGCGCCGGCCGTGATGACCTCGCGGAACACCTCCGGGCCCAGGCGCCCGGACACGACCACGATGCCGGCGTCGGTGCGGCGGCGCAGGATCTTGATCAGCTCCACGCCGTTGACGCCCGGCAGCATCAGGTCGACGAGGTAGAAGTCGTAGGAGAAGGCGTCGGGCGCGGCCAGCAAGGCGTTGCTGTCGTCGAAGCGGCTGACCGCGATGCCATGCTCCTGCAGGTATTGCGTCAGGAACTCCGAATACTCGGCGTCGTCGTCGATCAGGGCGAGGGATTTGGGTTGCATGGCACAAGGGCTCGGAAGCAACCGCGAAGTTTGCCGCATCACTGCGTCGTCAGCTCGCCTGCGTCCCCCCTCGCGTGCAGGCTTCACGTTCGGCGTGAGCCATAAATGACTGACACTGGCGCTGCGCATCACACATCGAGAGCCCGAAGGGCCCGACGAGGAGACAAGCATGGCCGACCCCGCGACCGAACCGGGTGACGACGACCCGCTGGCCTGGCTGCAGCCGGGGCGCCGCACGGCACCCGCCGAGGCGCTGCGGCGCATCCAGCTGCTGTGTGCCGGCCGCCCGGACCTGTACGCGGCGATGTTTCTCGTGCTGGCGACCCACCAGGAGCTGCCGCGCGACCGGCTGGCCGAGGCGATCAAGCAGTTCCGCCCCGACCTGGACGCCTACAGCCGCGAGGACGTGGTGGGCCTGCTGACGGCGATCTGGAACGGCGGCAAGAGCGGTTTCGACGCGGTGCTGCGCACCCGTGCCCATGCGCCCAAGAAGGGCGGGGGCGGGCTGTCCTGGGTCAAGGAGTAGCGGCGCCCGGCGCCGTCAGCCCTTCAGGCCCAGCTTGCGCCAGCCCTCGACGCCCAGCTCGGTCAGCGTGTCCAGATTCTTCTCGAAGATGGCGGCGGTGTCGGGCATCGCGTCCACCGCCGCGGTGATGCTGGTCTCGCGCAGCAGGTGCAGCGTGGGGTAGGGCGAGCGGTTGCTGTAGTTGCCGATGTCGCCGGGCGCCGTGCCCTCGAACTGGTAGTCGGGGTGGAAGTCGGCGATCTGCAGCACGCCGTCCAGCGCCAGCTCGTCCACCAGCGCGTCGGCCGCGTCCAGGAAGTCGTTGAAGGCCAGGAAGTCGGTCAGCACGCCGGGGTGGATCAGCAGCGTGGTGTCGACGTCCTCGGGGTCGGCGCGGTTCAGCGCCAGCAGCTCGCGGGCCAGGTCCTTGAGCAGCTGCTCCGGCTCGGTGGCGTCGCTGACCACGTAGCGGATGCGCTCGTTGACATGCACCGCCTTCGCGAACGGGCAGAGGTTCAGGCCGATGACGGCCTTGACGACCCAGTCGCGGGTGTCCTGGATGATTTGGTCGTGGTTCATGCGTTTGGGTTCCTTGGTTGCGCGGGCCGAGCGCCGGGCCGTCCCAAGCCGGCCCGTTGGGCGATGTGCGAGCGGCTCCATGCCGCGAGCATCGCCGTCCCCTCGGGGGACCGCTCAGCAGTGCCCGCGTTCAGCGGGGCTCGGCTGGGCGAGGGGTTTGGTTCAGCCAGGCTTCGGCCATGCGCACCCACATCGAGCCGCCCAGCGGGATGAGGTCGTCGTTGAAGTCGTAGCTGGGGTTGTGCAGCATGCAGGGGCCCATGCCGTGGCCGCCGACGCGGTGGCTGCCGTCGCCGTTGCCGATCAGGAAGTAGCAGCCGGGCTTGTCCAGCAGGTAGTAGCTGAAGTCCTCGGCGCCCATGGTGGGCTCGAACTCCTGCACGTTGCCCGGGCCCACCAGGTCGGTCAGCACGCCGCGCACGAACTCGGTCTCGGCGGGGTGGTTGATGGTGGGCGGGTAGTTGCGGCGGAACTCGAACTCGGCCGTCAGCTCGAAGGCGCCGGCCAGCTGCTGGGTCATGTCGCGCATGCGGCGCTCGATGAGGTCCAGCAGCTCCAGCGTGAAGGTGCGCACCGTGCCCTCCAGCACCACCGAGTCGGGCACCACGTTGCTGGCCTCGCCGGCGTGGATCATGGTGACGGAGATGACGCCGGGGTCGATGGGCCGCTTGTTGCGGCTGATGATGGTCTGGAAGGCGGTGACCAGCTGGCAGGCGGCCGGCACCGGGTCGATGCCCAGATGCGGCATGGCGGCGTGCGAGCCCTTGCCCTTGAGGGTGATCTTGAACTCGTTGCTGCTGGCGAACACCGGGCCGGTCTTGAGCGCGAACTGGCCGGCCTGCATGCCGGGCCAGTTGTGCGCGCCGAACATGGCCTCCATCGGGAACTTCTCGAACAGGCCGTCCTTGATCATCTCGCGCGCGCCGCCGCCGCCTTCCTCGGCGGGCTGGAACACCAGGTAGACCGTGCCGTCGAAATTGCGGTGCCGGGCCAGGTGCTTGGCCGCGGCCAGCAGCATGGCGGTGTGGCCGTCGTGCCCGCAGGCATGCATGCGGCCGCGGATGGCGCTGGCGTGCGGGAACTCGTTGCGCTCGGTCATGGGCAGCGCGTCGATGTCGGCGCGCAGGCCCACGGCGCGCTCCGACGTGCCGTTCTTGACGATGCCCACCACGCCGGTCCTGCCCAGGCCGCGGTGCACCGGGATGCCCCAGTCGGTCAGCGCCTGGGCGATGACGTCGGCGGTGCGCTCCTCGTGGAAGCAGAGTTCGGGATGCTTGTGCAGGTCGCGGCGGATGGCCGTGATCTCGGCCGCGTCGGCCAGGATGGTGTCGATGAGCTTCATGACGGGTGACTTCAGGCTCTACAAGGGGCCGAGTTTAGGATTGCGGCCGTGAACCTGCGTCGCCGCACCTCCCAAGGCCTGCGGGGCTGGCTGCTCTGGCTGGCCCTGCTGCTGCCCATCGCGCAAGCGATGGCGGACGTGCACGCCCTGTCGCACCTGGGCGACCGGCAGGAAGCCGGCGTCGCCCACCTGGCCCATTGCGACCTGTGCCTGACGGCTGCCAACCTCGGCGCCGGCGCCCCGGCGGCCGCGCCTGTCTCTTATACACATCTGACGCTGCCGACGAAGGCTTAGGTG
>CAXDTK010000340.1:0-5243 GCA_963992225.1 uncultured Comamonadaceae bacterium | reverse complement strand
CACCTAAGCCTTCGTCGGCAGCGTCAGATGTGTATAAGAGACAGGCCGCCGGCCGCCAGGCGGACGCGGCCAGCGCAGGGCAGGGCGGCGCTGCTGGCGCGGCTGGGCGGCGAGGATTCGCTGTTGGGCGACGCCACGCGGCTGCAGCAGGCGCTGGGCTTCCTGCCGCGCGCCGCGCGCGAGGAGATCGCGCTGATGGCCTCGTGGCAGGCCAGCGGCCTGGACGACCTGCCCGAGGACGAGCCGCAGCCGCGCGACGGGGCCCAGGCCCGCGCCTTCGACGCCTACCTGCGCGCCACCCAGCCCTGCGCGCCGCTGCGCCAGCGCTGGCAGGACCACCTGGCCCGCCGCTGGCGCCGCATCTCGCGGCTCAACGCGGCCTGGGGCACCGCCTGGCGTGGCTTCGACCGCATCCCCGGCCCGCTGGTGCTGCCCGCCGGCTCCGCCGCACTGGCCGACTGGTGGCGCTTCGAAGCCCAGATCGTCCGCGCGCTGGGCCCGGCGCACCGCTTCCGCGTCGTGCTGCCGCTGCCGGCCGAGGCCCGCCTGGACTTCGACGAGCTGGCGCGCCGCCGCGCCGCCGTCGAGCGTGCGGTGGAGCGCGACAAGCCGGCCCACACCGTGGCCGAGATCCGCTTCGGCTTCGAGCTGTTCCGCGTCGGCGAGGCGCGGTTGGGCCATGACACGCGGCTGGAGCTGGGCCTGCTGCGCCGCCCCGAGCTGGCCGCGCTGGCGGCCGCATCCATCTGGCCGCCGCTGGTGCTGGGCGAGCGCGACCTGGGCGGTGGGCAGCTGACGCATCTCCGTCCGCTGCCGCCGTGCGACCGCGTCGGCCTGGACCGTTAGAACCACCGGAGAGACATCATGGGTTGCTGCACAGGCTCCACCTTCACCCCCGCGCCGGACGCCGCGCTGGACCCGCTGCAACGCGTCAACTACACGTTCGGCATGGTGCTGGGCGTGGACGACTTCCGCCAGGAGCACGCCTACCTGGCCGCCCGCGACGAACGGGCGCTGCGCGAGACGCTGGGCTACGGCGTCCTGACCGGCCTGGGCGTGGCCGCGCCCAAGCCGGCCTCCGCCAGCGAGGGCCAGCAGGTGCGCGTGGCGCCCGGCCTGGCGCTGCTGCCGGACGGCCACCTGGTCGGCGTGGCCACCGAGCAATGCGCCAACCTGCAGACCTGGCTGGATGCCCAGCTGGCCCGCGACGCCACGACGGCCGGCCGCCCCACCGTCTACGTGCTGCTGCGCCATGCCGAGGTCAGCGGCGCGCCGGTGCCCATCCCGGGCGAGCCCTGCCGCGACGAGAGCGAGCTGAGCGCCGATGCCCGCATCGCCGACAGCTTCGCGCTGGACTTCGCCTGGACGCCGCCGGATGCCGCCGAGGACCTGGCGCTGCGCGCGGTGGTGGCCTGGATACGCGGCATCAAGGTGCGCACCGCCGTGCCCGCCGGGCAGACGCTGGCGGGCTTCCAGGCCGATGTCGAGCGCGGCCTGCGCGAGGCCATCGCCACCGCCTGGGGCGACCCGCACCACCCGGCACCCGCGATGCCGGCCGCGGCCACGCCGGCGCTGCCGCGGCCCAGCCAGGTCAGCCTGCCCGCGCCGCCGCAGCAGCTGCAGATCCCGCGCGCCGAGGTGGCGGCCTACTACGCCGCGGCCTTCGAGGTCTGGACGCGGCTGCTGCGCAGCGGCTTCATGGCCCACCACGGCCCGGTGCCCGCGGCCGAGCCGCTGGCCGATCGTGCCCTGCTGCTGGCCGCCGTCGACGCCAAGGCCGGCGCCGACGGCACCCGCGGCGTGCGCATGCTGGGCCGGCCGCAGTTGCTGCACCTGCGCCTGCTGCAGGAATGGCTGCTGCGCGACGGCAGCCAGGACGCGCCGCGCGAGGCGCATTACCTATTGGGCAAGGGCGACCCCGAGCTGACCCATGCCCAGGACCTGCTGGCCGACTTCGCCACCCACGACCATGCGCTGACCCGCATCGACCTGGTGCCCGACGGCACCGACGGCGGCAGCGGCAACAAGGCCCGGCTGGTGCCCGCCGTGAAGTGGCCGGGCGGCGCCGCTGACGCCGGCAGCCCCGACTACTACGGCCCCGGCATGAGCCAGCCCATCCCGGTGGCCGATGGCGGCACCGGCCAGGCCGAGGCGCCCACCGCCGGCGCGCTGCTGGTGGGCCGGGCCGCCGCGGGCAGCACGCCGGCCCGCTTCGAGCTGGGCACGCTGGCCGGCGCGGCCCTGCCCAAGCCGGCCGGGCCGTCGCCCAACATTCTGGTGGACGCCGGCGGGGCGGCGCCCACCATCCGGCTGGACACGGTGCAGGACATCGGCCCCGGGGCCAGCCCCGCCTTTGCCGGGCTGGAGCTGGCGGGCGACCTGGCGGTGGGCGGGCAGGGGCAGGTCTCGGGCAGCCTGTCGGTCGATGGCGAGCTGGTGCTGGGCGCGCCGCTGCGCAGCCTGCTGGCCAGCGACGACAAGGGCGTGGTCGTGGCCGCCCGTCCCTGGGACGGCGACGAGGCCGGGCTGGCCGCGGGCCAGCAGCCGCCCTATGCCTATCAGCCGGGGCAGGCCGCGCCGGTGCGCATCGAGGACGGCGGCACCGGCCTGCAGCAGCGCCCCGCGCAGATGCAACTGCTGGTGGGCGTGGCGCCGCGCGCGCTGCGCGGCGACGGCGGCAGCTACGTGCTGGCCACGCTGGTGGCCGGCAAGAACACCAGCGTGCAGCTCAACCGCAGCCGCGGCGGCGACGGCGAGGAGCCCGGCTGGCAGCTCAGCATCGACGCGAGCGGCGGCAGTGGCGGCCCGGCCACCCAGGTGGTCGCGGCCGGCAACGCCGACAACCCGCCCAGCCTGACCGCGGTGACGGCCGCGAACGTCGTCACCGTCGACACCGTGCAGCCGCTGCACCCGGCCGCGGCCCCGCGCTTCGAGGGCCTGAGCCTCACGGCGCCGCCCGCCCGCGAGGCCAAGGTGCTGCTGGGCTGGGACGAGGGCAGCGGCGAGCTGGTGCGCACGCCGCTGCCGCCGCCCGCGGCGGTGGACGTGGGCGTCTGGCCGGTGCGCTACATCGACAAGGTGGAGGAGTTGCGCCTGGCCCGCGGCGACCATGTGCTGGTTGTGGCCCCGCTGGCGCTGACGCGGCAGGCCCTGCTGGCGCTGCCCGAGCCGCGCGACGGCCGCATCGACGAGGGCCGGGTCATCGTCATCAAGACGCTGGGCAGCCTGCTCGTCAGCGGCGTGGAGGGCGACGGGCGGCTGGGGCTGGAGACCGGCAACTCGCTGACGCTGATCGCGTCGCAGCGCCTGGGCCGCTGGCTCGTCATTGGCAGGAGCTGACACCATGGCCACCGTCCTGAACGCCCGGCTCAACCAGGTCGTCGCCGTCGAGGGCGCGCCGCGCAGCGCCTTCTTCAACGGCCGCCTGCTCAGCGCCGAGGACCTGAGCCGCGAGCAGGCCGCGCGCGACGGCGCCGAGCGGCAGCTGGCCCGGCTGATCGGCTGCGGCGTGGCCGAGGGGCTGGCGGTGAACGCCGGCACGGGCAGCGTGCTGCACCTCTCGGCCGGCCTGGGCGTCACGCCGTCGGGCGCGGTCGTCGACATCGGCAACCTCGACCTGGACCTCAGCAGCGCCGGCCGCGGCGCGTCGTTCAGCGGCTTCGGCAACTGCGCCGCCGGCCTGGCCGAGGGGCAGCCGCTGGCCGGCCTGTACCTGCTGACGCTCACGCCCGCCTGGGCCGGCCAGGGGCGCGCGGCCACGCTGCTGGGCGAGTTGGGGGCCTGCAACCGCCGCACCGAGCAGCCGGCGGTGCGGGCGCGGCTGGTGGAGGTGCAGGCGCCGGCCGGCCTGGGCACGGCCTCGCTGCGCAACGAGCTGGCGGTGGCGCTGCTGTCGCCGGGCTGGGGGCTGACGGACGTGCCCGCCGGCGGCCGCGTCGGCTGGTGGATGCGCCAGCGCATCGCCGGTGGCGCCGCGGCGCCGGGGCTGACGGCCGAGGAGCTGCCGCTGGCCCTGCTGCAGATCGACGCCCAGGCCCGGCCGCTGTGGATGGACGCCGACAGCGCGCGGCGCCGCCTGGCCCCGCCGCCCGGCCGCGCCGGTGATGCCGGGCCCGGTGCCTGGCCGCAGTCCTGGGGCGTGGAGATGCAGGCGTTCGCGGCGCAGTTCCTGACCCAATTGATGGCGCCCCGTGCCGAGGGCACTGCCTTCGTCTGGCTGCCGCCCACGCTGCCGTTGACGGCGGCTCAGCTCGCCCAGTTCCGCAAGCTGCTGCCGGCCGGCGTGCCCACCAGCGCCGAGGTGCTGAACCGCGCGCATTTCGCCCGTGCGCTGCTGGACGGCTGGCAGGACGTGCCGGTGCGCCGTTCGGGCGCGGAGCTGCACCTGGCCCAGCTGGCCGGCCACCCGGAGCGGCTGCTGCTGCGCACCACCGGCCGCGTCGGCCGCGACGAGGAGGATGGCGACGGCGGCGACGGGCCGGCGGGTGGCGGCGGCGAGCGCACGTCGGCCCGGGTCGCGTCGGTGGCGGCGCGCATCCTGGCCGCGGGCCGCCGCGGCGAGCGCCGGCCCAGCAAGGACGAACTGGCCGTGGCGGCGTCCGCGCTGACGCAGGCGCCCGACCGCAAGCGTCGCTAGCCATGCCCGCCGCGCTCGCCATCCACCGCGTCAACGCCCGCCTGCCCGCGGACGCGCAGCCGGTGGCGGCGCGGCTGGCGCTGCAGGCGCTGGGCGCCGACCTGGCGGAGGCGCTGCCGCGCGGCCTGCCGCCGCAGTCGCTGCTGTGGCTGCGCCGGCTGCAGCTGCAGGCGCCCGAGGCCGCGCTGCGCCGCGTGGCCCCGGTGGGCCTGCGGCAGGGCTGGATCGCCGCGGGCCGGCAGCAGCTGGACGCGGCGCTGGCCGCGGCCGCCCGCCCGGCGCTGGGCGCGGTGGCGGAGGGTGCCGAGGCCGTGCTGTTTGCCGACGAGGCCGAGATGCTGGCCTGCCTGGCGTTGGCCGCCCGGCGCGGCCAGCTGGACCGCTGGTGGTGGCGTGGCCTGCTGGGCCGCCACTGGCCGCAGTGGCAGCGCGCCTGGGCCGAGCGGCCGCAGGCGCAGGCCGCTGCATGGCGGCTGCTGGGCGGTGCCGGGCCGGCGGGGGAGCTGCCGGAGCCGGCGCCGCTGCAGGCGGCCGGGCGCGCAAGCCGTGAAGCCCGCGTCTGTCTCTTATACACATCTCCGAGCCCACGAGACGGACTCCTATGTCG
>CAXDTK010000339.1:0-5282 GCA_963992225.1 uncultured Comamonadaceae bacterium | reverse complement strand
CGGCATACGAGATCGGAGGCCGTCTCGGGGGCTCGGAGATGTGTATAAGAGACAGCCACCAGGCCGGCGCCGGCCAGCTCGCGCCACCAGGCCGGGTGGCCGTCGCCGCGCCAGCCGGCCAGCCAGCAGGCCCAGTGGTGCAGACCGTCCTGCTGCAGCGCGCCGCGCAGCAGCGCCAGTTCGGCGGCGCCGGGCGGCGGCTGCCAGCCGGCCGCATGGCCGTGCAGCACCAGCAGCTCGGCACCGGGCCCCAGGCCGTGGCGGCGCAGCAGCGGCGGGCCGCCGGCGCTGCGCGGCGGCTCCAGCAGCCGCACCAAGCCGGCGCCGGCCAGCGCCTGCAGCAGTGCCTCGCGCGGGGCCGGCCAGTCTTCCCAGGCGCAGGGCAGCAGCACCAGCACGCCGGGCCGCGCGTCGGCCGTGGCGGGGGGCGCGGCGATGTGCTGCCACTGCCGCAGCGCGCGTGCACAGGGCCGGTTCAGGCGGCGCGCCTCGGGCCGCGCCAGGTGCCACAGGCCGCTGCGGTGCCAGCGCCGCGTCTCGTTCCAGTCGGGCCGGTCCAGCAGCGGGTACAGGCACACCCCCAGCAGCGGCAGGCCCTGGGCGCGTGCGCGCCTTGCCTCGGCGGCGATCTCGTGCAGCCAGGCCGCGCGGCCCACGCCGATGTGGCCGGTCTCGGCCACCAGCATGGGCCGGCCGTAGCGCCGCCACACCTCGCCCAGCAGTTGCGACAGCGGCAAGCGGCGCGGGTCGCGCAGGTGCCAGGGCAGGCGCTTCTCGCTGGGCACTTCCCACTGGCTGCTGTGGTAGTGGTTCAGGCCCACCAGGTCCAGCGCTTCGGGGTGGCCGCCCAGCTGCGGGTCCATGCGGCCGGCCAGCATGTCCATGGTTTGCCACTGGTAGCCGGTGATGCGCTCGGCCAGCGCGCATTGCGCCAGGTCGCCGGCGTCGCAGGGGGCCACGTGCAGCACCGGCTCGATGTGCAGGAAGCGCGCGCCCGGGTCGGCGGCGCGGATGGCGTCCATGCCGGCCAGCGCGGCGCGCACCAGCCGCTGCTTGACCTGGAAGCCGCTGACGCGCGAGTCCTCCAGCGCCACCAGCCGCTGCACGCCGGCCGGCCCCATGTCGCGGGTGGCGCTGGCCGCCCAGGACAGGAAGCTGATCTCGTTGATGGGCGTGTAGATGCGCGGCGCGGGCGACAGCGGCGCGAGCGTGCGCGCCACGGCGCCGGCAAAGCGGGCGAAGCGCGGGATCAGCGCGTCGTCCAGCAGCGTCAGGTCGGGCGGCACGCCGTAGTGCATCAGCGTCCAGAGGATGTGCAGGCCCTGGCGCGACGCGGCCTCGGCCATGCGCACCGCACGCGTCAGGTCGAAGCGACCATCGGGCTGCTCGGCCAGCCGCCAGCCGACGCTCTCGCGCACGCAGCGCAGGCCCAGCCGGCGGGCGGCGCGGTAGTCTGCGGCCAGGCGGCGGTCATGGCCGGTGGCGGCCACCATGTCGAGTGCCTCGCCGGCGCCGTTGACATGGTCGGCGCCCTCGTAGCCGCCCATCCAGAAGGACGGCAGCGCGGGGGTGTTCACGGCGCGCTGGCCAGCGCCTGTTCCACCATGGCGCACCAGCTGTGACCGATGAAGATGTGGGCCTCCTGGATGCGCGCCGTGTCGGCGTGCGGCACCACCAGGCACAGGTCGCACAGCGCGCGCATGTCGCCGCCGTCGCGGCCGGCCAGGCCGATGGTGCTGAGGCCCAGCGTGCGGGCCCGCTCCAGCGCGCGCAGCACGTTGGGCGAGCGGCCCGAGGTGGAGATGCCGATGGCGCAGTCGCCCGGCTGGCCCAGGCCGGCCAGCTGGCGCGCGAACACCTGCTCGAAGCCGTAGTCGTTGGCGATGCAGGTCAGCGCCGAGGTGTCGGTGGTCAGCGCGATGGCGGCCAGCGGGGCGCGCTCGCGCTGGAAGCGGCCGGTGAACTCGGCCGCCAGGTGCTGGCAGTCGGCCGCCGAGCCGCCGTTGCCCATCAGCAGCAGCTTGCGGCCCTGGCGCAGCGTGGCGGTCATCAGTGCGGCAGCGCGCTCCACCTCGGGCTGCAGCGCATGCAGCCGGTCGAACAGCGCGCGGTGCGCGGCCAGGCCGGCCTCGAAGGGATTGCGCAGCGAAGGGATCAGCGATGGGACGGCGCTCATTTGATGTGCTCCATAACGATTGCGGGCCGAGCGCCGGGCCGCCCCAAGCCGGCCCGCGCTGGTGATGTGCGAGCGGCTCGATGCCGCGAGCATCACCGTCCCCGCGGGGGACCGACCGGGCCTGCCCGCGTCCAGCGTGGCGAGACCGGGCGAGGGGCTCACAGCGCCTCCAGTTCTTCGGGCGTGACGGCGGCGGTGCCGAACTTGCCGACCACCAGGCCGGCGGCGCGGTTGGCCAGGCGCACCGCGTCGTCCAACGTGTCGCCGCGGGCCAGGCCGTGGGTCAGCGCGGCCAGCACGGTGTCGCCGGCGCCGCTGACGTCGTAGACCTCGCGCGCCTCGGTGGGCACGTGCAGGCAGCGGCCGCCGCGCGAGAACAGCGTCATGCCGTCCTCGCCGCGGGTCAGCAGCACATGGTCGATGTCCAGCTGCTGCTGCAGCGCGGCCAGCCGCTCGCACAGCTGAGCCTCGCCGGCCCAGCCGCCCACCGCCTCGTGCAGCTCGGCCAGGTTGGGCTTGAGCAGCCAGGCGCCGCGGTAGGCGCTCAGGTCCTTGCGCTTGGGGTCCACCAGCACGCGGCAGCCCTGCGCGCGCGCATGGGCGACGAGGGCCGGCAGGTCGCCGCCCAGCGCGCCCTTGGCGTAGTCGGACAGCAGCAGCCAGCGGTGCCGGCCGGCCAGCTCGCGCACGCGGTCGTGCAGCGCCTGCACCGCCTCGGCCGGCGGGGCCACCTCCACGTCCATGCGCAGCAGCTGCTGGCGCTGGCTGACCAGGCGGATCTTCTGCGTGGTGTGCAGGTGGGCGCTGCGCACGACATGCTGGGTGATGCCGGGCTCGTCCAGCAGCTCCACCAGGCAGGCGCCGGCGGTGTCGGTGCCCACCAGGCCGGTCAGCGTGCAGGGGCAGTGCAGCCGCGCCAGGTTGAGCGCCACGTTGGCCGCACCGCCGGCGCGCTGGTGCTGGCGGTCCAGCCGCAGGATGGGCACCGGCGCCTCGGGCGAGATGCGCTGCACCGCGCCTTCGAGGTAGACGTCCAGCATGCAGTCGCCCACCACCAGCACGGCCGGCGGGGCGCTGAGCCGTTCGGAGGCGCTCGGGCCCGTCATGCCGCCTCGCCCTGCAGCTGGCGGATCAGCCGCGTGCTGGACTGGCCCTGCAGGTAGGGCACCACCACCACCCGGCCGCCCCAGCTGCGCACCTGCGGCGTCTCGGGCAGGCGTTCCACCTCGTAGTCGCCGCCCTTCACGTAGACGTCGGGGCGCAGCTGCTCCAGCAGCGCCGCGGGCGTGGCCTCGTCGAACCAGGTCACCCAGGACACGCAGCCCAGCGCCGCGATGACGCGGCTGCGCTCCTGCAGCGTGCAGTAGGGCCGCTCACCCGGCCGGCCCTTGCCCAGGCCGCGCGCCGAGGCGTCGCTGTTGAGCGCCACGACCAGCGTGCCGCCCAGCCGCCGCGCGGCCTCCAGGCAGGCGACATGGCCCATGTGCAGCAGGTCGAACACGCCGTTGGTGAACACCAGCGGCCGCTCCAGCCAGGGCTCGCGCTCGATCAGCTGGCCGGGCGGAAGGCATTTGATGGCGCTGTTCGAGGGGTGCTGCACCGGGGGTCTCCTGTGCCGGATAGTGGGGACGGCCCCTCGCCCGGGCAGCCGGCGTGCCCGCGCAGCTGCCGCTCCACATGCTCGGCCAGCGCGGTCCAGTCGTGGAAGCCGGCATCGGGCTCGCGCAGCGGCGAGCGGCGCCAGACCGTCTCGCCACCGCTGTGGAACAGCAGGCCGCCGCAGCCGGCGCGGTGGCCGGCCTCGACGTCGTCCAGCGTGTCGCCCACGATCCACGAGCGCGCCAGGTCCAGGCCGTGCTGGTGGGCCGCACGGATCAGCATGCCGGGCGCCGGCTTGCGGCAGGGGCAGGTGGGTGCGCCGTCGTCACCGGGGCCGTGCGGGCACATCTCCAGGCCGTCCAGCACCACGCCGAATTCCTGCCGCAGGCGCTGCTGCAAGGCCTGCGCGAGCCGGTCGAACTGCTCGCGCGTGAACAGGCCGCGCGCCAGGCCGCTCTGGTTGGTGACGATCACCAGCGCCAGCCCGGCGCGCTGCAGCCGCGCCAGCGCTTCTCCCGCGCCGGGCATGAAGCGCAGCAGCGCCGGGTCGACGTTGTAGGGCACGTTCTCGATCAGCGTGCCGTCCTTGTCGATGAACAGCGCGGGCCGCAGCGGGCGGCGCAGGTCCTGCGGCGT
Source organism: uncultured Comamonadaceae bacterium (assembly GCA_963992225.1). Classification (GTDB taxonomy): domain Bacteria; phylum Pseudomonadota; class Gammaproteobacteria; order Burkholderiales; family Burkholderiaceae_C; genus Pelomonas. The sequence goes on along the minus strand of CAXDTK010000339.1, from coordinate 871 downwards.
CAGCATGCCCAGCGGGTCGGGCGGCGTCACCATGGCCGCCGCCCCGCACGCGCGGCGCGCCGGCTCAGGGCCACGAGGTCTCCTGCATGGGCAGCACCGTCAGCTCCGGCACCACGGTGCCCTCGGGCTGCTGCAGCATGTAGCGCACCGCGCAGGCCACGTTGATCGGGTCCTGCAGCTTGGTCTCGTCGATGCCGGGGAAGCGGTCCAGCAGGAAGGGCGTCTTCATGCCGCCGGCCACGATGGCGCCGACGCGGATGCCCTGGTCGCGCAGCTCGGCGTGCAGCGCGTGCGACAGGCCCAGCAGGCCCCACTTCGTCGCGTGGTAGGCGCTGGCATTGGGCCAGGCGCGCTTGGAGGCGGTGGACGCGATGTTCACCACATGGCCGCCGCCCTGCCGGGCCAGCTGCGCGGCGGCGAACTTGGTCATCAGGAAGGGGCCGGACAGGTTGGTGTTCAGCACGCGCAGCCAGTCCTCCACGCTCAGCTCGGCCAGCGGCGCGGTGACGTCCACGGCGGCGTTGTTGACCAGGGCGTCGAGCCGGCCGAACTCGCTGACGGCGCGCTCCACCGCGGCCTGGCACTGGGCCGGGTCGGACACGTCCAGCGGCACGGCGACGGCCTCGATGTCGCGCTCGCCCAGCAGCGCGGCGGCGTCCTGCGCGCGTTCCAGCACCAGGTCGGCCAGCACGACGCGCATGCCGGATTCGCCCAGCACCTGGGCGATGGCGGCGCCCAGGCCGCGGCTGCCGCCGGTGATCAGGGCCACGCGGCCCTGCAGCGAGGCGGGCTCGGGGGTGGGCGAGGTGTGAGGGGTGGAGGAGGTCATGTCGGGTCTTCGTGGGTGAATGGAATCGGGCATGGCGGCGCA
>CAXDTK010000338.1:0-5332 GCA_963992225.1 uncultured Comamonadaceae bacterium | reverse complement strand
AGATAGGAGTCCGTCTCGTGGGCTCGGAGATGTGTATAAGAGACAGCCCCCAAGGGCGTGACCTTCACGGCCGGCAAGGGCCAGCTGCGCAGCCTGGAGCGCGGCTCGCACACCCGCTCCAAGAAGAACCCGGGCAAGCGCCCGCATTCGGGCTGATCCCCGGGCCGATCGCCTGACGATCGTCTGAACGCACAGGCCCCTCGGGGCCTGTTTGTTTTTGTCGGCTCGACACTGACCTGAAGATGAAGCCCCCACGCTCGCATCCGCTCGCTCCCCCCGAGGGGGCGCGTCAGCAGCTTCGGACGGCCGGGCGCCGCTGACCCCATGATCCGCATCACCGAACTCCGCCTGCCGCTCAACCATGCCGAGGACGCGCTGCGCCCGGCCGTGCTGGCCCGCCTGAAGCTGGCCGACGCCGAACTGGCCCAGGTGCAGGTCTTCCGCCGCGGCTACGACGCGCGCAAGAAGAGCGACATCCAGCTCGTCTACACGCTGGACTGCACGCTGAGCGACGCCGCGGCCGACGCCGCCGTGCTGGCCCGCTTCGCCGGTGACCCGCATGTGCGCCCCACGCCCGACACCGGCTACCACTTCCTGGCCCAGGTGGGCGAGTACCGCGGCCCGCGGCCGGTGGTGGTGGGCTTCGGGCCCTGCGGGCTGTTCGCCGCGCTGATCCTGGCGCAGATGGGCCTGCGCCCGCTGGTGCTGGAGCGCGGCAAGGCGGTGCGCGAGCGCACCCAGGACACCTGGGGCCTGTGGCGCGAGCGCAAGCTCAACCCCGAGAGCAACGTGCAGTTCGGCGAGGGCGGCGCCGGCACCTTCTCGGACGGCAAGCTGTGGAGCCAGATCAGCGACCCGCGTCACCTCACCCGCAAGGTGCTGACCGAGTTCGTCAAGGCCGGCGCGCCGGACGAGATCCTCTACGTCAGCAAGCCCCACATCGGCACCTTCCGGCTGGTGTCCATGATCATCAAGATGCGGGCCGAGATCGAGGCGCTGGGCGGCGAGATCCGCTTCCAGCAGAAGGTGACCGACCTGCACATCGAGGACGGTGCGGTCCGCGGGTTGACGCTGGCGTCCGGCGAGCAGATCGCCGCCACGCATGTGGTGATCGCGCTGGGCCACAGCGCGCGCGACACCTTCCAGATGCTGCATGCACGCGGCGTGCAGATGGAGGCCAAGCCCTTCTCCATTGGCTACCGCATCGAGCATCCGCAGAGCCTCATCGACGCGGCCCGCTTCGGGCCCAGCGCCGGCAACAAGATCCTCGGCGCGGCCGACTACAAGCTGGTGCACCACGCCAAGAACGGCCGCGCGGTCTACAGCTTCTGCATGTGCCCCGGCGGCACCGTGGTGGCCGCCACCAGCGAGGAGAACCGCGTCGTCACCAACGGCATGAGCCAGTACTCGCGCAACGAGCGCAATGCCAACGCCGGCATCGTCGTCGGCCTGACGCCCGAGGACTACCGACAGGACGGCAAGCGCGACGGCAGCCCGGTGAACCCGCTGGACGGCATGGCCTTCCAGCGCCAGTGGGAAAGCCGCGCCTACGAGTTGGGCGGCGGCGGCTACCTGGCCCCCGCCAGCCTGGTGGGCGATTTCATCAAGCGCCAGGTCAGCACCGCCTTCGGCGACGTGCTGCCGAGCTACAAGCCCGGCGTCACGCTGACCAACCTGCAGGAGAAGGGCCGCGGCTCGCTGCCACCCTACTGCCTGGAAGCGATCCGCGAGGCCTTGCCGGCGTTCTCCCGCCAGATCCGCGGCTTCGACCGCCCGGACGCGGTGCTGACCGGCGTGGAGACGCGCACCTCGTCGCCGCTGCGCATCAACCGCGGGCGCGACTACCAGAGCCTCAACGTGCGCGGCCTGTTCCCGGCCGGCGAGGGCGCCGGCTATGCGGGCGGCATCATGAGCGCCGGTGTGGACGGCATCGAGGTGGCCGAGGCGCTGGCGGCGGACCTGCTGGGCCTGCCCGACGCGCCGGTGCTGCAGGGCAAGGGGTCCAAGGCCGGCGGGCAGGTCTGAGCCGCGCGCGGGCCGGTCAGGCCTTGCCCCAGCCGGGCAGCTGGCTGGCCTGCTCCAGCCAGCGGCCGAGTTGCGCGTCGTCGAGGGCGTCGTGCTCGTGGATGTCGAGGTAGCGGACCTGCGGCTGCTTGGACTCGCCCGGCGGCTGCGGCGTCAGCTCGGCGCCCTGGAAGAAGGTCAGCTTCACGTAGTGCGTGAAGCAATGGAAGCTCAGGAACCAGCCCCCGCCGGCCATGCCGTAGAACGGCGAATTCCATTTCACCGCCCTGCGCGCCGCAGGCACGTGGCGGGCCACCAGCGCATCGATGTGCCGGCCCACGGCCTGCTTCCAGCCGGGCATCGCGGCGAGGTAGGCCTGCACCGGCGCATCGCCGTCGCCCTTGGGAATCTGCGGGTTGCCGCCGGACAGCAGCGTCGGGGCGGCTTGGGGCCGGGCGGCGGGTGTCGTCCTGGGCTGTCGCATCGTGAAGCTCCGTCAGCGCCGCGCAGCCTAACGCGCGAAGCAGGCGGCACCAAGCTCAGTCCGCGGGAAACCGCTCACGCCACAGCGCCGCCAGCCGCGGGTCCTGGTCCACGCGGTGCATGGCCGGCGTCATGCGCGGCGCCACCTCCTCGAAGCGCTCGCGCCACGGCCCGAAGCGCGAGACCACGGCGACGTACAGGTCCAGCACCGTCAGCTCGTCGCCCAGCAGGTAGCGGCCGGGGTTGAGCTGGCCGTCCATGTTGGCCCAGCAGAAGGCGATGCGCTCGTGCACGGCGTTGACGACCGCCTCGCGCGCCGTCGCCGGGGCACCGAGGCGGCCCACGTCCGGCTTGACCCAGTGCAGCGCATAGATCGCCGACGACACGTACAGCATCCAGCGCAGGAACTGCCTTCGCTGCGGGGCGTTGGGCGCCGGCGCCAGCGTGGCGGCCGGGTCCAGGTCGGCCAGGTAGATCAGGATGGCCGCGCTCTCGGTCATGACCTCGCCGTCCGGCAGCACCAGCGTCGGGATCTGGCGCATCGGGTTGCGGGTGGCGACGCGGTCGCGCGCGGCCTCCTCGGCCCAGGTCGCGCCTTCGATCAGCTCGTAGGGCAGGCCCAGCAGCGTCAGTGCGGCCTCGACGGCCACCGCGCCGGAGGCCGGTGCGCCGTAGAGGGTGAGCGGGGCATGGGGCTGGTGCATGGCGGTGGACTCCATCAACGGGCCTGGGCGGCGGCCAGGTAGGCGAGCAGGTCGGCCACCTTGCCCTCGTCGATGCCCAGCCCCCAGTAGCGCATCTTGGTGCCCGGCACGACGGCGCCGGGGTCGCGCAGGTAGGCGGTCAGCGTGGCCTGGTTCCACACCAGGCCCGAGGCCTTCATGGCCGGCGAGTAGGCGTAGCCGGCCAGGCTGCCGGCCCGGCGGCCCGCCAGCGCATTCAGGTGCGGCCCGAAGCCGTGTCGCGCCGAGGGGCCCACGGCGTGGCAGTCGGCACAGGAGGCAAACAGCTTGCGGCCCGCGGCCACGTCACCCGCGGCACCCGTGGCAGGGGCCAGCGGCGCCAGGCCGGCCAGCACCAGCAGCGCGGCCCGCGGGCTCATGGCTCGGCGCCTCCGCCGGCCATCAGGCCGATCAGCTCCTTCGCGAACGCCAGCGCGTCTTCCGGCAGATCGAAATGCATCTCGTTGTTCAGCTCGACGACTTCGCCGTCCGGGCCCTTGTGCACGACCGACCAGCCGCCCGCGCCGCCGTCGATGGCCAGCACGCCGAACTGCCCGGGCGCCAGGTCGCGGGCGCTGCCGGCGGTGACGACGATGTCGCGGCCGAGGTGGGAGTGGTAGCGTCGCATCGACCCATTTTCACGGAGACCGCCCATGAAGGCAGTTTGGAACGGCGTGACCCTCGCCGAGAGCGACGACACGGTGGTCGTCGAAGGCAACCACTACTTCCCCGCCGACTCGCTGAAGAAGGAATACACCACCTTCTCCAACCACCGCAGCGGCTGCCCCTGGAAGGGCCAGGCGCAGTACCTGAGCCTGTTCGTCAACGGCGAGATGAACCCCGACGCCGTCTGGTACTACGCCGACCCGCTGCCGGCCGCGGCCGAGATCAAGGGCCGCTACGCCTTCTGGAAGGGCGTGAAGGTGACCGAGTGAGCCGGGCCTAGGCCCCGCCCGGGCGGCCGTCGACGGGCCACAGCGCCCACAACCGCAGCGGCTGCCGGGTGCGGCCGGCCCGCAAGGCGGCTTCCTCGCCCCAGCCCCAGAACAGGTCGGCGCGCACCGCGCCGACGATGGCGCCGCCGGTGTCCTGGGCCAGCACCAGCCGGCGCAGCGGCGTGGCCGGCGCGCCGGGCGCCCAGGGCTCGGTGCTGTCCAGCCACAGCGGCGTGCCCAGCGCGATGTGGCTGCGGTCGATGGCCACCGAGCGGCCCGGCAGCAGCGGCACGCCCTGCGCGCCGCGCGGGCCCTGCGCGGGGTCGGGCAGCGGCTCCTCGCGGAAGTAGACGACGCGCGGGTTCACCGCCAGCGCCTCGCGCACGCGCGTCGGCGGCTGGCGCCGCGCCCAGTCGCTGAGCGCCCGCCAGCTGCCGTCGCTGAGCTCGCCGCGCGCCAGCAGCGCCTTGGTGACGGACTCGAAGGGCTGCTCGTTGTGACCGGCGAAGGCGACGCGGCTGAGGCGGGTCGCGCCGCCGGCCTCGCGCACGGCCAGCCGGCCCGAGCCCTGGATCTGCAGCTGCAGCAGGCCCATGGGGTCGTCCACATAGGCCAGCTCCAGCGCCGCGAAGCGCGGGTGGGCGTCGATGTCGCGACGCGGCATGCGGCGCAGCGCGGGGTCGGCGGGCGGGGCGTGCAGCGGCCACTGGAAGGCGCCCTCGCGCACCCGGCTGGCGCTGAGCTGCGGCTCGAAATAGCCGGTCAGCAAGCCGGTGGCCTCGCCGCTGCTGGCGCTCAGGCGCCAGGGGCGCAGGTGCTTCATCAGGAACAGCGTCGCCTCGGTCGCATCGGCCGGCGCCTGCAGCGCGGCGCGGGCGCAGAACTCGGCCCAGCCCGGCGCGGGGCGCTGGCAGCTGGCCAGCAGCGCCGGCCAGGCGGCCAGCGCGTCGTCGCCGCCCCAGCCGGGCAGCTCCTGCCAGCTGGCGGCGGTCCAGCGCGCGGGGGCCTGCGGTGGCTCGGGCGCCGGCACGGCGGGCGGGGTCGGCAGGCGCTCGGGCGGCAGCAGCGGCGGCGACGAGCAGGCGGCCAGGCTTCCTAGAATCGCCGCCATCCCCCCACGCGCCCACGCCGCCATGCTGCTCCTCGCCCTCGAAGCTGTCTCTTATACACATCTCCGAGCCCACGAGC
>CAXDTK010000337.1:0-5371 GCA_963992225.1 uncultured Comamonadaceae bacterium | reverse complement strand
ACACCTAAGCCTTCGTCGGCAGCGTCAGATGTGTATAAGAGACAGCATCTGCAGCGTCTGCAGCACGGCGCCGCTGGCCGGGTCGATGTGGCGGATCTCGCTCTCGTCGCCCTCCCAGGTGCCGTGCCAGAGTTCGCCGTCCACCCAGGTCACGCCGGTGACGAAGCGGTTGGTGGCGATGCGGCGCTGCACGGCGCCGGTCCCGGGGTCGATCTGCACGATGCTGCGGTCGCGGTACTGGCCCACCCACAGGCTGCCCTCGGCCCAGGCCAGGCCCGAGCAGCCGGGGCCGGGCGCCGGCAGGCTGGCCACGACGGCGCCGCTGGCGGGGTCGATCTTGGCGATGCGCGACTCGGTGATCTGGTACAGGTGGCGGCCGTCGAAGGCCGTGCCGGCATCGCAGGGGTGGGGCAGGCGCTGCTGCACCGCGCCGTCGGCCGGCGCGATGGCCAGCAGCGCCTCGTGGGTGGCGGCCCAGACGCGCTCGCCGTCATGCGTGACGCCGTGGATGGCGGGGTGGCCATCGAAGGGGCCGTACTCGCGCACGATCTCGGCGGCTTGGGTGGGGGTGCTCATGGCTTGCTCCGGTTGCGGCGCCGTGTCCAGCGCATGCCGCCAATCTACGCAGAAGGCGGCGCGGCGGGGAGTAACAAGATCGTCGTGAAACCGGCCGGCACCGCGGTGGATGGCGCGCGAGACGTTCGCCCGGACGGGCAGGGGGGCGATCTTCGCTGCCCCAGAATTCGTGTCGATGACCGACGCCGAAGCGCCCGACCCCATGCCCCTGCCGCCACCGCCGCCCGACCTGGACGCCTGCTGCGGCAACGGCTGCGACCCCTGCATCTTCGACCTGCACGACCTGGCGATGGACGACTACCGCCGCGCGCTGCGGGCCTGGCGCGAGCGGCACCCCGACGCCCCCTGAAGAAAGGCCACCCGCCATGTGCCGCAACATCCGCACCCTCTTCAACTTCGAGCCGCCGGCCACCGAGCTGGAGATCCGCGACGCGGCGCTGCAGTTCGTGCGCAAGCTCAGCGGCTTCAACGTGCCGTCGCAGGCCAATGCAGCGGCCTTCGACCACGCCGTGGCGGCCATCGCGGCCGAGGCGCGCACGCTGATCCGGTCGCTGGTGACGACGGCCGAGCCCAAGAACCGCGAGGACGAGGCCGCCAAGGCCCGCGCGCGCTCGGCCGAACGCTTCGCGCGCTGACGCACAATCGCCGCGCCATCCGCTCCCTGACGTCGCCATGCGCCTGAAGATCGCCCTGTCCATCGTCACCCTGCTGCTGCTCATCGCGGCCTGGCTCGCGTTTGCGTGGCGCTGGAGCTACTCGGAGGGCGAGCGCGCCGGCTGGGTGCAGAAGCTCTCGCGCAAGGGCTGGATCTGCAAGACCTGGGAGGGCGAGCAGGCGCTGGTGTCGCTGCCGGGCTCCAGCACGGTGGAGAAGTTCTATTTCACGGTGCATGACGAGGCCACCGCGGCGGCCATCAACAAGCTGATGGGCCGGCGCGTGAATTTGCACTACGAGGAAAAGGTCGGCCTGCCGGGCTCCTGCTTCGGCGAGACGCGTCATTTCGTCACCGGCGTCACGCTGATCGACGAGATCTCGCTGTCGCCCGGCGTGGTGGTGCCCACGCGCCCGGCCGAGCCGGCGTCGGCCGCCAGCCCCTGATGCCGCGGCGCGGGCCGTAACCGCGCCGTCACGCGGCCAGCGGGGCACGCGGCGACACTCGCGGCATGTCCCTGTTCCAGCCCCTGGTCGCGCGCTTCGAGCGCCTCGTCGACCCCTATCCCGACACGCCCGACACCGCAGGCGGCCCGCCGCCGGCGCGCTTCTTCGCGTTCCTGTGGCGCTGCGCCGATGGCGTGCGGCCGCACCTGCTGGCGGTCACGCTGTTCACCGCCGGCATCGCGGCGGCCGAGGCGCTGCTGTTCAGCCTGATGGCCTCGCTGGTGGACTGGCTGGCCGGCGTCAAGCCGGCCGAGCTGTGGGCGCGGCCGCAGCCGGTGGTGGGGGTGCTGCTGGCGGTGCTGGGCGCCAGCGTGGCGCTGGCCGCGGTGCAGGCGCTGCTGAAGTACCAGGGCGTGTTCGGCAACTTCCCGATGCGGCTGCGCTGGCTCTTCCACCGCCGCATGCTGGCGCAGAGCCTGGCGTTCTTCGGCGACGAGTTCGCCGGCCGCATCGCCACCAAGGTGATGCAGACGGCGCTGGCGGTGCGCGACACCTGGCTCATCGTGGTCGACATCCTGGTCTACGTGGCCGTCTACTTCGGCACGCTGGTGGGCATCGTGGCCAGCTTCGACGCCCGGCTGATGGCGCCGTTCGGCGTCTGGCTGGCGCTGTACCTGGTGGCGCTTTGCTACTTCGTGCCGCGGCTGGGCCAGGTGGCGCAGGCCCAGGCCGATGCGCGCAGCCTGATGACCGGCCGCATCACCGACGCCTACACCAACATCGCCACCGTCAAGCTGTTTGCCCACGGCCGGCGCGAGGCCGGCTATGCCAAGTCCGCGATGCAGGACTTCATGCTGACGGCCTACGGCCAGATGCGGCTGGTCACCGGCTTCGAGGTGGTCAACGCGCTGCTGTCGGCGCTGCTGGTGGGCAGCACCGCGCTGCTGGCGCTGTGGCTGTGGGGCGTGTCGGCCATCGGCGTGGGCGCCGTCGCGGCGGCCACCGCGATGGCGATGCGGCTGAACGGCATCTCGCACTGGGTGATGTGGGAGATGGCCTCGCTGTTCGAGCACATCGGCACCGTGCAGGACGGCCTGGCGACGCTGAGCAAGCCGCAGGCGATCGCCGATGCGAACGGCGCCACCGAGCTGACCGTGCAGGGCGATGGGCGTGGGGGCGAGGTGCGCTTCGAGGCCCTGCGCTTTGCCTACCCCAACGGCAAGGTGGTGGTGGACGGGCTGGACCTCACCATCAAGCCCGGCGAGAAGATCGGCCTGGTGGGCCGCAGCGGCGCGGGCAAAAGCACGCTGGTGAACCTGCTGCTGCGCTTGTACGACATCCCCGAGGGCGGCGGCCGCATCCTGATCGACGGGCAGGACATCCGCCACGTCACGCAGGACAGCCTGCGCCGCCACATCGGCATGGTCACGCAGGACACCTCGCTGCTGCACCGCTCAGTGGCCGACAACATCCTGTACGGCCGCCCCGGCGCCACGCAGGCCGAACTGGAGCGCGCGGCCGAGCGCGCCCATGCCGACGAGTTCATCGCCACGCTGTCCGATGCCAAGGGCCGCACCGGCTACGAGGCCCATGTGGGCGAGCGCGGCGTGAAGCTGTCGGGCGGCCAGCGCCAGCGCATCGCCATCGCCCGCGTGATGCTGAAGGACGCGCCCATCCTGTTGCTGGACGAGGCCACCAGCGCGCTGGACAGCGAGGTCGAGGCCGCCATCCAGCAGTCGCTCTACAGCCTGATGGAGGGCAAGACGGTGGTGGCCATCGCGCACCGGCTGTCCACCATCGCGGCGCTGGACCGGCTGGTGGTGATGGACGCCGGCCGCATCGTCGAGCAGGGCACGCATGCCGAGCTGCTGGCGAGGAACGGCATCTATGCGCGGCTCTGGGCGCACCAGAGCGGCGGCTTCCTCGGGCTGGACGACTGAGGCTAACGCGCCTGCACCCAGGCGCCGGCCGGCGCCGCCGCGCCGCGCAGCTGCGCATCCAGGAAGGCGGTGCTGACGCGCAGCGCCTCGGCCAGGTCGGCCTGCGCCGCCTCGGTGGCGCTGCCGCTGCGCGGGCCGCGCGGGGCACCGCCCGCCGGCCCCTGCGGCCCGCCACCGCGCTGGGGTGGCCCGCCCGCGGCGTCGCGGCCGCGGTGCTGGTCCTGGGCCTGCCAGCCCTCCGGCGCCAGCGTGCCCGACAACGCGGCATGCGACAGCACCGGCAGGGTCAGCAGCCAGCCCGCGCCGGCGCGCAGCCCGTCGAAGGCGCGCCGCCGCTCGGCGGGCCGCGTGACCAGGCCCAGCGCGTCGCCGTCGGTGTCGCTGGTGACCAGCAGCAGCGGCGGCGTGGCGGCGGCCGCGTCCATCGGCGGCGGGCTGATCGCGATGACGGCGCGCGGCTGCCAGCCGCCCGCGGCCGGGCTGGCGCCCAGGTCCAGCACGGCCTGTGCGCCGGTCTCGTAGCCGGCCAGCGCCACGCGCTGCCCGTCCAGCGCCAGGCCGGCCGCGCGGGCCGCCTCGGGCAGCGCCGCCAGCAGTGCCCGCAGCGCCTCGGCGCGCCGGGTGCGCAGCGCGTCGCCGTAATGCAGCTCGCCCAGCGTCCGGAACTCGCCGCTGCGCGCCAGCGCCGAGCGCCAGGCCTCGGCATCGTCGGCCAGCGGCTGCACGGCCAGCACCGCGTAGCCGGCCTGGGCCCAGGCGGCGGCCCAGCGCTGGCCGGCCTCCGGGCCCTGGCCGATGCCGGGCAGGTAGACGACCACCGGCAGCGGTCCGGCGGCCACGGCCCGGCGGGTGGCCACCACGCGCCGGCCCTGCAGCTCGAAGGCGCCGACCGACAGGCCCAGCTCGCGCGCGGCCGTCTCGGCCCAGGGGCGCGGCGCGGGCGCGCCGGCGCAGGCGGCCAGGGCGGCCAAAGCGATCAGCAACGGGACGGCGGGGCGACGCAGGCGCATGGCGGCAGGGCGGGCAGGAAAGCCCCGACCTTAGCCCGGCCGCGTCAGGCCTTTGTGTCCGGCGGCTGTCCCCGTGGCGGCCGGCGCCGGCCCGTAGACTTGCGGCCATGCATGCAGAAATGATCGCCTTCATCGGCGGCGGCAACATGGCCAGCGCCATCCTGGGCGGGCTGCTGCGGGCCGGCATGGCGCCGGCGCAGTTCCTCGTCGTCGAGCCGCACGCGCCGCAGCGCGAGAAGCTGGCCGGCGAGTTCGGCGTGGCGGCGCTGGCCGCAGGCGACGCCGGCCTGGCGCGGGCCGGCACCGTGGTCTGGGCGGTCAAGCCGCAGCTGTTCACCGCGGCGGCCGCGCCGCTGCAGGCCTGGCTGGGCGGCGCGCTGCAGCTGTCGGTGATGGCCGGCATCCCGTCCGCGTCCCTCGCTCGCGCCACCGGCAGCGAGCGCGTCGTGCGCGCCATGCCCAACACGCCCGCGCTGATCGGCCAGGGCATCGCCGGGCTGTACGCACGCCCGGCGGTCAGCGCCGACGAGCGCGCCACCGTCGAGCGGCTGCTGGCCCCCACCGGCCAGACGCTGTGGGTGGCGAAGGAGGACGACCTCGACGCCGTCACCGCGCTGTCGGGCTCGGGCCCGGCCTATTTCTTCTTCTTCGTCGAGGCCATGATGGCCGCGGCCGTCGACATGGGCCTGAGCGCAGAGCAGCTGTCTCTTATACACATCTGACGCTGCCGACGAAGGCTTAGGTGTA
>CAXDTK010000336.1:0-5430 GCA_963992225.1 uncultured Comamonadaceae bacterium | reverse complement strand
ACCTGGCGCCGCAGCGGCTGCAGGTCGGCCAGCGGCAGGCTCAGCCGTTTCCAGCCCAGCAGCGCCTGGCCGTCGGGCAGGGTCAACGCCAGGTCGCTCAGCTGCAACTGGCCGCTGAGCTTCACGGCCGGCGGGTGGCCGGGGCGTTCGGCGAAATCCAGTGCCAGGTCGACATCCAGCAGTCCCGCGCCCAGGCGCACCGGCGCACTGGCCGGCAGGTAGGCGGCCAGCGGCGCCAGGTCCAGGCCGGCGGTCTTGAACGACAGCCGCGCACTGGCATCGTCCGCGAACGGCAGCGCCTCGGCCCGGCTGTCGAAGGCCACGCCATCGAGCTTGCCGCTCAGGTGCGGCTGCACCTGCACCTTGACGTCGGTGGCCAGCGTCGACACATAGGGCAAGGCCAGGCGCAACGCGGCCAGCTCATGCTTGCGCTGCACCGGCCGGTCGTCGAACAGCAGGCGGCCCTCGGTCAGCTCGATGTTGTAGACGGCGAACTCGGCGCCCTCACCCTCGCTCTCGGCCGCGCCGGGCTGGGGCGAGAAGCGCTGGATCAGGTCGTCGATGTCGTAATGGCCGGGTGCCACGCGCGCCAGCCGCAGCTCCGGGCGGGTCAACGCCAGCGACTCGACCACCAGATGACCACGCAGCAACGAGCGCAACGACAACGCCGCATCCAGCTTTGCCAGCGTGAACAGCGGCGGGCGGTCAGCGGCCAGGCCGTCCACGCGCAGGCCCTCGACGACCAGCGCCAGCCGCCAGGGCTGGAACTGGGCCCGCTCGACGCGTACCGGCCGGCCCAGCGTCTCGCTCGCCAGCGCCACGCCCCGGCCGGCCACCCAGCCGGGCAGCACCAGCGTCGCGATCAGCAGCACGAGGGAGATCAGGGCCGACAGCGCGACCAGGGTCCAGAAAGCAAGGCGGGCGGAGGAACGGGCAGAGGTCATCACGGCGGACGCATTATTGATGTCGGCGATGATGATCGCCGTGAGCCTCACCCTCGACTATTCAGGTTTCAAGATCGTGATGCTGGCGGTCGCCCTGCCTCCGGCGCCTATGCTGGCGCTGGCGGCCTGGGGTGGCTGGCGCCTGAAGCGCGGCCGGCGCGGCGGCGGCTGGATGCTGGGCCTGGCGCTGGTCTTGGCGTGGCTGTCCTGCACCGAAGCCGCCGGCGAGTTGCTGAACCGGGCCATCGGACCGCCACCGCGGTTGAGCCCCGCCACCCTGGACGGCTTGCGCGGCGTGAAGGACGGTGCCGTGCTGGTGCTGGGCGGCGGCGTACGCAGCCATGCGCCCGAGTTCGGCGACGCGGCGCCCAACCCGGCCACCGCGCAGCGCCTGGCCTACGGTGTGTGGCTGGCGCGGCGCACCGGCTGGCCGCTGGGTTTCACCGGCGGCATCGGCTGGGCTGCCAACGAGCTGCGGCAGCCCGAGGCCGCCGTCATCGCCCGCGTGGCGGCGCAGGACTACGGCCTGCCGCTGCGCTGGGCCGAGGCCAGCTCGCGCGACACCCGCGAGAACGCCGCCCGCACGCTGCCGCTGCTGGCGAAGTCCGGCGTCAGGCAGGTGCTGCTGGTGACACACGAGGCGCACATGCGCCGGGCGCTGCGCGCCTTCGAGGCAGAGGCGGCACCGCTGGGCGTCCGCGTCGTGGCGGCGCCGATGGACCTGCGGCGCGATGCGCTGACCAGCTTCGACGACTGGTGCCCGTCCCCGGATGGTTTCAACCGGGTGCGCTATTTGGTCTACGAGGCGCTGGCCTGGTGGGCCGGCCGCTGAAATAGAAACCCCGCCGGGCTTGGAGGCCGGGCGGGGTCGGGTGGCGATGCCACCTTGGGGCTCCACGGCCATCTGCCGCAGGGCTCCTGGCGCGCAAAGATTGCGCCAGAGGTTGTGCCTGAAAAGGCCCCTCAACAGTAGGCGAACCGCGTCAGGTCTTCAAGAAGAGTTCGCCGAACAGCGCCTCGGCCCTGGCCGTGACCTCGGCCGGCAGGCTGATGCCCCGGCCCCACTCGCGGTCGGTCTCGCCGGGCCATTTGTTGGTGGCATCCAGCCCCATCTTGCCGCCCAGGCCGCTGACGGGCGAGGCGAAGTCCAGGTAGTCGATGGGCGTGTTGTCCACCAGCGTGGTGTCGCGCACCGGGTCCATGCGGGTGGTGATGGCCCAGATCACCTCCTGCCAGTTGCGCGTGTCGATGTCGTCGTCCACCACGACGATGAACTTGGTGTACATGAACTGGCGCAGGAAGCTCCAGATGCCGAACATCAGCCGCTTGGCGTGGCCGGGGTAGGCCTTCTTGATGGACACCACCGCCATGCGGTAGCTGCAACCTTCGGGGGGCAGGTAGAAGTCGACGATCTCCGGGAACTGCTTCTGCAGGATGGGGACGAAGACCTCGTTGAGCGCCACGCCCAGGATGGCCGGCTCGTCCGGCGGCTTGCCGGTGTGGGTGGAGTGGTAGATCGGGTTGCGACGCTGGGTCTGGCGGCTCACCTCGAACACCGGGAACCAGTCCTGCTCGTTGTAATAGCCGGTGTGATCGCCGAACGGCCCCTCCAGCGCATGCAGGTAGCCGCCCTTCTCCTTCAGCGGCACGCCGCGCTCGCTGACGCCGGTGAAGCCGGCGGGGGCGGTCGGGATGTGGCCTTCCAGCACGATCTCGGCCGAAGCCGGCGCCTGCAGCGGCTGGCCGGTGCCCACGCCCGTGTTGACCACCTCCGTGCGCGAGCCGCGCAGCAGGCCGGCGAACTGGTACTCCGACAGGCTGTCCGGCACCGGCGTGACGGCGCCGAGGATGGTGGCCGGGTCGGCACCCAGCGCGACCGCGATGGGAAACGGCTGGCCGGGATGGGCCAGCGCGTGGTCGCGGAAGTCCAGCGCGCCGCCCCGGTGGGCCAGCCAGCGCATGATGACCTGGCGCGGGCCGATCAGCTGCTGGCGGTAGATGCCCAGGTTCTGTCGGCTGCGCGTCGGCCCCCGCGTGATGACAAGGCCCCACGTGATCAGGGGGCCGGCGTCGTCGGGCCAGCAGGTCTGGATGGGCAGGCGTCCCAGGTCGACGTCGCCGCCTTCCAGCACCTCTTCCTGGCAGGGTGCCCGGCGCTGCAGGCTGGGCTTCATGTCCCACAGCGCCCTGGCCATCTGCAGCAGCTTGCCGGCGTCCTTCAGCCCCTTGGGCGGCTCCGGCTCCTTGAGGCTGGCCAGCACCCGGCCGACATCGCGCAGGTCGGCCAGCGATTCGGCACCCATCCCCAGCGCGACGCGCCGCGGTGTCCCGAAAAGATTGGTCAGCACCGGGGTGGCATGCCCCGCGGGCGACTCGAACAGCAGCGCCGGCCCGCCGGCGCGCAGCACCCGGTCGCTGAGCGCCGTCATCTCCAGGGCGGGAGAGACGATCTGGCGCACTCGCTGGAGTTCGCCAAGACGCTCCAAGCCGCCCATGAAGTCCCGCAGGTCGGTGTATTTCATAACTAAAAGTAGTTTTGAATGAACGAAACACCCTTGACGGGTTATCTTCGGTTCGTAGAATTCGCAGCTTCGGGTTTTCACGGAAGCCCAGCCCGGTCCGGTCCGGCGCCTTGAGGCGCAGTCACTTAGGACGATGACCGGGAAATTATCACCGTCGCACCGCCCGGGACGCCGCATAGGCCGCACCCGCGGCGGGCCGCGACACACAGGAGTCGCATGACGACACGTCAAGACCTGATCGCCCTGGCGGGCCACACTCGCAACGCCGCGTCGCTGTTCGTCAAGGACATCGGCAACGGCCTGCTGGTGGTCAGCCACAACACGCTGGCCCTGCTCGGGCTGGCCGTGGTGGCCGTGCTGCTGGTGTTCACCAGTCAGGCCGGCCTGCGACAGCAACTCGAATCGGCCACGCTGGGCTGGCTGAGCGCCCGCCACGAGGCCCGCGCCGAGGCGGATGGGAACACCTTGCTGACCCTTGCCGAGCCGGATGCCATCGCCCGCGCCACCGCCACCGACCCGCGCGAACTCAGCCGCCAGCAGGCCGCCGTGGCCCATTGGCTGGCAAGGCGCTACCGCGTCGCGCCCGAGCCGGTCAGCCGCCTGGTGCAAGAAGCCTGGGCAGTGGGACAGCGGGCCAAGGTGGAGCCGACGCTGATACTCGCCATCATGGCGATCGAATCCGGCTTCAACCCCTTCGCGCAGAGCGCGGTGGGCGCCCAGGGCCTGATGCAGGTCATGACCCGCGTGCATGACGACAAGTACGAGGCCTTCGGCGGCACGCTGGCCGCATTCGATCCGGTCACCAACCTGCGCGTCGGCGTGCAGGTGCTCAAGGAATGCATCCAGCGCGCCGGCAGCCTCGAGGACGGCCTGCGCTACTACGTCGGAGCCGCCAACCTGCCCGAGGACACCGGCTACACCGGCCGGGTGCTGGCCGAGCATGATCTGCTGCGCGCCGTGGCCTCCGGCCGTTCGGTGGCTCCCAACACGACGGCCCGCCCCGCGCTGCGCGAGGCGGCCTCGGCGGCGACCGGCGAATCGGCCCAGATCGCGCTGCTGCGCTGAACTACACTGGCGACTCACGCGACTGGCGATCAGGGGCACGAGCTGCCCCGAGGTGGGACACCACCGGGGAGCGTGAGGCGGCTGTCCTGTGTCGACATGGCAACCGCTATCAGCCGTTCGCCTGGGCAGCCCTGGTTCCGCACTCGCTCGTGGTGCCCGGGGATTCACCGCCTGACCTTCGGAACACCTGCCATGTTTGACCGCACCACCTCCACCCTCGCCCTGGTCGACCCCGAGCTCTGGACCGCCGTCCAGAACGAGAACCGCCGCCAGGAAGACCACATCGAGCTGATCGCCAGCGAGAACTACACCTCGCCTGCCGTCATGCAGGCCCAGGGCAGCCAGCTGACCAACAAGTACGCCGAGGGCTACCCGGGCAAGCGCTACTACGGTGGCTGCGAATACGTGGACGTCGTCGAGCAGCTGGCCATCGACCGGCTGAAGCAGCTGTTCGGCGCCGAGTTCGCCAACGTGCAGCCCAACAGCGGCTCGCAGGCCAACCAGGGCGTGTTCTTCGCGCTGCTGCAGCCCGGCGACACCATCATGGGCATGAGCCTGGCCGAAGGCGGCCACCTGACCCACGGCATGCCGCTGAACATGAGCGGCAAATGGTTCAACGTCATCAGCTACGGGCTCGACGCCAACGAGGCCATCGACTACGACGCGATGGAAGCCCTGGCGCGCGAGAAGAAGCCCAAGCTCATCATTGCCGGCGCCTCCGCCTACTCGCTGCGCATCGACTTCGAGCGCTTCGGCAAGATCGCCAAGGAGATCGGCGCCTACTTCATGGTCGACATGGCGCATTACGCCGGCCTGATCGCCGCGGGGGTGTACCCCAACCCGCTGCCGCATGCCGACGTCGTCACGTCCACCACGCACAAGAGCCTGCGCGGCCCGCG
>CAXDTK010000335.1:0-5445 GCA_963992225.1 uncultured Comamonadaceae bacterium | reverse complement strand
TCAACCAGATCGGCACGCTGACCGAGACCTTCGCCGCCATCGAGATGGCCAAGCGTGCCGGCTACACGGCCGTCATCTCGCACCGCTCGGGCGAGACCGAGGACAGCACCATCTCCGACATCGCGGTGGGCCTGAACGCCGGCCAGATCAAGACCGGCTCGCTGTCGCGCTCAGACCGCATGGCCAAGTACAACCAGCTGCTGCGCATCGAAGAGGACCTGGGCGACGTGGCCTCCTACCCCGGCCGCGCCGCGTTCTACAACCTGAAGTGAAGACGCCAGCGGCCCTTCAGCTGCGGGTCGAGCGCCGGGCCGCTCCCAAGCCGGCCCGCTCGGGCGACGTGCTCGTGGCTCAATGCCGCGAGCATCGCCGTCCCCTCGGGGAACCGGCCAAGGTCTTCCTTGGACGAGGGGCTCCATGAAGGCGCTTGCCGCGGTCCTGGCGCTCTTCCTGATCGCCATCCAGGCCCAGCTGTGGGTGGGCCGGGGCAGCATTCCGCATGTGGCCCAGCTCCGGGAGGAGGTGGCCCAGGCCCACGCGGAGAACGACCAGGCGCGGGCGCGCAACGCGCAGTTGCAGGCCGAGCTGCGTGACCTGCGCGAGGGCCTGGAGATGGTCGAGGAGAAGGCCCGCTTCGAGCTGGGCATGATCAAGTCCGACGAGGTCTTCGTGCCGCTGGCTACGGCCGCGGCGTCGGCGGCGCGCCGCTGATGCTGGCCACCCTGTGGGCGGCGCTGCTGGCGCCGGCCTTCACGGCGCTGGGCAGCCCCATCTCCTGGCTCGAGCTGGTGGCCTTCGTGCTGGCCGTGTGGATGGTCATCTGCAACATGCGGGTGAACCTGCTGGCCTGGCCGCTGGCGCTGCTGAGCTCGCTGATGTACTTCGCCCTCTTCTGGGACGGCAAGCTCTACGGCGAGGCCGGCCTGCAACTCGTGTTTGCCGCGCTGGCCCTGTGGGGCTGGTGGCAGTGGCGCTTCGGCCGCACCCGCGAGGGCGCGGCGCTGACCGTGCGCCGGCTGGGCCTGCGCGGCCTGCTGCGGCCGGCGCTGCTGACGCTGGCCGCCTGGCCGCTGCTGGGGCTGTTCCTGGACCGCGTCACCGACAGCCCGCTGCCCTACTGGGACGCCTTTCCCACCGTCGCCAGTCTGCTGGGCCAGTGGCTGCTGGCGCGCAAGTACGAGGAGAACTGGCCCACCTGGATCGTCGTCAACCTGGTCAGCGTGGTGTTGTTCGGGCTCAAGGGCTACTGGCTGACGGTGCTGCTGTACGCCGGCTTCATCCCGATGAGCGTGATCGGCTGGCGCGCCTGGAGGCAGGCTTGACCCGCGTGGTGGCCCTGCTGGGGGCGGAATGCACCGGCAAGTCGACGCTGGCCGAGGCGCTGGCCACGCGGCTGCAGGCCGGGCTGGTGGGCGAATACCTGCGCGAGTGGTGCGATGCCCATGGCCGCACGCCGCTCCAGCATGAGCAGGCCCACATCGCCGCCGAGCAGGCGGCGCGCATCGAGGCCGCCGCGCGCCGGCACGACCTGGTGTTCTGCGACACGACGCCGCTGATCACGGCGCTGTGCAGCGAGCACTATTTCGACGACCACTCACTCACTGCCGGCGCCCTCGCCTTCCAGCGCCGCTGCGACCTGACGCTGCTGTGTGCACCCGACCTGCCGTGGGAGGCCGACAGCTTCCTGCGCGACGGGCCCGGCGTGCGGGCGGCCTTCGATGCCCGGCTGCGCGGGACGCTGCGCCGAGCCGGCCTGCCCTGGGTGGAGGTCGCGGGCGACGCCGCCGACCGGCTGCGCGCCGCCGAGCGCGCGACGCGGCTGCACGGCCTGCGCGGTCCATCGCCCGCCGGGTGACTTTCGGGCGCTGCGGCCGGCCCGCCCAGAATCGGGCGCCCTTCAACCGGTCGCCCGCCATGCCCCAACGTCGACTCCTCCGGTCCCTGTGCCGCCTGGTCATCGTGGCCGCCCTGGCTGCGCCCGCCGCGGGGCTGCTGGCGGCGCAAGCCACGCCGACGCCGCCCGACGTCCATCTGCCGCTGCGCCTGGAGGAAGGCACCTGGGACGCCGACGTCACGTTCTTCGAGGACGGCAAGCCCAACGGCCAGACAAAGGGCGTGCAGGTGAACACGCTGCTGGCCAACGGCCACTGGATCGTCAACGACTTCCGCATTCCCGCTGGCGGCCAGCTGCCCGCCTACCAGGGGCATGGGGTGTGGGGCTACGACCCGGTCGCCAAGACCTATGTGAACACCTGGGTCGACACCAACGACCGCACCGTGCGCACCGACTACGGCTTCTGGCACGCGCCGCAGCAGACCATGGCCTGGTCCAGCAAGCAGAGCGACGGCCAGGGGCACTTCGTCGACTACCGCATGACCGAGGAGTTCAAGGGCAACACGCGGGTCTTCACCGTGCACCAGCTCGCCATGGTCACGCCGCGGCCCATCCTGTTGCTGCGCATCGTGTTCACGCGCCGCGCCGCCGAGCCGGCCGCGGCCGACGCGGCGACCGCCGATCAGCGCCCCAGCAGCAGGTAGTCGAACAGCTGCGTGCCGCCGGCGCCGCCCAGCGGCACCAGCATGGCCTTGAGCAGCGGCTGGTCGAAGAAGGGCGCGAAGGCACCGCGCTGGTTGGTCTCGACCTGCACGATCAGGCGCTTGAACGGCTCCACCAGGTCGCTCAGCGGCTTGCCGCTACCCGCCAGCCAGCGCAGGTCGGCCTGCATGGACTCCAGCGCCCGGCGCCGCGTGGCCTCGGCCGACTGCTTGAGCATGAAGGCCAGGCCGACCAGGGCCACGACGTAGAAGCTCACACCCACCGCGATGGCCGGCGTCAGCGCCCAGTTGTCGAACAGCCGGCTGCGCGCCACCACCAGCAGCGCCAGCACGACGAAGGGCCCGATCACCAGCCGCGCCACCGGCGCACTGCGCCGCGCCACCACCTGCACGTCGATCCAGTCGTCCAGCAGCGTGTGCATCGTGAAGCCGCCGCCGCTCTTGCTGCGTTCCTCGGGCCGGGCGTTGAAGCGCTGTGCCCACAGCGCCTGGTGGTCCTCGCCGAGCGACTTGGCGAACATCTCGACGGTGGCGTCCGGGTAGAAGCTGCGCCCGGCGTTGAGATGGCGCACGAAGCGCAGCAGCAGCACCGTCGCATCGGCCACCGCGACGATCAGCAGCGGCAGCAGCAGCAGGATGACGTAGAGCGTGGCTTTGACGATCTGGCGGTGCTCCATGCCGCGCACCGGCACCTCGGGGATCTGCCCTTCGGACAGGCCCAAGAACATCAGCCCGACCAGCGCGATGGTCAGCACGAACCACACCAGCGTGCGCGCCGCCCGCGGCCGGGCCTCGGCGCGCTCGCCGTACTCCTGCCACAGCTGGGCGAAGTCGCAGCTGTAGCCCACGCCCGGCTTCCAGAACAGCACGCTGACATGCTCGAACCAGCCGCGCACCAGCTCGCGCAGGTTGCTGCGCACCACCGGCCGCGGCAGCGGCCGCGGCAGGCGCAGCCAGTCGGAGTCCTCGCGCTGCAGTTGCAGCGTGCAGGCCCAGGCCCAGTCCAGCGTCCAGAGGATGGCGAACAGCGCCAGCAGGTGGATGAGGTGCGACGGCCAGGCGCTGACGCCTTCCAGCCAGGCCACCGGCTCGCAGGTGCCGCAGGTGGCCGTGCCGCGCCAGCCGGTGGCCGGCCAGGCCAGCCACAGCCACACACCGGCCACCATCAGCAGCACGACCAGATGCAAGCGGTCCACGCCGGCCGGCTGGTCCGGCGGCGAGGGCTGCTCGCGCCGCGCCGACAGCAGCGCCGGCAGCACCGCCAGCAGCGCGCCGAACGCGGCCAGGCTGGCCAGCAGCAGCGCATGAATGAAGTCCAGCCGGCTGGGCAGCACGAACTCGATCAGGCTGGCGAGCACATAGGACAGCAGCCCGGCATGCAGCGCCACCAGCACGATGGCAGTCATGTCCATCTGCGGCTGGTTGTTCAGCGTCGGCTCGCGCAGGAACACGCGCCGCGCCTGCCGCACGGCGGGCGTCGACGGCCACACCAGCAGCGCCGTGCCCATCACCGCCACCATCAGCACCGCCACGAAGATGCGCCCGGCGCCGCTGGTGGCGGGCCGCGCGTCCAGCGCGTAGCCGGCCAGCGGCACGCTGTTGCTGCGCCCCACCTCGTACAGCGAGGGGTTCAGCAGCGCCAGGTCCAGCGCGGCGCGCTCGCGCTGCTTGCAGCCCTCGTCGCGGCAGCCGGCGCGGCGCGCGGCGGCGTAGGTGCTGGCCTGGTAGATGTCGCGCAGCGGCGGCGTGCCGGCCTGCAGGTCGGCGGGCGCGTCGGCCTTGTCGCGGGGCTCGGGCGACGGCGCCACCGGGTAGAAGGCCAGCGGCAGGCTGCTGGCCACGACGAGGTTGCGCGTGAACGCCTGGGTGCGCGGGTGCAGGTAGCGCGCATCCATGTCCGTCGTGAAGAACATCTTGTCGGAGAAGTCCTCGTGCAGCGCCTGCAGCACCAGCAGCTTGTCGTGCACGTCGTTGGCGAAGATGCCGATGGCGCCGATGGGCGGCAGCTGCGGGTTCACCTCGCTGCGCTTGAGGTCCGCACCGAGGCGGCGCAGGTAGTCGAGCTGGTCGCGGCTCTCGGGCCATTCCAGCGTGGTGGGCGCCTTGTTCGGCACTGCAGCGGCCGCGGTAGCCTCGCGCGCGGTCACGCCGTCGATGCCGCGGAAGAAATACACCACCTCCAGCGACAGCGGGTTGCCCTCGCCCTGCCCCAGCCGGTGCCTGAGCTCGGCCACCAGCGACTGCGCGTACAGCGAATCGCGCTCGGCCACCACCACCACGCGGCGCCGCGCGTCCTGCGGCAGCCGCAGGCGGATCTCGGCATCCAGCTTGCGGATCAGGTCGCCGTCGTTGCCCACCGTGCGCTGCAGCGTCACCTGGCGCCGGTCGCCGGTGATGCGGTTGAACTGCTCGGTGACGAAGGCGTCCAGGTCCTGCCGGTTCAGCTCGGCGAGCATGCGGTTGGGCGCCGTCGAGGCCGAGTTGAAGAACTCCGCCTTGGACAGCAGGCGGTAGCCCTCCAGCACGTCGGCGTCCAGCGCGCGCACCGGCACCGGGCCGCCGCTGGCGCAGCGCAAGGCCGCGGCCGCCACGGCGGTGGCCGCACCGGCCGCGGCGGCGTTGCTGCGGTCGGCGGCGCAGCGCAGGTCGGCCAGCGCCATGCGCAGCGCGTCGGTGGACGACGGGCCGATGACCGCCAGCCGCGGACGGTCGTCGCCGTCCCGGCTGCCGACCTGGCCGCTGGCATCGCCGCCGACGACCTGGTCCACCAGCCGCGCCAGCGCATCCAGCTTGCGGTTGGGCAGCGAGTTCTCGTCCACCCACAGCACGGCCACCTGGTTGTAGCTGTCTCTTATACACATCTGACGCTGCCGACGAAGGCTTAGGTGT
>CAXDTK010000334.1:0-5468 GCA_963992225.1 uncultured Comamonadaceae bacterium | reverse complement strand
GTGGCAACGACAGCCTGGAGGGCCTGGACGGCAACGACACGCTGAGCGGTGGCGAGGGCAACGACGCGCTGTACGGCGGCTACGGCAACGACACGCTGGACGGCGGTGCCGGCAACGACTGGCTGGAAGGCAGCTACGGCAACAACACCTTCCTGTTCGGCCGTGGCGACGGGCAGGACACCATCGTGTCGGTCTACGACGGTGCGGCGGGCAAGCTCAACACGGTGCAGTTCAAGGCCGGCGTGGCGCCGACCGACGTGCTGGTGCGCCGCGTGGGCGGCACGCAGGGCAACGGCAACGAATCCATCGAGCTGGTCATCGCCGGCACGACCGACCGGCTGCTCATCAACTACTTCTTCCAGGGCGACAACCCGGGCAGCGTCTACAACCCCGTGCAGCAGGTGCGGTTCGACGACGGCACGACCTGGAGCCTGGGCGACATCCTGGCCGCGCTGGGCCGCGGCACCGCGGGCGACGATGCGCTGCGCGGCACCACCGGCGGCGACACGCTGACCGGCGGCCGTGGCAACGACAGCCTGGAGGGCCTGGACGGCAACGACACGCTGAGCGGTGGCGAAGGCAACGACGCGCTGTACGGCGGCTACGGCAACGACACGCTGGACGGCGGCGCGGGCAACGATTACCTCGAAGGCAGCTACGGCAACAACGTCTACCTGTTCGGCCGCGGCGACGGGCAGGACCTGATCGGCGCCGTCTACGACGGCACGGCCGGCAAGCTCAACACGGTGCAGTTCCGCGCCGGCATCACGACCGCGGACGTGGTGCTGCGCCGCGTCACCGGCACCCAGGGCGGTGCGAACGAGTCGCTGGAGATCACGCTGCAGGGCAGCGACGACCGCCTGATCGTCAACTACTTCTTCCAGGGTGGCAGCACCGCCAGCGTCTACAACCCGGTGCAGCAGCTGCGCTTCGCCGACGGCACGGCCTGGGACCTGGCCGCCATCACGGCCCGGCTGGAGACCGCGCCCGCGACCACCCCGGTCAACGGCACCAACCTCGCCGACACGCTGACCGGCACCGACGCCAACGAAACGCTGAACGGCCTGGGCGGCAACGACACGCTGGCCGGCGGTGCCGGCACCGACTTCCTGGCCGGCGGCACCGGCAACAACACCTACCTGTTCAACCGCGGCGACGGTGTCGACACCATCCTGTACAGCGGCGACACGGCGGGCGCGCGGCTCAACGTGGTGCGGCTGGGCGCCGGCATCCTGCCGGCCGACCTGGTGCTCAAGCGTGCGCTGGACAGCCAGACCAACCGCTACAGCGCGCTGCAGATCGGCATCGCCGGCACGGCTGACCGGCTGGTCATCAACTACTTCGTGGAAGGCGACAGCCCGACCAACTCGCAGAACCCGGTCCAGCAGC
Organism: uncultured Comamonadaceae bacterium; assembly: GCA_963992225.1. Classification (GTDB taxonomy): domain Bacteria; phylum Pseudomonadota; class Gammaproteobacteria; order Burkholderiales; family Burkholderiaceae_C; genus Pelomonas. The sequence goes on along the minus strand of CAXDTK010000334.1, from coordinate 4,079 downwards.
TGCAGTTCGACAACGGCACGATCTGGACGGCCAGCGAGATCTTCAGCCGCCTCAACCTGCCCACCGCGGGCGACGACGCGCTGACCGGCTCCACCGCCGGCGAGACGCTGGACGGCGGCGCCGGCAACGACACGCTGAGCGCACGCGGCGGCAACGACACGCTGATCGGCGGTGCGGGCGACGACGTGCTGTATGGCGAGGCCGGCAACGACACGCTGGACGGCGGCACGGGCAACGACTACCTGAGCCTGGGCAACGGCAACAACACCCTCCTGCTGAACCTGGGCGACGGCGTCGACACGCTGGCCTACACCGACTACGACACCGGCAAGACCAACACGCTGCTGTTCGGCGCCGGCATCGCCGCTGGCGACGTGACGCTGCGCCGCGTGCTGGAGGAAGGCGCGCGCAGCTACCGCGCGCTGGAAGTGGCCTATGGCAACGGCGGCGACAAGCTGATCGTCAACGCCTTCTTCGAGGGCGAGGACCCCAACCGTGGCTACAACCCGCTGCAGAAGATCCAGTTCGCCGACGGCACCGTCTGGACGCTGGCCGACATGCAGGCCCGCGTGCTGGCCAGCACCGCGGGCGCTGACACGCTGGGCGGCACGGCCTGGGGTGAGACGCTGGAGGGCGGCAACGGCAACGACACCCTCGCCGGCGGCGCCGGCAACGACACGCTCAAGGGCGGGGCCGGCGACGACGTGCTGTACGGCGAGGCCGGCAACGACACGCTGGACGGCGGCACGGGCAACGACTACCTGAGCCTGGGCAACGGCAACAACACCCTCCTGCTGAACCTGGGCGACGGCGTCGACACGCTGGCCTACACCGACTACGACACCGGCAAGACCAACACGCTGCTGTTCGGCGCCGGCATCGCCGCCAGCGACGTCACGCTGCGCCGCGTGCTGGAAGAAGGCGCGCGCGCCTACCGCGCGCTGGAAGTGGCCTACGGCAGCGGCGGCGACAAGCTGATCGTCAACGCCTTCTTCGAGGGCGACGACCCCAACCGCGGCTACAACCCGCTGCAGAAGATCCAGTTCGCCGACGGCACCGTCTGGACGCTGGCCGAGATCGTGGCCCGCGCCAACGCGGGCAGCGACGGCGACGACGTGCTGACCGGCACCGTGGCCGGCGAGACGCTGGACGGCGGCGATGGCCGCGACACGCTGGCCGGCCGGGCCGGCAACGACACGCTGCGCGGCGGGCGGGGCAACGACACGCTGTCCGGCGAGGACGGCAACGACGCGCTGGAGGGCGGCGAAGGCGACGACCTGCTGTACGGCGGCAGCGGCGCCGACACGCTGGACGGCGGCGCCGGCAACGACTACCTGCACCTGGGCAACGGCAACAACACCATCGTGCTGGGCCTGGGCGACGGCGTCGACACGCTGGCCTACACCGACTACGACACCAGCAAGACCAACACCCTGCTCTTCAAGGCCGGCATCGCCGCCGGCGACGTGACGCTGCGCCGCGTGCTGGAAGAGGGCGCGCGCAGCTACCGCGCGCTGGAAGTGGCCTACGGCAACGGCGGCGACAAGCTGATCGTCAACGCCTTCTTCGAGAACGACGACCCCAACCGCGGCTACAACCCGCTGCAGAAGATCCAGTTCGCCGACGGCACCGTCTGGACGCTGGCCGAGATCGTGGCCCGCGCGCTGGCCGGTACGCCGGCCGCCGACACCCTCACCGGCACCAGCTGGACCGAGACGCTCAGCGGCGGCGACGCCAACGACAGCCTCGGCGCCCGCGCCGGCCATGACACCGTGCTGGGCGGCGCCGGCGACGACAGCCTCGCCGGCGAGGACGGCAACGACAGCTTCGACGGCGGCACCGGCAACGACACCCTGTCCGGCGGCAACGGCGCCAACACCTACCTCTTCGGCCGCGGCGACGGGCAGGACACGCTGGTCGAGAGCCCCTACGACACCAGCGCCGGCAAGCTCAACACGCTGCAGTTCAAGGCCGGCATCCAGCCCGCCGACGTCATCGTCCGCCGCGTGTTCGACTACCGCACGGCCCAGTACACCGCCATCAGCATCGGCCTGGCCGGCGGCGACGACAAGCTGACCGTCTCCTATTTCTTCTACAACAACGACCCCAAGAACCCCTACAACCCGCTGCAGCAGGTGCGCTTCGACGACGGCACCACCTGGGACCTGAACGCCCTCGTGGCCGAGGTCGACAAGGCCATCGGCATGGACCTCAGCGTCAAGGACGTGAGCGTGCAGCCCGCCGCGGGCGCCAGCCAGTTCCTCTCCGGCGGCCTGGTCACCGTCACCTGGACCACCGTGAACCAGGGCGCCACGCCCACGATCGGCGACTTCGCCGACCGCGTCACGCTGCGTTCCGCCGGCGGCGAGGTGCTGGCCGAACTGTCGGTGCCCTATGTCGAGGCCGTCTCCGGCGCGCTGGCCGGTGGCGCCAGCATTACCCGCACCGCCACGCTGAAGCTGCCCGACGGCCCCACCGGTGCCGGCAACCTGCTGGCCGTCGTCGAGAGCGACTACGGCAACACGCAGAAGGAAGGCGGCAAGGGCGAGACCAACAACCGCGGCCAGATCGGCTTCAGCAGCACGCTGGCCGAGTACGTCAACTACGTCAACCTGGTCGCCAGCAACCTGTCCGTCACGCCGGCCGGCGACTGGCAGAACGGCGACACCGTCACCGTCGGCTGGACCATGTCCAACGCCGGCACCATCACGCCGGGCCGCAACTGGACCGAGCGCGTGGAGGTGCTGAACCAGACCACCGGCGTCGTCATCGCCAGCCTCACCCGCACCGGCACGCCGGCCGAGGCCGCCCCCGGCGCCAGCGCGGACCGCAGCGCCAGCTTCAGCTGGCCGGGCGGCGCCAACGCGGCCGGCGCGATCCGGCTGCGCGTCATCGTCGACGCGGGCAGCGAGATCGCCGAGTTCAACAGCAGCGGCTCGCTGGAAGGCGACAACCTGCTGGAGCGCCAGGTCAACGTCGGCAGCGACCTCATCGCCCGCAACCTGAGCCTGGACAACGCGGCGCCCCAGTCCGGCGACGTCGTCACGCTGCGCTGGGAGGACCTGAACCAGGGCCGCGTGGCGACCACGCTGAACTACCAGGACCGCCTGGTCATCCGCCAGCGCAATGCCGACGGCAGCGCCGGCCCGGTGCTGGTGGACACGCTGGTCAGCTTCACCGGCGCCGCGGCGCTGCCGCTGGCCGCGGGCGAGGCGCGCCAGCGCAGCTACAGCTTCGCGCTGCCCCAGGGCGTCAAGGGTGCGGGCACGTTCGACGTGACCGTCAGCGTGGACCGCAGCAGCACCGGCGGCGGCATCCTGTTCGAGACCAACGCAGACGGCAGCGGCGAGAGCAACAACGACGCGACCTGGAGCTTCACCGCTGCGCTGCGCACCTACGCCGACCTGGCCGTGACCATGGTGGACGTGCCGCCCGGCGCCAACGCGGGCAGCGACATCAGCGTGGGCTGGGTGGTGCGCAACAACGGCGCCGCCGCGGCCACCGCCGCCAGCGGCTGGGTGGACCGCATCGTGCTGAGCCGCGATGCCGTGGTCGGCAATGGCGACGACATCGTGCTGGCCGAGTTGCTGCGCAGCGCCAGCCTGGCCGCCGGGGCCGAGTACGCCCAGACGGCCACCGTGCGCATCCCGACGCGCATCGACGGCGCCTATCGCATCGCCGTCATCAGCGATGCCACCGCCAAGGTCACCGAGCCCGACACCCGCAGCGACAACGCCATGCTGTCGGCGGCCATCGCCGTCACGCAGACCTATGCCGACCTGGCGCCGACGCTGACCGTCGTGCCGGCCGAGGTCTTTGCCGGCCGCAGCGCGCGGGTGGAGTGGTCCGTCCGCAACACGGGCACCGTCGCCACCGACGTGAACCGCTGGGTCGACCAGGTCTACCTCAGCAGCACGCCGGGCCTCACCGCCCAGTCCACGCTGCTGGGCTCGGTCACGCGCGTCGGCACGCTGGCCGTCGGCGAGGCCTATGCCGCCGGCCTGGACTTCACCGTGCCGCGCGATGCGGCCGGGGCGCGCTACTTCATCGTCAGGACCGACGCCTTCACGGCCGTCTAC
>CAXDTK010000333.1:0-5501 GCA_963992225.1 uncultured Comamonadaceae bacterium | reverse complement strand
AGGAGTCCGTCTCGTGGGCTCGGAGATGTGTATAAGAGACAGGGGTGGACGAGCGCGGCACGGGCGGCAGGACTGGCAGCAGGAGCTCGGAGTCGGAGGAGTTTGCCGGGGCCGGCTTCTTAGAATTTGATTATCCACGAGGGCTTTCTCCGCATGACGTCACCGACCGCCGACCTTCTCGCCGCGCTGCAGGCCCAACCGGCGGACGCCGACGCGCTGATGCGCGCGGCCTGCGCCCGGCTGCGCGAGCAGCCACCTTTGGCCGTGCCGCCCGTGCCGCCCGACGCGACCGCGCTGCGCGCCGGCCTGACGCGCATCGCCGTGGCCGGGCTGGACACCGTGCTGCAGCGCCTGCTGGACGACGCGCCCGCGGGCGCCGTCACCGACGGCATCGCCGCGCTGCTGCGCCCGGCCGAGCTGGCCTGGGACGAGGCGCAGGAACTCGACTGGGCGGTGCGCCACTGGCAGGCCTGCCGCGCCACCGGCCAGCTCGACGAAGACCTGGCGGCCGACTTCGGCGAGTACTGGCGCCGGCTGGAGTGGAGCGCGCTGCGCCTGCATCTCGTGCTGCTGGGCCAGGGCCATGCCGAGGAACGCCGGCTGCTCGCGCAGATCGCCAAGACCGCCAGCCGCTATGTCGCGCTGGGGCCGCTGAAGCGGGCCATGGAGACGCGCTTCCCGGAGCTGTTCGACCTCGGCTTCAGCCTGCGCTAGCCACCGTCGCGCAGCCCGCGGCCACCAGCCAGGGGTCGCGGTCCTCGCCGCCGAAGATCTCCAGCAGGAAGTCCAGGAAGGCGCGCGTGCGCGCCGGCACGTATTTGCGCGTGGGCATGCCGGCCCAGATCGCCGTGCTGAACAGCCGCCATTGCGGCATCACCCGCTCCAGCGCCTGTTCCAGCAGCGCGTCTTCCACCATGAAGCTGGGCAGCCCCGCCACGCCCAGGCCGTGCAGCGCGGCGGCGTAGTTGGTGTCCATGTGGGTGGTCGACAGCGCCGCGCGCGAGGGCACGATGGGCAGCGTGATCTCCTCGCCGCCATCGCCGCGCTGCAGCGTCAGGCCGCGCATCAGCATGGTGGTGGGCGGCAGCAGCGCGTCGTGGTGCCTGAGATCCTGCGGGTGCTGGGGCCGGCCGCGCTGGTCCAGGTAGTCGGGCGAAGCACACATGATGAACTCGCTGCGCGCCAGCAGCCGGGCGATGAAGTCGCCGTCCAGCGGCCCGCGGGCCAGCAGGATGGTCAGGTCGTAGCCGTCGTCCACCGTCTCGACCGGGCCGGGCGAGGTCAGCTCCAGCGTCACCTGCGGGTAGCGGCGGTGGAACTTGGGCAGGTGCTTGGCCAGCTGGTGCACCGCGATGGCCGGCGGGCACAGCACGCGCAGCAGGCCGCGCACCTCCTGCGTGGCGGACGCCGCCAGCGCCGCGGCCTCGTCCACGTCGGCCAGGATGCGCCGCGCGCGCTCCAGGTAGGCCTCGCCGATCTCGGTCAGCGCCAGCCGCCGCGTGGTGCGGTTCAGCAGCCGCGTACCGAGGTGCTCCTCCAGCTCGGCCACCAGCCGCGTGATGACCGCCGGCGCGAGGTCCAGGGCCCGGGCGGCGCCGGCGAAGCTGCCCTCGTCGATGACGCGGACGAAGACCTTGATCGCGCGGAGCTGGTCCATCCGGTCAGGGGTGCGCGGCCATCACCTGCGCGACGGCGGCGGTGAGCCGCTTGCCGTAGGGCACATGCAGGAACTCGTTGGGGCCGTGGGCGTTGCTCTTGGGGCCCAGCACGCCGCAGACCATCATCTGCGCCTGCGGGAAGCCCTTCTGCAGCATGCTCATCAGCGGGATGGTGCCGCCCTGGCCGATGTAGCCCACCGGCGCGCCGAAGTGCGCCTGGCTGGCCTCGTTGAGCGCCTGGCTCAGCCAGGGCGACAGCTCGGGCGTGTTCCAGCCGGTGGCGCCCAGCGCCCCGGCGCGGCCGTCCGGCGTGAACGTGACCCTGGCGTTGTAGGGCGCGTTGTCTTCCAGCAGGCGCTGCAGCTCCAGCGCGGCGGCGTTGCCGTCCACCAGCGGCGGCAGGCGCAGGGAGAGCTTGAAGGCCGTGTACGGCCGCAGCACGTTGCCGGCGTTCTTCAGCTCGGGGAAGCCGTCCACGCCCACCACCGACAGCGTGGGCCGCCAGGTGCGGTTGAGCAGCACTTCGACCGGGTCGGTGGTCACCGGCAGCACCGGGCCACCGTCGGCGCCGCAGGCCCAGGGCATGCGCTTGTAGACCTCGTCCTTCAGGATGGCCGCCGTGGCCCGGGCCTGGTCCAGCCGCGCGGCCGGGATCTCGCAGTGGAAGCTCTGCGGCAGCAGCCGGCCGCTGGCGCTGTCCTCCAGCCGGTCCAGCACATGGCGCAGGATGCGGAACGACGACGGCACGCAGCCCGACGCATCGCCGCTGTGGATGCCCTCGGTCAGCACCTCCACCTTGAGCACGCCCGACACCATGCCGCGCAGCGAGGTGGTGAGCCACAGCTGGTCGTAGTTGCCGGCGCCGCTGTCCAGGCAGACCACCAGCGAGACCTTGCCCAGCCGGTCGTTGAGCACGTCCAGGTAGGCCGGCAGGTCGAAGCTGCCGCTCTCCTCGCAGGTCTCGATCAGGCCCACGCAGCGCGGCCGCGGGATGCCCTGCTGATCCAGCGCCATGATGGCCGTCAGCGACGCGTAGACGGCGTAGCCGTCGTCGGCACCGCCGCGGCCGTAGAGCAGGCCGTTCTCGTACTTGGGCGTCCAAGGGCCCAGGTCGCCGCGCCAGCCGCTGAACTCGGGCTGCTTGTCCAGGTGGCCGTACAGCACGATGGTGTCTTCGCTGCCGGCCTTGGTGGCCGGCACCTCGAAGAAGATCACCGGCGTGCGGCCCGGCAGGCGCACCACCTCCAGCTTCAGCCCGGCCACCTTCTTGCTCTCCACCCAGGCGGCGGCCTGCGTGAGCACCTTCTCGATGTGGCCGTTCTTCGCCCAGTCGGCGTCGAACATCGGGCTCTTGGCCGGGATGGCGATGTAGTCGGTCAGCGCGGGGACGATCTCCTCGTCCCAGACGCGTTCGGCATAGGCGCCCAGTGCGGTCGCCTCGTCGGCTTGCAGGGGCAGGTTGGGGTCACGTGCGTTCATGGCGGGCTCCTTCGGCGGCTTGCGCTTGTGGCGCAGCCGGCCAGTTTAGGCCGCGGGGCTGCGGCAGTCTTCACGCCGTCTGGAAAACACCGGCCGGCGCCGTCATGCGCTGCGCTTAGGCTTCGTGACACGATGTATCGCCTGCCCGTTCCGCCGTCCCTCGCCGCTCTGTTCATGCTGCTGGCCCTGCTGACCGGCTGCGCCTCCGGCCCGAAGTTCACCGTCGACGATGGCCGCAAGGTCGACGAGACGCTGCTGGCCGGCATGAAGGCCTACGGCGCCGGCGAGCGCCTGATCCGCCCCGCCATCGCGCGCAGCGCCGCGCTGCAGGACAAGGACTGCGACAAGCAGTGGGAGCTGCCCTTTGCCGTGGCCACCAGCGCCGGCTGGAGCGCCGATGACCGCGTGGCCTGGGCGCGCGCGCTGCAGGTGGACGAGCGGCTGACCGTCATCGCCGTGACACAGGACTCGCCGCTGCCCATGGGCGCCCGCATCAACCAGGTCGGCGGCCGCACCAGCGACGACGGCGAGCAGCTGCTGGAATGGCTGGCCGAGGCGCGCGACGCCGGCAAGCCCTTCGTCATCGGCACCGCGGGCGGCAAGCCGCTGCAGGTGCGGCCCTTCGAGGTCTGCCGCGGCTACACACGCTTTGCGCCGCCCAACACGCCGCAGCTGCAGGACTACCACTGGCTGCTGAGCCTGCACCCGCTGGAGGTGACGCAGGCGGAGCCCACGCCCGACGAGGCGCTGTGGGCGGTGCTGTGGACCCAGGGCCTGTCCGAGGAAGGCGGCGCCCGCATGAAGACCTACCACTACGCGCTCAAGATCGCCGGCACGCTCTACAACCTGGCCACGCTGGCCTCCGGCGTGAAGGCGGCGGCGCTGGCCGCGGACGCGGCCCTCAGCGCGGCCAAGAGCGCGGCGGCCAACGTGGCCAGCGAGATCGTCAAGCAGCAGCTCATCGAGCAGGGCAAGGCGCTGGCCGCGGCGCGCATCCGCGAGGGCCTGGTGGACGCGGCCCAGCAGCTGACGCGCCAGCAGGTGGTCAACGTGATGCAGGCCGCGGCCGCCAACCGCGGTTCGCTGTCGGGCATCTCGCGCATCGCCGCCACCGCGTTCGAGCGCGCCGACGCCTGGGCCTTCACGCGCATGGCCGCTCTGGGCGCGCCGCCGCTGGCGGGCTTCACGCTGCACCAGAAGCTGGTGCAGCGCGGCCTGGCGGCCAACGCCCTGCTGTTCGACGCCGACCGGCTGGCCGCGCTGAACCAGGTGGCCGCCGGGCGCGGCTTCGAGGCCGAGGTGGTGGCCATCCTGGGCGGCTACCGCGCCGACGCGCTGGCGGCCAGCATCGGGGCCATGCCGCTGGCCTCGGCGCAGGGCAGCTTTTCCTTCGACAACCCCGACGACCCCGGCGCCGGCCGCTTCTCGCGCGGCCTGGTGGACGCGATGCTGGACATGCCCGCCGAAACGGCCGCCCGCAAGAAATGAAACACCTCACCGCCCTGCTGTTGCTGGCCGCCGCGCTGGCGCAGGCCCAGACGCCGCCCGAGCCGGTCGCGCCGGCGGCGTCCGCCCCCGATGCCGCGGCCTCTGAACCCAGTGCGCCCGGTGCGCCCGGCACGCCCTCCGCGCCGCCGCCGCCCAGCTGCGGGCAGCTGACCAGCCGCGCGCTGTCGGCCGACCTGAAGGCCGCGACCGCGCAGTCGCAGGCCCAGCCGCTGCAGGCCCAGGCAAAGCTCTACGAAGAGGCCGTGGCGCAATGGGGCTCCGCCCTCGCGACCTGCCAGGGCCGGGCCCGCGAGCGCGCCCAGCGCAACCTGGCCGACAGCCAGAAGGCCCACGACGCGCTGGCCGAGAAGCTGCAGGCCGGCAGCCAGTGCGAGAGCGCCCACCGCGACGCGGGCGCGCTGCAGGACCTGGCGCGCAACGCCTTCGGCGAGCGCCGCTTCGGCGAGGCGGCCAGCCTGTACCGCAAGGCCGAGGGCATGTGGGAGCTGGCCGCCGAGCAATGCACCGGCAGCCAGCAGCAGATCGCGCAGCGCCGCCACGAGCAGAGCGAGGTCGATGGCCACAACGCCGAGTTCTGCGCGCCGCCCTTCGAGCGGGCGCGCGAGTTCTCCACCAGGCTGCGCAACACCGCCGCGGCGCTGCCGCTGGCCGAGCGGCAGGCGCAGAGCCAGATCGCCGAGACGCTGTGGCGCGACACCGCCGCGCTGTGCAAGGGCAGCGCCCAGGAGCTGGCCACCAACAACGCCCAGGCGCTGGGCCGCGAGCGCGGCACGCCCTGGGTCGCCACGCCGCTGCCCGCTGCGGCCGGGGCCTGTCTCTTATACACATCTCCGAGCCCACGAGACGGACTCCTAT
>CAXDTK010000332.1:0-5504 GCA_963992225.1 uncultured Comamonadaceae bacterium | reverse complement strand
GGCTCCGCCATGTCGGGCTCGGGCCCGGCCTATTTCTTCTTCTTCGGCGAGGCCATGATGGCCGCGGCCGGCGACATGGGCCTGAGCGCCGAGCAGGGCCGGCGGCTGGCGCTGGCCACCTGTGCCGGCGCGGCCGCGCTGGGGCTGGCGTCCGACGAGCCGCCCGCCACGCTGCGCGAGCGCGTGACCAGCAAGGGCGGCACCACCCATGCGGCCGTCACGTCGCTGCAGGCCGATGGCGTGGACGCCGCCATCCGCCGCGCGGTGCTGGCGGCACAGCGGCGTGCCGCCGAGCTGGGCAAAGAGTTCGGCTAGTGGGCATTGCAACGCGGGACAGCCTGCGCGACTGGCTGCGTGCGCCCGGTTCGCTGAGCCGCCGGCTGGCGCGGCTGGGGCAGCGCTTCGAGGTGCAGGTGCTGCGCCAGGGCGTGGCGCCGTTCCGTGCGCTGGAGCGGCTGGCGCTGGGCCTGCCGCCGCGCGGGCTGACGGTGGTGCGCGAGGTCATCCTGCGCGTGGACGGCGAGCCGGTGGTGTGGGCCCGCTCGGCGGTGCACCAGCGCGCCACCACCGGCCCCTGGCAGGCGCTCAAGGGCCTGGGCGCGCGTCCGCTGGCGCACCTGCTGTACGACGACCACCGCATCAGCCGCAGCGAGCTGCAGCCGCGCCGCCTCTCCCGCCATGGCCACACGCGGCGCCATGCCGCGCGCCAGTGGCAGGCCGCCACCGGCGCCGCGATGCCGGCGCAGATGCTGTGGTCGCGCAACTCGGTGTTCAGCCGCAGCGGCACCCAGCTGCGCGTGATGGAGCTGTTCGCCCCCGGGCTGGCGCGGCACAAGCCCGGCCGCCGCCGCCCCTGAGCCGCCTTGCGCCGTCACGTGGACGCGTCGACCAGTGCCTTAAGTACGCATTTCCTGTCGGCGACCTGACGACTGACGCAATGGTGGGTGTTTATGGAGTCATAAATTAGCACGCCCCCCATAAAGCTCCTAAACTGCGCTCCGTAATGGAGGGACGTTAGTAGACCCACCGCGCAACGACGCGCAGCTGGGCAGACTCATCGGGGGCGATATGAATACACGGGACGTGGTGATCTTCAGCGGCGAGCACTTCACGGTGCCGCAATGCATACAACGGATCGACCATCTGTCGACGCACGGCTGGCAGCTCCGCTACGGCGGCACCAAGCTGTTCTCGGACCACAGCCAGGACGGCAGCGGCGCACGCCGCGCGTTGGCGATGGCGACCAAGGAACTGCTCAAGCGCATCGCGACGCTGCCGGCGCCGTCGCGGCTGCGCCGCACGCCCAGCCGCAAGAAGCAGAGCGACCTGCCGTCCGGCATCTCCGGCCCCATCGTGCGTCAGCGTACGGGTAGTCGCGTCCGTGATTGCAGCTTCGCGGTAACCCTGCCCCGCTTCGGCGACACGCCGCTGGCGCGCAGCGTCTACATCGGCACCGAGAACACCTACACCATCGAGCGCTACCAGGAGGCGCTGGAGCGCGCCGTGGCGCTGCGCGAGAAGGCCGAGGCGGCCTACCAGCGCGCGGCCACCAAGGAGCGCCGCGCCCAGGCCCAGGTGCTGAAGGCGCAGATGAGCGGCCTGCTCGGCAAGCTCTGAGCGGCGCGGCGGGCGGCTGGGCCGCTCGCTTCGGCCCGGCCCGCCCGGGCCCGTAACCCCGCGTACCGCCGCGGGTCGCACAATCGGCGCCCGCCCCGGCTCCAACGGCCAGGGCGCGCTGCCGACCATGCCTCCTGCTGCCTCCCTGTCCGAGCGGGCTCTCGCCCTGCTGAATGCGCTGCGGCCCGCGCCGCAGGCGGTGAACGCGCGCGAGCGCCTGCGCGTGCTGCTGGGCGCCGGCCTGGGCGTGCTGCTGGCCGGGCTGCTGACGCGCACGACGCTGCCGGCCGGCCTGCCCTGGCTGGTGGCGCCGCTGGGGGCCAGCGCGGTGCTGGTGTTCGGCCTGCCGTCCAGCCCCCTGGCCCAGCCCTGGGCCGTGCTGGGCGGCAACACGGTGTCGGCGCTGGTGGGCATCGCCTGCCTGCACGCGCTGCCGCTGGCGCCGCTGCCCGCGGCCGCGGTGGCGGTGGCGCTGGCCATCGGCGCGATGTTCCTGCTGCGCTGCCTGCACCCGCCCGGCGGCGCGGCCAGCCTGCTGATGGTGCTGACCGCCACGCAGGACTGGCAGTTCGCCTTCATGCCGGTGGCGCTGAACTCGGCGCTGCTGGTGCTGGCCGGCATGGCGTACAACAGCGCCACCGGGCGGCGCTACCCGCATGCCCAGCATGCGCCGGCCCCGGCGCCGGGCGCCACGCTGGCGCCGCCGCGCTTCGGCGATGCCGAGCTGGACGCGGTGCTGGCCCGCTACAACCAGGTGCTGGACGTGCCGCGCGACGACCTCGCCGACCTGCTGCACGAGGCCGAGCTGCTGAGCTACCGCAAGCGCCTGGGCGGGCTGCGCTGCGCCGACATCATGTCCAGCCCGGTCGTCACCGCGCAGTTCGGCATGCCGCTGGCCGAGGCCTGGGCGCTGCTGCAGCAGCACCGCGTCAAGGCGCTGCCGGTGGTGGACCGGGTGCAACGCATCATCGGCATCGTCACCCGCGCCGACTTCATGCGCGCCGCCGAGGCCGAGCAGCGCGAGGGCTTCGCCGGCCGGCTGCAGGCGCTGCTGCGGCCCTCGCCCACGGTGCATTCGGACAAGCCCGAGGTGGTGGGCCAGATCATGACGCGCGGCGTGCTGGTGGCCAGCGCCGACCGGCCCATCGCCGAGCTGCTGCCGCTGTTCACGGCCACCGGCCACCACCACCTTCCCATCGTCGGCGAGCAGGCCCGGCTCGTCGGCATCCTCACGCAATCCGACCTCGTGAAAGCACTCAGCCATGGCCCGTGACGACGACGACAAGCAGACCTTCCGCTGGGGCGTGATCGGCCCGGGCGGCATCGCCAACCGCTTTGCCGCCGCGCTGGCCGCCGTGCCGGGCGCGCGGCTCGCCGCCGTGTACGCGCGCGACGCCGCCAGGGGCCAGGCCTACGCCACCCAATGGGCGCAGGGCGGCACGCCGGCGCGCGTGACGACCGAGCTGGCCGACCTGCTGGCCGACCCGGCGCTGGACGCCGTCTACATCGCCACGCCGCATTCCCACCACGGCGAGTACATCCGCGCGGCGCTGCTGGCGGGCAAGCCGGTGCTGTGCGAGAAGCCGCTGGTGACGACGCAGGCCGAGGGCCGGGCGCTGGTGGCGCTGGCGCGCGAGCGCGGCGTGTTCCTGATGGAAGCGCTGTGGACCCGCTTCCTGCCCGCCTACGAGCTGGCCGGCCGGCTGCTGCGCGAAGGCGCCATCGGCGAGCTGCGCGCGATGCAGAGCAGCTTCTGCTTCGCCTCCCCCTACGACCCCACGCACCGCAACTGGAACCCGGCGCTGGCCGGCGGCTCGCTGTGGGACATCGGCATCTACAACCTGGCGGTCACGCGCTGGGTGCTGCAGCAGATGAACGGCGGCGTCTGCCCCGAGCCGGTGGCGCTGGACGTGCAGGCCACGATGGCGCCCACCGGCGTGGACGCGGCCGTCACCGCGACGCTGCATTTCCCCGGCGGCGTGACCTCGCAGTTCCGCTGCGGCTTCGACGCCGCCTCGGTCAACGCGTTCGAGGCGATCGGCAGCCGCGCCGGCCTGCGCTTCCCGGTGGACTTCTGGGGCGCCGAGGCGGTCGAGCTGGTGACGCGCAAGACGCCCGCGGAGCGCTTCGACGCGCCCTTCGTGCTGAACGGCTTCGAGGGCGAGATCGCCGAGGCGCAGACCTGCATCCGCGCCGGCCAGGTCGAGAGCCCGCGCATGCCGCACGCCGAGACACTGGCGCTGCTGGGGTGGATGGACGCGATACGCGCGCGGTTCCCGGAGCCCCTCGCCCGGTCTGACGCCCGCTGAACGCGGGCGAGCCTGGTCGGGGGCGCCGCGCGGCGATCAGCCCGGCGCTCGGCCCGCCGTCAGCCGTCAGCGCGGCATGAGCAGCCGGTTGCTGCGCGCCGGGTGGCGCTGCAGGTGCAGCGCCGCGGCGCCCTCGCCGAACGCGCTGGCCAGCGCCCGCGCGCCGGCCTGTGGCGCGGCGGCCGGCGGGCACTGGCCGGTGGCGGCGTGGCCCAGCGCGGCGGCCAGCATGCCCTCCTGCGTGTCGCCCAGCGCGCGGCTGAAGTCGTCGGCCACCGTGCAGCCGGGCACGAAGCGCTCCGTGGGGCCGCTGCCGGGCTCGAAGCCGTCGGCGTAGTCGCCGAAGCCCTTGGCATTGACGCCGGTGAACTCGATCGGGAAGTAGCTGACGCCGCAGTTGTCCCTGGCCGTGAAGCCATAGGGCTTGCCGCAGGTCTTGCCGCCGATCAGCACCACCTCCACGCCCACGCCACGCAGGCCGTTGATGACGGACTCGCTGGCCGAGCAGGTGCCCGACTGCGCCAGCACGTAGACCCGGCTCAGGTTGAGCTGCGGCAGCGGCTGTGCGCTGGTGCAGCGGCCGTTGACGGCGATGCAGGACTCGGTGAAGAACGGCGTGGTCTCGTTCTCGGCGCTGCGGCGGGCGTTGTAGCGCAGCGACTCGAAGGCCAGCCCGGCCGTGCGCGTGGTGCCGGCGATCATCGTGGCGAGCTCGCTGGCGATGAACAGATAGCCGCCGCCGTTGTAGCGCAGGTCCAGCACCAGCTCGCTGACGGCCTGGGCGCGGAAGTCGTTGACCGCGGCGATCAGCTGCGCCTCGGCCGGCAGGTTGTGGTCGTTGAAGAGCAGGTAGCCGGCGCGCGCGCCGCCGGGCAGCGTCAGCACGCGGGCCTGCGGCACCGGGTTCTTGGTGATGCTGGCGCTGGTCAGGCGCGGCGACAGCGTGCTGCCGTTGCGCTGGAAGACGAAGCCGTGCGCCTCGCCCAGCGCCTCGGGGAACAGCCCGGCATTGAGCGCATCGACCCCCGCCGCATCGGCCACGTCGGCGGCATTGCCGTCGACGCTGACGAGCTCGTCGCCGCGCATCAGGCCGGCATTGGCCGCCGGCGAACCCGCCTCCACATAGGCGATGCGGATGCGCCGCGGCGGCGTGGTGCTGCCCAGGTTCCATTCGATGCCGTAGCCGGCCTCGACCGCGTTCTCGCTCAGCGCCTTCCACTTGTCGGTCGGGTAGGTGAAGCTGAAGCGGTCGCGCCGGGCGCCGGAGTCGGTCAGCTGCGGCGACTTCAGCGCCTCGAAGTAGGCGTCCATCGCGGCATAGGTGTCGCTGCCGCCGTAGGCCGCGGCGCCGGGGTCCACGCGCGGCACCTCGTCGCGCCACAGGTAGGCCTCGTCGAAGTAGGCGCGCAGCCATTTCTTCTCGCTGTCCAGCGTGGCGTTGCGCAGGTTGGCCGCGGCCAGCGTGTTGCCGGCGGCGCATTGCTGGGCGAAGCTGGACGAGGGCCCGGCCGGGTCGGACGAGAGGCCGCCGGTGCTGCCGCCGGTCGAGCCCGTCGAGCCGCCCGAGCCCGAGGAGCC
>CAXDTK010000331.1:0-5508 GCA_963992225.1 uncultured Comamonadaceae bacterium | reverse complement strand
GCGCCAGGATGTTGGTCTGGAAGGCGATGCCGTCGATGGTGCCGATGATGTCGGCTATGCGGCCGGAGCTGCTCGAGATGTCGCCCATGGTCGCGATGACGCGCTGCACCACGTCGCCGCCGCGCGCGGCCACGCCGCTGGCCGACTGGGCCAGCTGGCTGGCGGTCTGCGCGGTGTCGGCGTTCTGGCGCACGGTGGCATTCATCTGCTCCATCGACGCAGCCGTCTCCTCCAGGTTGGCGGCCTGCTGCTCGGTGCGCTGCGACAGGTCGGCGTTGCCGCTGGCAATCTCGCCGGCGCCGGTCAGGATGGAATCGGCGCCGCTGCGCACCTGGCGCACCAGCTGCACCAAGCCGTCGCGCATGCCGGACAGCGCGCCCAGCAGCTCGGCGATCTCGTCGCGCCCGTCGGCCCGGATGTCGGCCGTCAGGTCACCACCGGCCACCGCCTGCGCGAAACCCACCGCCTGGCGCACCGGCGCGGTGATGGAGCGCGTGATCAGCCAGGCCATCGCCAGGCCCAGCACCAGCGCCGTGACCGTCAGCGCCACGGTGGTGGCAACCGCGGTGGCGCGCGTGGCCTCGCCGCGGGCGAACTCGGCGGCGGCCTCGTCGGTCTGCAGCTTGACGAGCTGGTCGGACAGCTCGCGGGCCTTGGCCGACAGCGGCAGCGTCTTCTCGTCGTAGATCTGCAGCGCGGTGCTCATGCCGCCGGTGGACAGCGCAGCGCCGACGGGCAGCAGGCCTTCGTCGATGTAGGCCTTGCGCGCGGCGACGAAGCGTTGCGCCAGGTCCTGCTCGGCCCGCGTGTGTTCGGTGGCAAGGTACTGGTCCAGCAGTTCCTGGCCGCGCTTGAGGTTGCCGGCCAGCTCCTCGCTGCGGCGCTTGATCTCGTCGAAGCCCGGCGCACGCAGCATCTCCACGATAACCAGCCGGTTGCGCGTCGACAGGTTGTTCAGCTCACCCAGCTGGGCCAGCGGCAGCGTGCGGTCCTTGTAGACCGTCTCCAGCCCGGCCGCGACGCTGTAGATGCCGCGCACGCCCACGGCCCCCACCACCAGCAGCAGCGCCAGCACGAGGGCGAATGCGATCGCCAGCCGATGACCGATGCGCCATTGCTTCAATGCCTGCATGCCGGCTCCTCCCTGTTGTTGATTGACGGCGAGTCTGCACGAAGGGGCGGGCGGCGTCGACTCGCGGTCAGCGCCTGCGTGAACTGCTACCGCCCAGGATGGAGCCCAGCACGCCGCGGATGATCTCGCGGCCGACCGCCGAGCCGATGCTGCGCACCGCCGACTTGGCCGCGGCCTCGGCCAGGCCGGGATGGCGGCCGCCCCGCGGGCCGGTGGTGCCGAACAGCACGTCCTTCAGGCCGTCCAGCATGCCGCCGCCCTCGTCGGCCGCGGGCGCGGGGGCCGGCGCGCCGCCCTTGAAGACCTGGCCACCCTCGGCCGCCATGCCACCGCCCGCGGGCGCGGCCGCCTGCCGGCCGGACAGCTTCTCGTAAGCGGATTCGCGGTCCAGTTGTTTTTCATAGACGCCGGCCACCAGCGAGCCGGCCATCAACGCCTGGCGCTGCGCCGGCGTGATGGGGCCGATCTGGCTGCCCGGCGGCAGCACGAAGGCCCGCTCGGTGATGCTGGGGCGGCCCTTCTCGTCGAGCAGGCTGATCAGCGCCTCGCCCACGGCCAGCTCGGTGATCGCGCTGGCGATGTCCAGCCCCGGCTTGGGCCTCATGGTCTCGGCGGCGCTCTTGACGGCCTTCTGGTCGCGCGGCGTGAAGGCGCGCAGCGCATGCTGCACCCGGTTGCCCAACTGGCCCAGCACCGCGTCGGGGATGTCCAGCGGGTTCTGCGTCACGAAGTACACGCCCACGCCCTTGGAGCGCACCAGCCGCACGACCAGCTCGATGCGCTCGACCAGCGCGTCCGGCGCGTCCTTGAACAGCAGGTGGGCCTCGTCGAAGAAGAACACCAGCTTGGGCTTGTCCAGGTCGCCCACCTCGGGCAGCGTCTCGAACAGCTCGCTCAGCATCCACAGCAGGAAGGTGGCGTACAGCCGCGGCGCGTTCATCAGCTTGTCGGCGGCCAGGATGTTGACGACGCCCAGGCCGCCCTCGGTCTGCATGAAGTCGGCGATGTTGAGCATGGGCTCGCCGAAGAACTTGTCGCCGCCCTGGGCCTCGATCTGCAGCAGCCCGCGCTGGATGGCGCCCACGCTGGCCGCGGACACGTTGCCGTACTGCGTCGTGAACTGGCTGGCGTTGTCGCCCACATGCTGCAGCATGGCGCGCAGGTCCTTCAGGTCCAGCAGCAGCAGGCCATGGTCGTCGGCGATCTTGAACACCATCTGCAGCACGCCGGCCTGCGTTTCGTTGAGCGCCAGCATGCGTCCCAGCAGCAACGGGCCCATGTCCGAGACGGTGGCCCGCACCGGATGGCCCTGCTCGCCGAACACGTCCCACAGCGTGGTGGGGCAGGCCAGCTTCTCGGGCGGGGCGATGCCGCGGTCCTTCAGCACGGCCAGCAGCTTCTCGCTGGGGTTGCCGGGCTGGCTGATGCCGGTCAGGTCGCCCTTCACGTCGGCCATGAAGACCGGCACGCCGAGCTTGCTGAAGCTCTCGGCCAGCTTCTGCAGGCTGATGGTCTTGCCGGTGCCGGTGGCGCCGGTGATGAGGCCGTGGCGGTTGGCCAGCGCGGGCAGCAGCAGGCACTCCGTCTGGGCGTGGCGGGCGAGCAGGATGGGGTCGGTCGTCATGGCGGTACGGGGTCGTCCTCTAAAATCACAGGCTATTCAACGATAAACGGTCTGCTGCAACGGCAGTCCCCCAGGAGCCAACACATGGCCGGTCATTCCAAATGGGCCAACATCCAGCATCGCAAAGGCCGCCAGGACGAGAAGCGCGGCAAGATCTGGACGCGCATCATCCGTGAGATCACGGTCGCCGCGCGCCAGGGTGGCCCCGACATCAAGGACAACCCCCGCCTGCGCCTGGCGGTGGACAAGGCCAAGGCGGCCAACATGCCGGCCGACCGCATCAAGTACAACATCGACAAGGCCAGCGGCAACATCGATGGCCTGACCTACGAGGAAATCCGCTACGAGGGCTACGGCATCGGCGGCGCGGCGATCATTCTCGACACCATGACCGACAACCGCGTGCGCACGGTGGCCGAGGTGCGGCATGCCTTCAGCAAGTACGGCGGCAACCTGGGCACCGAGGGCTCGGTGGCCTTCCAGTTCAAGCATTGCGGCCAGCTGGTGTTCGCGCCCGGTTCGTCGGAGGACCGCATCATGGAAGTGGCGCTGGACGCCGGCGCCGAGGATGTCATCACCGGCGACGACGGCGCCATCGAGGTGCTGACCGCGCCGGCCGACTACGAGACGGTCAAGGCGGCGCTGGAAGCCGCCGGCCTGGTGCCCGAGCTGGCCGAGGTGACGATGCGCGCCGAGAGCGCCATCGAGCTGGGCGGCGAGGACGCCGAGCGCATGCAGAAGCTGCTGGACGTGCTGGAAGACCTGGACGACGTGCAGGCCGTCTATCACAACGCCGAACTGGGCTGAAAGATGAAAGTCCTTGTCATTGGCAACGGCGGCCGCGAACACGCGCTGGCCTGGAAGCTGGCCCAGAGCGAGCGTGTCAGCCAGGTCCTGGTGGCGCCCGGCAACGGCGGCACGGCGCGCGACGAGCGGCTGGACAACGTGCCCATCGCGCTCACCGACGTGAAGGCGCTGGCCGACTTCGCCGTCGAGCACAAGGTCGCGCTGACCGTCGTGGGCCCCGAGGCCGCACTGGCGGCCGGCGTGGTCGACGAGTTCCGTGCCCGCGGCCTGCGCATCTTCGGCCCGACCAGGGCGGCGGCGCAGCTGGAGTCCTCCAAGGCCTTCGCCAAGGACTTCATGAAGCGCCACGGCATCCCGACCGCGGCCTACGAGACCTTTGCCGACCCGGCCGCGGCCCATGCCTACGTGGACCGCCGCGGTGCGCCCATCGTCATCAAGGCCGACGGCCTGGCGGCGGGCAAGGGCGTGGTCGTGGCCATGACGCTGGCCGAGGCCCACGAGGCCATCGCCTGGATCCTGGAAGACAACAAGCTCGGCGTCACGCACAACGCCGGCGGCGCGCGCGTGGTCATCGAGGACTTCCTGGATGGCGAGGAGGCCAGCTTCATCGTCGTCTGCGACGGCAAGAACGTCGTATCGCTGGCCACCAGCCAGGACCACAAGCGCCTGCTGGACGGCGACGCCGGCCCCAACACCGGCGGCATGGGCGCCTATTCGCCCGCGCCGGTGGTCACGCCCAACGTGCATGCCAAGGTCATGCACGAGATCATCCAGCCCACCATCGCGGGCATGGCGCGCGACGGCCATCCCTTCACCGGCTTCCTGTACGCCGGGCTGATGATCGACGAGCAGGGCCAGCCGCGCACGGTCGAGTTCAACACCCGCATGGGCGACCCCGAGACCCAGCCCATCATGATGCGGCTCAAGAGCGACCTGTTCGAGCTGCTGATGCACGCGACGGACGGCACGCTGGACCAGGTCGAGCTGCAGTGGGACCGCCGCGTCGCGCTGGGCGTGGTGCTGGCCGCCGAGGGCTACCCGCTCAACCCGCGCAAGGGCGACGCCATCAGCGGCCTGCCCGAGGACGAGGACGAGGCCATGGTGTTCCATGCCGGCACGGCGCTGGTGGACGGCACGCTGGTGACCAGCGGCGGCCGGGTGCTGTGTGTGACGGCGCTGGGCGAGTCCGCCCGCACGGCGGCGCAGCGGGCCTACGACATCGCGTCCGGCATCCAGTTCGACGGCCGGCAGTTCCGGTCGGACATCGGCCACCGGGCCATCAAGCGTTGAGCCCGGCGATCCCGGCGGCACCCCGGGTCCTGGACGGGCCGCTGCGCCCGCATGGCCAGGGCAGCCGCCTGGCGCGCTGGATGCTGGGCCTGTTCGGCTGGACCGTGGATGCCCCCGGCCTGCCGGCCGAGCAGGGCGTGATCCTGGTCTACCCGCACACCTCCAACTGGGACTTCGTCATCGGCCTGCTGGCCAAGTGGGCGCTCGGCCTGCAGCTGCGCTTCTGGGGCAAGGACAGCCTCTTCAAGGCGCCGCTGCTGGGCCACTGGATGCGCTGGATCGGCGGCGTGGCGGTGGACCGCAGCAGCCGGCACGGGCTGGTGGCCGACACGGTGCGCCAGATGCAGGCCGCCGCGGCGCGCGGCGAGCGCTTCTGGCTGGCCGCCGCGCCGGAGGGCACGCGCTCGCTGGCGCCCGGCTGGCGCACCGGCGCCTACCAGGTGGCGGTGCAGGCCGGCGTGCCGGTGGGCCTGGCCTATTTCGACTTCGAGCGGCGTATCGTGTCGCTGACCCGCTTCATGCAACTCACCGGCGACGTGGCGGCCGACTTCGCCGCCTTTGCCGACTACCTGAGCCACCGCGTCGGCAAGCGTCCCGAACTGGCCAGCCCGATCCAGCCCCGCCCATGAACACCCAAGCCGTCCGCGACTACCTG
>CAXDTK010000330.1:0-5508 GCA_963992225.1 uncultured Comamonadaceae bacterium | reverse complement strand
AGATAGGAGTCCGTCTCGTGGGCTCGGAGATGTGTATAAGAGACAGCCCAGCCCTACGTGACGAGCTGGCTGTGGCGCGCCGAAGGCAGCCTGGACACCACGGTGGCCTGGTTCGGCCGCAGCGACCTGTTTGCGCAGGGCCTGGCCACCTTCGGCGGCGGCTCGGTGCAGGTGCGCGCCGGCCGCGACGCGGTGCAGGTGCGCGCGGCCGCCGCCAGCTCCGGCTTCCTGGCGGCGCCGGGCAGCGCCGACCTGCCCGCGACGCTGCAGCAGTACGGCGGCGGCAGCCTGGCGCTGCAGGCCGGCCGCGACGTGGTGGCCGGCCAGCTGACCGCCGCGCGCGGCATCGACGTGACGGCCGGTGGCGCCATCGCGCCACAGGCCGGTGCCGACATCAACGACGACCCGGGCCTGCAACTCGTCTACCAGGACGGCGCACTGCGCGTGCAGGCCGCCGGCGACGCCACGCTGGCCAGCGCCCGCAACCTGGCGTTCAGCCTGCCGTCCAAGGACAACCTCGGCGCCCAGGGCGGCGGCGTGGGCCTGCCGTCGCTGGACCGCGCCGCCAGCCTGCTGGTGCAGAGCGCCGGGGGCTCGACCCGCTACCTGGGCACGGCCCAGCCGCTCGAAGTGGGCAACAGCGGCGAGGGCCCGCCCGGCAAGGTCGTGCCGGTGGACCTGCGGCTGCTCGCGCCGCAGGGCGAGGTGTCGGCCGGCCGTCTGACGCAATGGAGCGCCGCGGCCGACCCGGCCCAGGCGCGCACCTGGATCGCCGGCCAGGGCACGGTCACGGTGGACGACCTCAAGCTGCTGGCGCTGGGCCAGCCGCAGGCCGGCGTGGCCACGCCGCTGGTGACGCTGACCGCGACGCTGGAGGAAGCGCAAAGCCTGTCGCGCAATGCGCTGGGCCAGGCCGAGCTGGACCAGTCCACGCGGGCACCGGCCCAGCTGGTGTCCGCCACCGGCGACGTGCTGCTGCACGACCTGACGGCCACCCGGCCGGTGCAGGCCGCGGCGGCGCGCGACGTGGGCGTGTCGCTGGTCAAGGTCCAGCAGCAGCCGGCCGCGGCGGGGCAGCCCGCCGAGATGTCGGTGCTGCGCGCCGGCCGCGACGTGCGCTTCACCAGCGACACGGGGCTGGAGATCGCCGGCCCCGGCGACCTGCTGGTGCTGGCCGGCCGCGACGTGGACCTGGGCCAGAGCACCGGCCTCGTCGCACGCGGCAACCTGTCCAACAGCACGCTGCTGCCCGAGGGCGGTGCGCGGCTGACGGTGGTGGCCGGCCTGGCGCCCGATGCGGGCGACTACGCGCAGGCCAGCGCCGCGGGCTTCCAGGTGCTGGGCGCCTCGGGGCTGGCGGCCAAGGCCGGCCAGGCCTGGGTGCTGCTGGGCGGCACGACGACGGCGGCCGCCTTCGACGCCGCCACGCCGGCCGAGCAGCTGACCCTGCTGCGCCAGCGCCTAGGCACGGCCACGGTGGACCGCCTGGTGGCCGAGCAGGTGCGCGCGCAGCCGGCGCGGGCCGAGGCGGGCGACCAGCGCGCCCGCATGGCCGCGCTGCTGGGCAAGCCGGCGGACGACCCGGCCGTGACCGAAGCATTGAAGAGCCAGCCCAGCCTGCTGCAGCCCGGCTGGTCGGCACTGACCGAGGCCGCGGCGCTGGGCCAGCTCGACCAGCTGGGCGCCGCCCAGCAGCGCCTGCTGGTGGCCCGCGTGCTGATGGCCGGGCTGGCCGCGCAGGCGCCGCAGGCGCGCGCCTCGGCGCTGGCGCAGCTGGCCGCCACGGCCGACCTCGCCAGGCTGGACGACTATGTCGCACAGATGGGTGGCAAGCGCGGCAGCGATGCGGCGGACACGCTGCGCCGCTTCGACGCGCTGCCCATCGAGCGCCAGATCCCGTGGCTGAACCGCGTGTTGGTGGGCGAGCTGCGCAGCGCCGGCCGCGCCGCCGCGGTGCTGGAGGGCGACGAGCGCTGGGCCGCCTATGCGCGCGGCTACCAGGCCGTGAACCTGCTGTTCCCGCTGCCGGGTGCCACGGCGCGGCCGGCGGCGCAGGTGCGCATGCCCACCAGCCAGATCAAGACGCTGCAGGACGCCGACATCACGCTGCTGAACCCCGGCGGCGGCGTCAACGCCGGCGAGGTGACGGCGGGCCGCAAGGGGCCCACGGAGCTGGGCATCGTGACGGTCAACGGCGGCGACGTGTCGGCCGTGGTGGCGCAGCACTTCGACGTCAACCAGTCGCGCGTGTTCACGCTGGGCCGCGGCAACCTGCTGATGTGGTCGTCGGCCGGCAACATCGACGCCGGCCGCGGCGCCAAGACCGTGACCGGCGCGCCCGCGCCGGTGCTGCGGCTGGACCCGAGCGGCAACCTGGTGATCGACACCTCGGGCTCGTTCAGCGGCTCGGGCATCGCGGTGCTGGCCGCCGGCAACGACCTGGACCTGTACGCACCGACCGGCGAGATCAACGCCGGCGAGGCCGGCATCCGCTCCAAGGGCAATGCCTTCCTGGGCGCGGAGCGGCTGGTCAATGCCAACGACATCCAGGTGGCCGGCGCGCGTGCCGGCGCCACGGCCGACGTGGCGGTCACGCCGCCCATCGCCGTGCCGGTGACCCAGCCCACCGCGGGCCTCGGTGCCGCCACGGCCGACGCCGAGAAGGACAAGGACGAGCGCCGCCGCCGGCGCCGCAACCTGCTGCTGGAGTTCCTGGGCTTCGGCTCCTCCTGATTCAAGAAAGACAAGCCATGCGCAAAGCACTCACCGCCCTTGCCCTCAGCTGCGCCGCCGCGCTGCTGCCCACCACCGCCCACGCCTGGTGGAACGCCGACTGGAGCGAACGCGCCAAGATCACGCTCAACACCTCGGCCCAGGGGCTGGAAACGAAGGAGGCCGCCAGCGGCGTGGCCGTGGCCGTGCGCCTGCACAGCGGCAACTTCGACTTCACCGCCGCCAAGGAAGACGGCAACGACCTGCGCGTGGTCGCCGGCGACGACAAGACGCCGCTGAAGTTCAGCGTCGAGCGCTTCGACGCGGTCAACGAGCTGGCCGTGCTGTGGGTGCAGCTGCCCAGCGTGCTGCCGGGCACCGACAAGAACGTCTTCTACGTCTACGGCGGCAACGCCAAGGCGGCCGCCGAGGCGGCCGACGCCAGCGGCTTCGACGCCGCCACCGTCATCGCGCTGCACTTCAGCGACAAGCCCGCGGGCGCCGACCAGCTGGGCGCCGTGAAGCCGCAGGGCACGCTACTGACCGAGCCGAACGGCCTGCTGGCCGGCAGCGCCCGGCTGGGCGGCGAGGCCATCGTCTACGCGCTGTCGGACAAGCCGGTGGTGGACGCGGGCAACCAGCTGACGGTGAGCCTGTGGGTGCGCCTGGACGACGTGCAGCGCGCCACGCTGCTGAACTGGGGCGGCCTGACGCTGGCCCTGAACGGCGGCAAGCTGGTGGCGCGGGCCGACAAGGCCGAGGTGGCCGGCGGCGAGCTGCCGGTGGCGCGCTGGACGCAGGTCGCGCTGCGGCTGGGCCTGGGCAAGGCCACGCTGTTCGTCAACGGCGCCCAGGTGGCCCAGGGCGACCTGGCCACGCCCACGCTGGGCAGCAGCCTGGCGCTGGGCGCGGGCGCGCGCGGCCTGATGGACGAGGTGCAGGTGGCCGCCACGCTGCGCAGCGCCGACTGGATCGCCGTGGCCGCCGGGGCGCAGGGCGCGGAGAGCCGGCTGGTGGCCTCCAACCGCGAGGCCAAGGACAGCGCCGAAGCCGAGGGCGGCGAGAGCCACGGCTACATGGGCGTGCTGGTCAAGAACCTGACGGTGGACGCCTGGGTCGTCATCATCATCCTGGGCATCATGTTCGCGATCGCGGCTTGGGTGATGGTCAGCAAGAGCCTGCTGGTCAGCAAGGTGGCCAAGGCCAACCGCAGCTTCGTGCTGAAGTTCCGCGAGGCCAACGACGAGCTGCTCAAGCTGGAAACGCATGCGCCGCACCCGGAGTCGCCCATCTACCGCCTCTACCAGGCCGGCGTGCGCGAGCTGGCCAAGCGCAAGGTCGGCGAGGCCGGCAGCGCACCGCTGTCGGGCGCGTCGCTGGACGCGGTGAAGGCCTCGGTCGACGCCGACTACGTGCGCGAGAACGCGCACCTGAACTCGGGCATGGTGCTGCTGACCATCGCGATCTCGGGCGGGCCCTTCCTGGGCCTGCTGGGCACGGTGGTGGGCGTGATGATCACCTTCGCGGCCATCGCCGCGGCGGGCGACGTGAACGTCAACGCCATCGCCCCCGGCATCGCCGCGGCGCTGCTGGCCACCGTCGCCGGCCTGGGCGTCGCGATCCCGGCGCTGTTTGGCTACAACTGGCTGGCATCGCAGATCAAGAACGCGACGTCGGACATGCAGATCTTCATCGACGAGTTCATCACGCGCGTCGCTGAGCTGTACGGTGCGCGCTGATGAAGCCCCTCGTCCAACGGGTACGTTGGCCGGCCCCCCGAGGGGGCGGCGATGCATGCGGCGTCGAGCCGCATGCACATCGCCGTCGCGGGCCGGCTTGGGAGCGGCCCGGCGCTCGGCCCGCAAAGCCGGGAGTCCGCCATGGCCGGTGACGTCAAGACCGACAACCAGCCCTACGACGACATCAACGTCACGCCGATGCTGGACCTGGCCTATGTGCTGCTGGTCGTGTTCATCATCCTGACCACCGCATCGGTGCAGGGCGTGAAGGTGAACTCGCCGACGACGCGGGCGGCCAACAACCTGGCCAAGCCGCAGACGCGCGCCATCACGATCACCGCGGACGGCGGCGTCTACCTGGACGCCTACCCGGTGGACATGGAGCAGCTGCGCAGCTCGCTGGCCCAGTACAAGTCGGCCAACCCGGCGCTGCCCGTGGTGCTGAAGGCCGACGCGGCGGCGCAGTACGAGAAGGTCATGCAGGTGCTGGAAGTGGCCAAGAAGCTGGACATCACCGAGATCGGCCTGGTCACCAAGCGC
This sequence comes from uncultured Comamonadaceae bacterium, assembly GCA_963992225.1. Classification (GTDB taxonomy): domain Bacteria; phylum Pseudomonadota; class Gammaproteobacteria; order Burkholderiales; family Burkholderiaceae_C; genus Pelomonas. Next base: position 517 of record CAXDTK010000330.1, on the reverse strand, counting down.
GCGGAAGGAGGCTGACCCATGCAAGTCAACCAGGACGCCAAGCCCTACGACACCATCAACGTGACGCCCATGCTGGACCTGGCCTATGTGCTGCTGGTGGTCTTCATCCTGATGACCACCGCGTCGGTGCAGGGCATGAGCATCACCATGCCCAAGCCCAGCAACAAGCCGAGCACCGAGAAGCACGAGCTGAAGATCGTGCAGGTGATGCCCGACGGCGGCGTGCTGCTGAACGGCGTGGGCGTGAGCCTGGCCGAGCTGGAGCGCCAGCTCGACGCCGCCAAGGCGCGCGACCCGCAGATGTCCGTGGCCATCAAGGGCGATGCGCGCACGCAGTACGCCAGCGTGGTGGCCGTCATCGACCTGTGCAACAAGCTGCAGGTCAACATGGGCCTGGTGACGGGCCGGATCGGCACCTGATGAAGCCCGCGCACCTCAAGCTCCTCGTCGCCGCGGCCTGCCTGCTGCTGGGCCTGTCTCTTATACACATCTGACGCTGCCGACGAAGGCTTAGGTG
>CAXDTK010000329.1:0-5510 GCA_963992225.1 uncultured Comamonadaceae bacterium | reverse complement strand
CTACACCTAAGCCTTCGTCGGCAGCGTCAGATGTGTATAAGAGACAGAACGCGGCCCGGCGCCGGTCCGCGTTTGTTTCACTGCAGCGTTCGCGCAGCGTCGTCGGCAAGTTAGATGAACCAACCACCTCACATTGCCGGCCCGGTGCACCGCATCGTGGTGCTGCGCGCGCTGGTGCTGGGCGACACGCTGTGCGCGGTGCCGGCCCTGCGGGCGCTGCGGCGCGCCTGGCCCGCGGCCCACATCGCGCTGCTGGGCCTGCCCGCCAGCCGCGAGCTGGTGGCGCGGTTGCCGCATGTGGTAGACGAGTGGCTGGCCTTCCCCGGCTGGCCGGGGCTGCCCGAGCAGCCGGTGGACCTGGCGGCGCTGCCGGACTTCTTCGCCGCGATGCAGGCTGCGCGCTGGGACCTGGCGGTGCAGCTGCACGGCAGCGGCGCGTTGACCAACCCGCTGGTGGCGCTGTTCGGCGCGCGGCAGGTGGCGGGCTTCCATGCCGAGGGCGGCTTCGTGCCGGACGCGCGGCTGTCCTGCCCCTGGCCCACGCAGGGCCACGAGGTGCAGCGGCTGCTGGCGCTGCCGCGCCACCTGGGCCTGGCGGTGGACGACGGTGCGCTGGAATTCCCGCTGCGCCCCGCCGACGATGCCGCGCTGCGCGCCGCCTGGCCGGCCTGGCCGGGCGGAGCAAGCGGCGCCGCGCCCTATGCCTGCGTGCACGCCGGGGCGCAGCTGCCGTCGCGGCGCTGGCCGGTGGAGCGCTTCGCGGCCGTGGCCGAGGCGCTGCACGACCGCGGCCTGACGCTGGTGCTGACCGGCGCGCCGGCGGAGCAGGCGCTGGCGGGCGTGCTGTCGGCGCAGCTGGCGGCGCGCGGCCTGCCGCATGTGAACCTGGTGGGCCGCACCAGCCTGTGGACGCTGGGCGCGCTGCTGCGCGGCGCGCGCCTGCTGCTGTGCAACGACACCGGCGTGTCGCATGTCGCCGCGGCGCTGCGCGTGCCCAGCGTGGTGGTGGCCTGCGGCAGCGAGGTGGCGCGCTGGGCGCCGCCCGATCGCGCGCTGCACCGCGTGCTGGCCAGGCCCGCGCCCTGCCGGCCCTGCGCGCATGCGCAATGCCCCGTGGGCCATGGCTGCGCGCTGGACTTGAGCGTGGCCGAGGTCGTGCAGGCGCTGCACGAGCTGCTGGCGGCCGACGACATGACCGACCACCCGGACAAGGAGACCCGATGCCCCGCCGACTGCGCATCCTGACCTGGCACGTCCACGGCAACTACCTCTACAACCTGACCCAGGTGCCGCATGACTTCTACCTGGTGACCGACCCCGAGCGCTCGCCCGGCCGCGTCGGCCGGGTGGGGGCGCTGCCCTGGGGTGACAACGTGCACGAGGCGCCGGTCGAGCGCATCGGGGACATGGCCTTCGACCTGGTGCTCTACCAGCACCGCGTGGGCTGGGAGTCCGACCGGCCGCGCTGGCTCAGCCCGGCCCAGCAGCGCCTGCCGCGCATCTACCTGGAGCACGACCCGCCGCAGCAGCACCCCACCCACGAGCGCCACTGGGTGCAGGACCCCGGCGCGCTGCTGGTGCACTGCACCCACTTCAACGCGCTGATGTGGGACGCCGGCGAGACGCCCACGCGCGTCATCGAGCATGGCGTGAAGCCGGTGGCCAGCGCCCGCTACCACGGCAGCGAGGCGCGCGGCCTGGTGGTCGTCAACCACCTGGCGCGGCGCGGCCGGCGGCTGGGCTGCGACCTCTACCTGAGCCAGCGCGACACCGTGCCGCTGATGCTGGCCGGCATGGGCAGCGAGACGCTGCCGGGCGGCATCGGCGAGGTGTCGCAGCTGGAGCTGCCGCAGCTGATGGCGGCGCAGCGCTTCTTCTTCCACCCGGTGCGCTACACCAGCCTGGGGCTGGCGCTGATCGAGGCCATGCTGGTGGGCCAGCCCGTCGTGGGCCTGGCCACCACCGAGCTGGCCACGGTCATCCGCAGCGGCGAGAACGGCTTCATCGACAACCGCCCCGCGGCGCTGGCCGACGCGATGCAGCAGCTGCTGCGCGACCCGGCGCTGGCGCGCAGCTGGGGCGAGCGCGGGCGCCAGCTGGCGCGGGAACGATTCGGCATCGACCGCTTCGTCGCGGACTGGATGCAGGCCATTCACGAGGTCACCACATGAGCAACGAGAACACCTTCCTGGTCACCGGCGCGGCCGGCTTCATCGGCAGCCACATGTGCGAGGTGCTGCTGGCACGCGGCCACCGCGTGATGGCGCTGGACAACCTCAGCACCGGCGACATCGGCCACCTGGAGCGGCTGCTGGGCCACAAGGGCTTCACCTTCAGCAAGCGCGACGTGGGCCTGGAGCCCACGCCCGAGATGGCGGAGGCCGGGCGCGTCTTCAACCTGGCCTGCCCGGCCAGCCCGGCGCATTACCAGCAGGCGCCGGTGGACACCGTGCTCAGCAGCGTGCTGGGCGCCTGGCGGCTGCTGGAGCTGGCCGCGGCCAGCGGCGCGCGGCTGCTGCACACCTCCACCAGCGAGGTCTACGGCGACCCCGAGCAGCACCCGCAGCGGGAAGACTACTGGGGCCACGTCAACCCCAACGGCGCGCGCTCCTGCTACGACGAAGGCAAGCGCTGCGCCGAGGCCATGCTGATGGCCTACCGCCAGCAGCGCCGGGTGGACGCCTGCATGGTGCGCATCTTCAACACCTACGGCCCGCGGCTGAGCCCCGGCGACGGCCGCGTGGTCAGCAACTTCATCGTGCAGGCGCTGCAGGGCGAGGACATCACCGTCTACGGCGACGGCCAGCAGACGCGCAGCTTCTGCTACGTCGACGACACGCTGCGCGCGCTGCTGCTGATGATGGACAGCGGCGAGGTCGGGCCCATCAACGTGGGCAATCCGGGCGAGCACACCATGCTGGCGCTGGCCGAGCTGGTGCTCAAGCTCACTGGCAGCGGCTCGCGGCTGGTGTTCCGGCCGCTGCCGCAGGACGACCCGCGGCGGCGCTGCCCCGACATCGCGCTCGCCAAGGCGCGCCTGGGCTGGCAGCCCGAGGTGGCGCTGGAAGACGGCCTGCAGCGCACCATCCACCATTTCCGCGCGCTGCTGGGCGCGCGGCGCGTGACGGTGGCCTGAGGCGAGGACGGTTCAATCGGCCGCCGCGGGCTCGTTGTCGGTGTGCCGTTCAGGCTCCGTGGTGCGGAGGATTTCGTTCAGCACCGACGTGGCGTAAGTGCCGGCGGGCAAGGCGAACGTCAACACCAGCTGATCGGCTTGCGGCCATGCCCAGGCCATGTCCGCCGGGCTGGCCACCAGCGCGCGGCGCTCCTGGTCCAGGCCGGCATGTTCCATGCCGTCGCACAGGGTGGCGTGCCGCTCCGCCACGCCCATCTCCAGGGCCTGCGCTTCATCGGTGGTGGTCACGCGGCCCCGTCCCCACAGCGGGCCGGTGGGCCGGCCCGCCGGGTCCATCACGTCACCGGGCAGCGTCCGGCCCCAGAGCCCCTGCTGGATGCGCAACGCCAGCACCTCATTGAAGACGAAGGAGCGCACCGCCGACAGGTAGAGGCCCTTCTTCTTCGGGTTGCGCACGCGGATCTCGCGCGCGAGCATGGCGCGGCCCTGCTCGACGTTGCCGCCGTCATGGCCGAAACGCTGTGCACCGAAGTAGTTGGGCACCCCCAGTGACGCCACGGCCTTCAGATTGGCCTCGATGGCCTCGCGGTCGCCGCTCACGTCGCGCAGCACGATGCGGAAGCGGTTGCCTTGCAGGTCACCGGGGCGCAGCTTCTTCACGTGGCGGCTCTGGCCCAGCACCTTGAACTCCGGGTGCTGAAGCTGCGTCAGGTCGGGCGTCTCGCCTTTCGGCAGGTAGAGGCTGAACCATTGCCGCGTGATGGCGTAGCGGTCCTTGAGGCCGGCATAGCCCACGTCCCATTCGTTCACGCCCGCGGCCGCGGCCAGCTGCTGGGCCACGAAGGCGGTGTTGGCCCCGTTCTTCTCGACGTCCAACCACAGGTGTTCGCCGGCACCGGAGGGCGGCTGCAGCGGCAGCTCGGTCACGCTGAAATCTTCGTTGAGGCGTTTCAGCGCGGCGCTGGCGCCGCTGGCCGGATAGGCGTGGGGCCAGGGCGGCAGGGTCGTGGTGGGGGCGTCGGTCATGGGCAGTCTGAGGGCACCCGCTGCGGATCGGGACGGGCTGTCTCGCCGATCGGTGCAGTCCGGGCCCTGATTGTCTCCCTGGCCGAAGGTCTTGACGCGTCGATGGATGCGGCTGTGCAGGGCAGGGTGTGCGGTCGGCGCTGCGCAAAGAGCCAGGTCAATCGGCAGGGAATCTCGGACATCCGGCAACGAGCGGCAGGCGCGTGGCGTTCGTCAGGTAGCTCACGGTGCGGTAGAAGCCCGCGAGCATGAGGAGTTCGATGAGGGCTTCATCGGTGAACACGCGCCGAAGGTCCGCCCACAGCGCGTCGTCGACGTCGCAGCCATGATGCAGCGAATCGCAGAGCCTGAGCAGGCTGCGTTCTTCCTCTGTCCAGCAAGGCGCATCTGCACCGCCATGCACCGTTGCGCGGACTTGCTCGTCGGTCAGCGCTGCACTTGCGGCAAAGCTTGCAACGTGAACGCCCCACTCATACTCGGACCGGCATAGCGCCGTCGTTCTGTCGATGACGATCTCTCGCTGCCGGACGGTCAGGTTGCCCTTGTCCAGGAGGCCGCCGGCAAAGAACTTCTTCGCGAGCCGAGCGTCACGCGCAAGCATCGTGAACAGCTGGAGGGGCGGCCGCCCCTTCATCGTGCGCTCGATGATCTGGGCGACTTCAGCATCGAAGGGCTCGCTGGCGGGGGCGATGCGTGCAGCCATGCAGGCTCCGGATGGTCATTGATGCTTGAAAGGTTATCGATCGGTCCGCGGAATCGCTGTCGATGACGCGACAGGGTGGGACGCGGCCCTGCATCGATGGATGAGCCCCTTCAATGCGGGTTGGGCAACCCGGCGTGTACCCGCAGGACGGCCTGCCTCACGGCGTCCACCGTCGCCGCGTGCGCCTGCATGCGCGCCGCGTGAGCGTCGTGGCCTGCGCCGTCGGCACCCGGCCAGCCGGGGTCGTCGCCCCAGGGCAGCAGCTGCTGCACGGCGGCAGCGAGCGCCGGGTGCAGGCTGTCGTGCACCCGGCCCAGCCAGCGCAGGTTGGCCGGCCAGGGGGTGTCGGTGGGCGGCGGGGCGGCGTCGACCAGCAGCGTGCGGCCCGGCCAGCGGGCGGCCAGCTCGCGCAGCCGGTCCGCGGCGTCGGCGGCGAGCCGTTGCGTCGGCGGCGCCAGCAGCCACAGCCGCGGCGCGGCGGTGTCGCGCAGCAGCACGGCGATCTCCTCGGCTTCGTAACCCTGCGGGTGCGGCCGGCGCGGGGCGGGCAGGGGCCACCGCGGCGGCAGCATGGCGCGGGCGCGGCGCAGCAGCTCCTGTCTCTTATACACATCTGACGCTGCCGACGAAGGCTTAGGAGTAGAT
>CAXDTK010000328.1:0-5517 GCA_963992225.1 uncultured Comamonadaceae bacterium | reverse complement strand
CTCCAAACGGTTGTTGTGGACGCGCGCTTCAGAGCGCGTCGTTGCCGGTCTCGCCGGTGCGGATGCGAACGACCTGGTCCAGGGGCGACACGAAGATCTTGCCGTCGCCGATCTTGCCGGTGCGGGCCGAGGACTCGATGGCCTCGATGACGCGCTCGACGACGTCCTCGTTCACCGCGGCCTCGATCTTGACCTTGGGCAGGAAGTCCACCACGTACTCGGCGCCCCGGTACAGCTCGGTGTGGCCCTTCTGGCGGCCGAAGCCCTTGACCTCGGTGACGGTCAACCCCTGCACGCCGATGGCGCTCAGGGCCTCACGCACCTCGTCGAGCTTGAAGGGCTTGATGACGGCAGTGATCAGTTTCATGTCGCGCTCCAGTTCTCTCAGAAGGTCTTCTTCAGGCCGACCACCAGCATGGTCTTGCCCATGAACTTGCCGTTCACCGGGCTGGCGTAGGCCGACTTGTCGGCGTCGGTGCCGATGATGGCGCCGCTCAGCACCAGGCCGGAGAAGTCCTTGGCCAGCGTCAGCGAGTAGTCGGTGTACGAGGCGGCCGCGTTGCGCTTGACGGTCTGGTGGCCCACGTGCGGCGTCAGCGTCATGCCGCTGCCCAGGTCGAAGTTGGCCGAGACGTCGAAATAGCTCGAGTTCTTGCTGTCGGCGAAGCCGAACAGGTTGGTCGTGCTGTGCGAGTACTTGGCGGTGACCGGGCCGTAGCTCAGCGCGCCGTAGACCTCCAGCGTGTTCGGGCTGACGCCCAGCTTGTGGCTGGGGTAGTAGTACTGCAGCAGGCCCACGTCCATGGTCAGGCCCGGCGCCACCTCGGTCTTGTAGCCGCCGTAGACGTCGATCTCGACGTCGGCGTCACCGCCCGCGTCCTTGATCCACTTGATGGTCGACGCCCAGGCGCCGATGTAGAAGCCGCTCGGCGCGGCGTAGTCCAGGCCGCCCTGCAGGGCCGGCTTCAGGCGGCTCTGGGAGATGCCGCGGTAGCGGTATTCGCTGACGACGCCGACGTTGAACGACAGCGGGTCGACCGGCTCGTCGGCAAAGGCAGGCAGCGCGGCCGCGGACAGTGCCAGTGCGAGCAGCGACAGGGACAACTTCATGGCGGATCTCCAGTTCAAAGTGGGGGGATGCAGTCCGCCGGTTCTTTGCAGCTTCCGTGCCAAGCGTCACGCCGTGGTCATGTCGCACGAATCTGGGCGGCCGGCGCCCCCGCTGGGCATGCACGCACCAAACTCGGCCGTCCGGCGGCGGGCGGCGCACCAGGCGGGTGCGAAGGCGCGGTGCGGGCGCCCCGGGCCGGCGCCGCGCGGGCAATATTGCCGCGGGCCCGCGCACTATGCTGCGCAGCTCCGTGACGCCGCCGCCCGCCGCCATGTCCCTCGCCACCGTCCACTCCCGCGCCCTCGATGGCCTGGCTGCCGCGCCGGTGACGGTCGAGGTCCACCTGGCCAACGGCCTGCCCAGCTTCACCGTGGTGGGCCTGGCCGACACCGAGGTGAAGGAGGCGCGCGAGCGCGTGCGGGCCGCGCTGGCCAACAGCGGGCTGGGCTTTCCCGCCAACAAGCGCATCCAATGTAGTCAAGCACTTTTTATCTAAATCGTGCAAGGTAGAACTCGCGGAGCCGATCTGGCAGATCAAGGCTTAACAGCGTGATGTCGAGCTGACTGTGGGCAACGCATAAGCGTTGTCCACACTTCGCCGGGCGCGCAGCGCCCGGCCCTCCCTGTTTCGGTGAGAACAACAAGCAGACCTTCGGACATAAGTGGTCGCGGCTTAGAGCACGATCCTGAGCTCGCAAGGTCGAGCGTGTTGGCGCTCGCCGAAAACTGACCCACGGGGGGTGCGGACAAAAACTTGGACTGGTTAAACGGCCATCCCCAGGCTTCTGCGATGTGCGGCAGGGCTGAGGCCGCCGAGCGAGATCTTGATCCGCGTCTCGTTGTACCAGCGGATGTAGGCGTCCAGCGCTGCCACGAACTCCTCGATGGTCGTGCGGAGCCAGTCGCGCGAGAAGAACATCTCGATCTTCAGGCGACCGAAGAATCCCTCGCATGCGGCGTTGTCTGGCGAGCACCCCTTGCGTGACATGGACCGAGCCAGCTTCGCGTCTGCGATTCGGCTCAACCAGCCTGGCCAGCGATAGTGACCACCGCGGTCCGAATGCACCACGGGCCGCTCACCGCTGACAGTGACCTTGTCGACGGCGGCATCCAGCATCGCGTTGACCAGCTCAGCTACAAGGGCTTCCCCGTCCGTCAATCCAAACGAATCCCTGATGGCCCGCCTTGCGGGCCATTTCTTCATCTGCATTCCCTTCAAGACCTGCCACCGTGGCGTCGGCATGTGCTGGCGAGAACAACAAGGTGCGGACTGGCCAAACTACAAACGGTCATTCGTGTGGCGTTCGATGCCACGGACCCTGATGAAGGACGCACGCGGGGGACCCATTCGTTAGCCGGCAAGCTTGCGCCGCCCTTGAGCTAAGGAAGGTCTGCAAAACCTCTGGTCAGTCCGACTGGCGTGACCTGGGATAGGCGGCGAGGATGTGGGCTATGGAACAGTTCAAGTTGAGCCTTGATCCGCTGCCCAAGAAGACCCGCAAGGAAGTCTTCCTCGAGGAGATGAACCAGGTGGTGCCGTGGAATGCGCTGGTGGCGCTGATCCAGCCGCACGCACGCGGTGCGCACCAAGCGCTGGGCGGGCGCCCGCCGTTCCCGATCGAGACGATGCTGCGCATTCACTGCCTGCAACTGTGGTGGAACCTGAGCGACCCGGCCATGGAAGAGGAATTGCACGAGCGCCCGCTGTATCGGCGCTTCGTCGGCTTGGACGGCGCGGCCCGATTGCCTGACGAGACGACGATCCTGAGATTTCGCCACCTGCTGGAAAGGCACGAGCTCGCGCCGCAGGTACTGGCCACCATCAATGCCGGTCTAGCCCAGCAGGGGCTGATGCTCAAGACGGGCACAGTGGTGGATGCCACCATCATTGCCGCGCCGAGTTCGACTAAGAACAGGGACGGCGAGCGCGACCCCGAGATGCACCAGACGAAAAAGGGCAACCAGTGGCACTTCGGCATGAAGGCACACATCGGCGTGGATGCCGAGTCGGGCTTGGTGCATACGGTGATCGGCACGGCCGCCAACGTCAACGACGTGACGCAGGCTGGTGCGTTGCTACACGGCCAAGAGACCGTGGCGTTTGGTGACGCTGGCTATCGCGGCGTGGACAAGCGGCCGGAGGCACTGGGTCCGGCTTGGCATGTGGCCATGCAGCCGGGCAAACGCAAAGCGCTGGACCCGACGAAGAAGTGGGCACGGCTGCTGGAGAAGGCAGAACAACTCAAGGCCAGTGTGCGGGCCAAGGTCGAACACCCGTTCCGCGTCGTCAAGCAGCAGTTTGGCTACGCCAAGGTGCGATACCGAGGCTTGGCCAAGAACACCACGCGGCTGACCATGCTGTTCGCGCTGGGCAATCTGTGGATGGCACGCCGGCAACTGATGGGGGCGCAGGGATGAGTGCGCCTGCAAAGCGCGTGGGGACCGCCCCAGCGCCAGAAATCGTGGGCTATGAGCTGAAGATCGACCGCGAATGGCCCGGGATTTCCACATCACGACAAGTCGATCGCTCACACGCCCTCATCGAGCGTTACGAGCCGGGTTTTGCAGACCTTCCCTAAACGGTCACGCCCCGCGCAGGTCCAAACCTGTTGTCATCAACGCTTGCCGTCACACGGCGGTGGTTCTGTCGTTCTATGTTCCTGGTTTCGGCAGTGGGTGATGTGCCGAGGTGCTCAAGCCGGCAGCACGAAGGTCTCGCCGCGCCTCAACATCGCCCACGCCATGCGTGCGTTCTTGGCCGCAATGGCCACCACGGCCCGCCAGTAGCCGCGCCGCTCGGCCAAGGCGATGGCCCAGCGGCTGACGGCGTCGGTCTTGTTCTTGGCGGCCGCCAGCAGCGCCTTGGCGCCCAGCACCAGCAGACTGCGCAGGTAGGCGTCGCCAGCTTTGGTGATGCGCCCGAGCCGGGTCTTGCCCCCCGAGCTGTACTGGCCCGGCGTCAGGCCCAGCCAGGCGGCGAACTGGCGGCCGCAGTCGAAGTCGTGCCCGTTGCCGATCATGGCCAGCAGGCAGGTGGCGGTGGTCGGGCCCACGCCGCCGAGCTGCATCAGCTGCCGGGCTCGCTCGTCGTCCTTGGCCATCGCCTGGATGTGGGCGTCGTACTGCGCAATGCGCTCGTCCAGGTGGGTGAGCTCGCTGAGCAGGTCGCCGATGACGGTGTTGGCGTAGCCCGGCAGGTCTTCCAGGCACTCGCAGGCCCGGCGGCGCACGGTGGCGGCCTTGAGCGGCAGCACGATGCCGAACTCGCTGAGCAGCCCGCGGATGCGGTTGATCGTGGCGGTGCGCTGATCGACAAACCCCTGGCGGGCGCGGTGCACCATCAGGCGCGACTGCTGGTCCAGGGTCTTGATCGGCACGAAGCGCATGTGCGGGCGCTGGATGGCCTCGCAGATGGCGGCGGCATCGGCCGCGTCGGTCTTGCCGCGCTTGCCTGTCATGCGGTAGGGCGTGACGAACTTTGGGGCGACGAGCCGCACGGTGTGGCCCGAGGCCTGGAACAGCCGCGCCCAGTGGTGGGCGCCGGAGCAGGCCTCCATGCCGATGACGCACGGCGGCAGGCTGGCGATGAGCTCATGGAGCTTGTCGCGCGGCACGGCCGGGCGGATCAGTTCAGCCTTGCCGGCCTCGTTGACGCCATGAACCGCAAAAACGTTCTTGGCGAGGTCGATACCCACGGTCAGAATCGTCATGGACTTCCCCTTCCGAATGAGTTGATGAGAGATCGCACTTCCCATCGTGGCACCTGGTTGCCGTTTGCCGCAATGCGGCTAGTTCGGGACGGGGAAGTCCCTTTCATTCGTTAGGCCGCGTGCCGATCGACCAACTGACGACCATGCCATCGAAGCAATCGATCATGGGCGATAGGTAGACCTTGCCCGCCGGGATCTGGAACTCCGTGATGTCGGTGAGCCACTTCTCGTTCGGTGCGCCGGCGCTGAAGTCGCGGTTCAACAGGTTGTCGGGTGCTGGGCTGATCTCGCCCATGTATGAGCCGTACCGACGGCGCTTGCTCGTAGCGGCGACCAGGCACTCCTGCTTCATGAGCCGCCGCACAACCTTCTCCGAAATGTTCACGGATTGATCGCTCAACGAGGCGTGCAGCCGCCGGTAGCCGTAGCAGCGGTAGTTGCGCTCGAAGATGTCGGTCATGGCCTGCCGCACCTCGACGTATTTGTCCGCGACACCAAATTGAGCCCGATGGTAGAAGTACGAGCTGCGAGGCAGGTCCACTTCGCAGAGCAGCTCCGTCAGCGTGTAGGTCGGTCTCAGGGCATCAACCAGCTGTGTCTTCTCTCGATTCGTCAGGGGCTGCCGGTCGATGCCCAGTTCTTTCCTAAGAAACACCTTCCTCGACTGGCTGCAGTGCGAAGCCAAAGCGCGCAGCG
>CAXDTK010000327.1:0-5545 GCA_963992225.1 uncultured Comamonadaceae bacterium | reverse complement strand
CGCGCCACCGCCCCCAAAGCCCCCGCCACCACCTCGGAAGCCTCCGTCTCCTCCTGACCAGCCGGACCCACGGTGACGACCCGACATGCCGCCCATGAGGCCACCCATGCCCAGCCCGAGCAGGGTCACGCCAAATGCTGCCAAGCCAGCCAGTGCGGCCGTCGTCACCGCACCCGCCACGAACCAGGTCAGGCCGCCGAGCACGCCGCCTGCGATCACGGCACCGCCTACACGCCCGAACAGGCGTCGCAACACGCCCCCCAGCGCGGCCGCCATGACTATGACGACCGGCCAGATCTGTCCCGGGTCGTTCGAGGATTCGCGTGAGCGGCCCCTTGGCGCGGGCAGTTCTTCACCGTCGATGACACGCATCATCTGCTCGACCCCGGCGGTGATGCCGCCGTCGAAGTCACCGCTGCTGAATCGCGGCTTGATCTGCTCGTCGATGATGCGACGAGCGATAACGTCGCTCAGGGCGCCCTCGACCCCGTAGCCCACCTCGATGCGGACGGCGCGATCCTCTTTCGCGACAAGCAGCAGCGCGCCGTCGTCCACCCGTTGCCGACCGAGCTTCCACTGTTCCGCGACCCGCAACGCGTATTGTTCAATGGGCTCAGGCGCGGTCGAGCGAACCATCAACACGGCCAGCTGCACGCCCTTGCGCGCCTCGAAGGCCCGGAGCTTGGTATCGAGCTGGACCAGCGTGTCCTGGGAGAGCGTCTGCGTCTGATCGGTGATGCGGGCGCTGAGCGCCGGCACCGGCAGTACGTCTTGTGCGGCAGCGATCAAGCTCATCCCAAAGAGCGCCAGCCACAGCAACAGATGCGCAACCCACCCGCGGGTAGCCGGACGCCGGGATGGCGAGCCGCCCATGATCAGCGGCTGGCTGCCGGCGCCGTGAAGTCCACCTTGGGCGGCGTCGACAGGGCCTTCTCGTCGGTGACCGTGAAATTCGCCTTCACGTCATAGCCGAACGCCTTGGCGGTCAAATTCGTCGGAAAGCTGCGCGCCAGCACGTTGTAGTCCTGAACGGCCTTGACGTAACGACCGCGCGCGACGGTGATCCGGTTCTCCGTGCCTTCGAGCTGGGCGCGAAGATCCTGGAACGCCTGATTGGCCTTGAGCTGCGGATAGTTCTCGCTCACCACAAGCAGCCTGCTCAACGCGCCGGACAGTTCACCCTGCGCCGCCTGGAACTTCTGGAAGGCCTCGGGGTTGTTGATCAGCTCGGGTGTGGCTTGAATGGACGTAGCCTTTGCGCGGGCTTCGACTACCTTCGTGAGCGTGTCCTGTTCGAAGGTGGTCTCCCCCTTCACCGTGGCCACGATGTTGGGAATCAGGTCGGCACGGCGCTGGTATTGGTTCAGCACTTCCGACCACGCCGACTTGGTCTGCTCGTCCAGTTTCTGAAATTCGTTGTAGCCACACCCGCCGAGCTGCAGCAGCACGAACGCGAACAGGACCTGCAGGATGGATCTCATGGTTGACGCTCCACGTCTTGAAATTAGTTGCGCTGGGGGGCGAGGCGACAAGCGCAGCAGCGCGGGCAATCGTCGTACCCGGACCGACCCTGTTGTCTGGCCGGCCAGGCTCCATCAGATCGTCCGCCGGTCACCTTGTTCGGCCTTGTTGAACCGGGGGAAGAATCGAGGCGTTCTCTGCGCGTAGTCGCGCCACAGTTCGCCGAACTCGCGCTCCGAGTCGCGCTCCTCTCGCAGCGCCAGCCTCACGTACATGAAGACGAGCACCGGGAACATGGCGAGCGTGACCAGGGTGGGCCACTGGAAGAGGAAGCCCATCATGATCAGCGTGAATCCGACGTACTGCGGGTGCCGCATCCTTGCGTACGCACCTGCCGTGGCGAGGGTGTGCATCCGCTGGGCTTGCCAGAGGACGTTCCAGGCCGCCGACAGCAGCCAGAAGCCGCCAAAGATCAGGACGGAACTGAGCAGATGGAAGGGGCCGAAATGAGGGTTGGTCTTCCAGCCAAACACGACTTCGAGCAGATGGCCGGCGTCGTGAGTCGCGAAGTCAACGCCCGGGAACTTGGTCGTCAGCCATCCGGACAACAGGTAGATCGTCAGCGGGAACCCGTACATCTCGGTGAACAGCGCCACGAGAAACGCTGAAAAGGCACCGAACGAGCGCCAGTCGCGTGCGCTCTGCGGCTTGGCAAAGCTGAACGCAAAGATGATGAAGACCAGGGAGTTCAGGATGACGAGCGACCACAGCCCGTAGCCCGATGCATTGGTGGGGTCCATGTTGCCTCCAATCAGCGCGACGAGGGGTCAACGGGTCCGGCACCTGGCCCTTGACCGCTCGAGGAGCCTTGGTCCGAACCGTGATGGTGCCCGTGCCCGTGTCCGTGGAAGAGGTGGAGCAGCGGGCAGGCGAACAGCAAGAGATACGGCAGCGCGCCGAAAAAATGCGCGCGGTGTTCGCTGAGCAGGAAGAACAGCGCGATCAACGCGAAGAGGATGAAGACCCACCTCGATCGCGACTGGCGCTGCGCATGCTCATGCGTATTCATGTCCATGGCATCCTCCAAACCGCCTCGCGGCGGCGTCGTTGCTCAATCAGCCCTGGTTCTTGTGGAACTTGGCATGGTCGTGCGGCTTGACCTTCTTCTTGGCCGGTGCGGATGCAGCCTCGTCGGGGCTCTTGGCACAGTTCATCGTGGCACCGCTGGGGGCACCACGATCGGCACCATGGTCGTGCTTGGCCTTGCAGTCGTGAGGCATGGAGGCGGCACCCATCGGTGCGGAGGCCCCCATGGGCTGGGCAAGGGCGGCACCCGAAGCGAGGGCCAGACCGAAGGAGGTGATGACGGCGGGGATGACGTTCTTCATGAGTAACTCCTCAGCGGGTTGCGATACATCGTCAGCTTAGGCAGACCCATGTCCGGGCACTTGACAGCGATCAACCAAAGCACAGAACGAGGCTCACGTCCTGTCGCGGCCATCGCCGGTCAGCGTCAGGGCCAACGCGAGCGCCCACAGGATGGCGGGCACCAACAGCAGCCAGCGAAAGTCCGAGTGGATGGAGAAGTTGATGGCGCTCATCAGCACGACCGTCAGCGCACCGGCCGTGGCCAGCGTCCATGTCATGCCGGGACCGTCCCAGACGCCCCTGCGCACGAGTTGCAGCACGAGGACGCCCGCACCGGCCATGAAGCCGCCCATGACGGTGAAGACATGCCCCAACCACGCTTTCAAGCCAGGCAACTGGCGCTCGATGTCGTCAGGATTAAAGCCGATGTAGCGCACGTCCTCTGGCAGCAACGCCGGGCGCACCAGGATGAAGTACGCACCGAGCCCCACCATCCAGACGCCGCAAAAGCCAATCAGCGCACGAGAGAGGCCTTGCTGCCCCGATGCAGACGCAGGAAACCCGGAGGGCCTGGGGCTCATTTCGAACCCCGCAGGCGCAAGGAGTTGAAGACCACGCTGACGGAAGACAGGCTCATGGCCAGTGCGGCGATCATGGGCGACAGGAGCCAGCCGGTGAAAGGATAGAGAACGCCGGCCGCCACCGGAACACCGAGTGCGTTGTAGACGAAGGCGAAGACCAGGTTCTGGCGCATGTTGGCGATCGTGGCTTGCGAGATCCCCCGCGCCCGGGCGATACCGCGCAGGTCGCCCTTCACGAGGGTGACCTGCGCGCTGTTCATCGCCACATCGGTGCCGGTGCCCATCGCCACACCGACATCGGCCTTGGCGAGGGCTGGTGCATCGTTGATGCCGTCGCCGGCCATGCCAACGACGCGGCCTTCGCGCTGAAGGCGATCCACGAGAGCGAGCTTGTCGGCGGGCTTGACCTCGCCGTGGACTTCGTCGATGCCAAGCTTCTTCGCGACGGACTGCGCTGTGGTCAGGCCATCGCCCGTGGCCATCACCACGCGCATGCCGGCGTCATGAAGGCTTTGGACGGCTTCGGGCGTACTCGGCTTGATGGGATCCGACACGGCCACGATGCCCAGCAGGCGGCCCTCGCGTGCCAGGAACATCACGCTGCTGCCCTGGGAGCGCATGTCCTCCCCTGCGGCGCGCAAGGACGACACGTCCAGACCATCCTGCTCCATGAGGGCCGTGTTGCCGAGTGCGAGCTTCTGGCCCTCGACCACGCCCCTGACGCCGATGCCTGTGGAGGACTCGAAGTCCACGGCTTGTGCAAGCGCGAGCTTGCGGGCGCGCGCTGCGTCGACGATGGCCTGCGCCAGCGGATGCTCGCTCCCCTGGTCCAGGCTGGCGGCCAGGCGCAGGACCTCCTCTTCGGTCACGCCCGGCGCGGCTACCGCCCGGTCGAAGGCCGGCTTGCCCTCGGTCAACGTGCCGGTCTTGTCGACGATCATGGTGTCCACGCGCCGGAAGTTCTCGATCGCGGAGGCGTCGCGGAACAGGATGCCCTGCGTCGCCGCCTTGCCGGTGGCGACCATGATCGACATGGGCGTGGCCAGGCCGAGTGCGCATGGACAGGCAATGATGAGGACCGAGACGGCGTTGATGAGGCCGAACAGCCAGCCTTGTTCACCACCGAACAGGCCCCAGCCGAAGAAGGCCAACAGCGCGATGCCGATCACGACCAACACGAAGTAACCGGCGACCTGGTCGGCCATGCGCTGCATCGGAGCCTTGGAGCGCTGCGCCTGGGCGACCATCTGCACGATCTGGGACAGCATGGTCTGCGAGCCCACGCGCTCCGACTGCATCACGAGCGAGCCGGTCGTGTTGATGGTGGCGCCGATGACCTTGTCGCCAGGTCGCTTGGTCACGGGCACCGGTTCGCCGGTGAGCATGGCCTCGTCGATGGCGCTGCTGCCTTCGAGCACCACCCCGTCGACGGGAACCTTTTCACCGGGTCGGATGCGCAGGCGGTCACCGACATGCACATGCGTCAACGGCACGTCCGCCTCGCTGCCGTCCGCCTCGATGCGGCGCGCCGTCTTCGGGGCGAGCCCAAGCAGCGACTTGATCGCAGCGGACGTCTGGGACCGTGCCTTCAGCTCCAGCATCTGCCCCAACAGGGTCAGCGAGATGATGACCGCAGCAGCCTCGAAGTACACGCCGATCCGGCCGTGGGCTGCAAAGCTGGACGGAAAGAGCTCAGGTGCCGCCGTCGCGACCACGCTGTAGATGAATGCCGCGCCGGTGCCGATGCCAATCAAGGTCCACATGTTCGGACTGCGATGGATCAGCGATTGCCAGCATCGGGTGAAGAAGGGCCAGCCGGCCCACAAGACGACCGGCAACGACAGCACGAACTCCAACCAACTCTGCTGGGCAGGATCCATGATCCCGAAGCGATGCCCCACCATAGCGAGCGTCGTGACCACCACGGTCAGGGGCAAGGTCCACCAAAAGCGACGCGAGAAGTCCCGCAGCTCCGGGTTGTCGTCGTCGGCCGTCGCCTCCGGGATCAACGGCTCCAAGGTCATCCCGCACTTGGGGCAGCTGCCGGGGTGATCTTGGCGGATCTCCGGGTGCATCGGGCAGGTGTAGATCCTGTCTCTTATACACATCTCCGAGCCCACGAGACGGACTCCTAT
>CAXDTK010000326.1:0-5566 GCA_963992225.1 uncultured Comamonadaceae bacterium | reverse complement strand
GGGGGTGGGGGTCATGAAGTCTCCTGTTTCGTGTCGTTGTTCACGGTCTGCGGGTGGTCCCGTCAGCCGTGGCGGACTCTAGGCAGGGGGCTTGCCGGCGTGCAGTCAACCGGCTGAGTGTTTGCTTGCGCGGTCAGCCGCGTGAGCGAAGGGCCGCTGACGCGATAACCCAGCGGCATCGTGGGAGCGCTCCACCGCGCTGCAATAGGCATCGCTCAGCGGTCGGCGGCAGCGACGCGGGGTCAGGTCATGCCTCCCGGCACGACCCGCGGGCTCACTTCAGCAGGGCCTGGTAGGTCAGGTTGCGCACCCGCAGGTGCAGCGTGGAGTTGCCCGCCGGGCGCAGCTGCGTCATGAACAGGATGATCAGGCGCTCCTTGGGGTCCACCGTGTACTGCGGGAAGTAGGCGCTGCCCCAGCCGAAGGCGCCTTCGCTGCCCAGCTCCCTGAAGCCGCCGCGCTTCACGTTGACCCAGAAGCCCAGGCCGAAGCCATCGGCATCGCCACCGGACTTGCCGCCCAGGTGGTCGGCCGTCATCAGCGCGACGGTGTGCGGCGACAGCAGGCGCTGGCCGTCCAGCTCGCCGCGGTTGAGCAGCATCTGCAGGAAGCGCGTGTAGTCGCCGGCCGTGGACAGCATGCCGGCGCCGCCCGACAGCAGCTTGCGCGGGCCGCTCACGAAGTCGCTGCGGGCGGCCGTCTCCATCAGCCTGAGCTCGCTGCCCTCCAGGCCGTAGACGTTGGCCAGCCGGCTGACCTTCTCGGGTGGCAGGAAGAAGCTCGTGTCGGGCATGCGCAGCGGGCCGGTGATGCGCTCGGCGATGAAGCGGTCCAGCGGCTGGCCCGACACCACCTCCACCAGCCGGCCCAGCACGTCGGTCGCGTAGCCGTAGATGAAGGCCTCGCCCGGCTGGCCCTGCAGCGGCAGCGCGGCGAAACGGTTCGTCCACTGTTCCAGCGTCTCGTCGTGGCCGACCAGATACCAGTCCTTCATGCCGGCGGCATCGTAGGCACGCTGGGCCGGGCCGGGGCCGTAGCTCATGCCGGCGGTGTGGGTGAGCAGGTCGTGGATGGTGAGCGGCCGGCGCGGCTTCTCGGTGCCGCCACCCGGCAGCGCCACCTGCACGTGGGCGAAGGCCGGCAGGTAGCGCGAGACGGGGTCCTTCAGCAGGAAGCGGCCCTCCTCGTACAGCATCATGGCCGCCACCGTCGTCAGCGCCTTGGTCATGGAGGCGATGCGGAAGATGGTGTCGGTGCGCATGGGCCTGCCGGCCTCGATGTCCTGCTGGCCATAGGCCTTGAAGACGACGGGCCGGCCATCACGCCACACGGCCATCACGCCGCCGGCGAGTTGCTTCGCGGCGATCTGCTCGTCGATGGCGGCGTCCAGGCGCTTGAGGCGCTCAGGGGAGAAGCCCTGGGCGGTGACCGCCTCGGCGCGCGGCGGTGCGGCGGAGGCGACAGGGCTGTGGGTCATTGCGGCGCAGGCCAGCGCCAGGGCGAGCAGGGCGGGTTTCATGCGCTTCAATCGCCGAGCGGGCGTTGTTGGGTGAAGCCGGGGCTGGCCGCGATGCGGAACTGCTCGGGTGGCAGCGGCTGGGCGGGGTCGATGGCGCCCAGGTCGTCGCGCAGCTGCGCGGCCACCGGCACGCGGGCCTGGCGCAGGCCCAGCGCCACCAGCCGCGCCAGGGCCATCGCGCCGTAGTTGTTGTGGTGGGTGTTGTCCAGCCTGCCGTTGTTCATCGGGTGGGCGGCCTGGGAGCGCTCGGGGCCCAGCGCGGTGTAGAGCTGCTGGCTCATGGCGTTGAGGTCGATGAAGGCCAGCTTCATGTCCCGGGCCACCGCGCGGGCGGCGTCCGCGTACTCGGTGAGGCTGGGCCTGAGGCGGCCCTGGTCATCGAAGTTGCGCCGCTCCATGGACGACAGCACCACCGGCACGCCGCCGCGCGCCAGGGTGGCTTCAGCATGCCGGCGCAGCTCGGCCTGGTAGCTGTCGGCATTGCCGCTGCCGTCCTTCTGCTGCTTCTGGTCGTTGTGGCCGAACTGCAGCAGCACGGTGTCGCCGGGCCGCAGGGCCGACAGGATCTTGTCCAGCCGCCGCCGCGCCAGCGAGTCGCGCAAGGTCTCGCCCGACTGCGCATGGTTCGCCACGGCCACGGTGGGCTTGAACAGCGCGGTCAGCATCTGGCCCCAGCTGCTGTAGGGCTCGCGCAGCTGGTCGGCCACGGTGGAGTCGCCCAGCAGGAAGACGGTGGGCACGTCGACCGGCTCGATGACCAGCTGGCGCAGGGCCGGCCGGGCGCCGTTGATCTCCAGCGTCAGGCGCTGGTCCCAGGCCCAGACCTCGTCCTGGCTCTCGCGCGGGGCCTTCAGCTTGACGGCGCCGGGCGCGATGCCGGGCGCGGCGGGGATGCGGGCGGTGCGGATGTTGACGATGAAGCTTCGCTCGGCGGTGGCGCCGGCCGGCAGCGGCACGCCGTCCAGCATCAGGCGGCGCAGCTCGGCCTTGATCGTCGTGTCGCTGGCCACCGGCCCGCCCAGCGTGGCGGTGACGCGGTAGTTGCCTTCGGCGGGCAGGTCCACCGTGAAGTAGCTGGGCTGGCCGGCCGCGTTGGCCGGCGCACCGGGCTCGAAGCCATGGCCGCGCTCGCGGGTGTAGGTGGTGGTGGGGGTGATGGCGATCTCGCCCGGGGCGGGCGCGCCGTTGAAGCGCAAGCGCAGCGCGGGGTCGGCTGACCAGGCGGGGGAGGCCAGCAGAGCGGCGATGAGCAGGAGGTGCTTCATGGGTGTTTCATTGCTGTGGTTGGTTGGCAGGGCCCAAGCCGGGCCTTCGCATCAGGACAACACTGCTCGGCGCCCCCGCGATCAGTCCTTCAACTGGTCCCCGACCAATGCCAGGTTCTGGATCGCCGCCAGCCCCCATTGCGCCGTGTCGTTGGTCGAGACCCAGGGCGCCTCGTCCACCGGGTTCAGCACCAGCGGCCCGGCAACCCGCACCGTCTTCAGTGCCTTCACGCCGCGCGGGTCGTCCATCCAGAACTCCTTCCACGCGCGCTGCGCCAGCGCGGCATCCTTCTTCTGGGCCGCCGCATAGGCGCTCAGCCGCGAATGCCCCACCAGCAGTGCGTTGCCACCGCCGTGCGGCGCACCCAGCGCCTTGACCTGCTCGTCGCGCGGCGCGTTGTACAGCGTGCAGTACTGCAGCCAGGCGGCCTTGAAGGCCGGCTCGTCGATCAGCTCCACCAGCTCGGCCATCATCTCCATGCCGCCGAACACGGCGCTGAGGTGGCTGGCCGAGAGCTTGTTGCCGCTGACGTTGTGCAGCGCGCCCTCGTTGGGCCCGGTGGGCTCGTAGCCGCCGCTGCCGGTGAAGAAGCCGTGCGGCATGGCCGCGATGCCCTGCATGCCGCGCAGCAGCTTGTTGCGCCAGCGGGCGTCGCCGGTGCGTTCCCACTCGGTCATGAAGTTGGCCACCAGCGAGCCCCAGTCGGTGCCGAAGCCGATGCGCGCCGGCCAGGGGCCCTTGTCGGCGCGGCCGGCGATCTTGCGCACCGGGTCCACCGCGTCGAGCTGCTGGTCGTTGTTCAGCACCTCGCGCATCACGTCGCCGATGCGCTCGTCGGCGGTCAGGTAGTAGTAGAAGCGCCGGTTGGCCGACGTGGAGATGCGCGCCTGCTTGGCGCTGCAGCCCCAGTGCTGCACGTTGTGCCGCGTGCCCAGGCCCTTGAAGCGGCCCGCGTGGTAGATGTCCACGTCTGATGTGTGGCGCACCATCGCCTCGGCGACGCGGAAGATGTCGGCGCGCCCCGATCGCAGGAAGGCGTACCAGAGCCAGATGTCGGGCGACAGCTCCGAGTTGTCCCAGGCGAAGCCGCCCACGTCGTAACGCCACTCGTGGCGGTCGGCGTCGTAGGTGTGGCGGAAGTCGCCGTAGTCCCAGAAGCCGTACCAGCGGCGCTGGTCGATCTCGCGCTTGTAGAAGCCGAACAGGAAGTCCAGCTTGTCCTCGATCTTCCGGCGCGCCGGCGTGCTGCGGTCGGGCAGGCTCCACAGCTTGCCGAACACGCCGGCCTGCAGGTAACGCTGCGGCTGAGCGGCCAGCTGCGGCGGCGTCTGCACGGCCGCGGCCATCTGCACCAGGCGCTCGCGGCTGGGCGTGGCGGCCAGTGCCCACAGCGTGATCTCGCTGCTGCGGGCGATGCCCACCGGCGTGCCGAAGCCCTTCTCGTAGTCCTCGTAGGTGATCTCCAGGCCTTCGAGCTCCTGCTCGTGGGTCTCCATGCCCAGGCCATCGTGATAGAAGCGCAGGTCCATGGCCGGTGCCTCGGGCGAGTGCATCCAGACGGTGACCTGGGCTGCTTCCGTGTGGGCGTTGCGGATGTCCAGCCGCACCGGGTGGCGCTGCCAGAAGTCCCGCAGGCCGAAGGCCACGCCGCCGGTCGCGCCGCCGATGTAGCCGCTGCCCGGCGCCCGCTGGCCGAAGGCGGCCGGAATCCAGCCGTGGCCGGGCTGGGTGCGCTTCCTGATCTGGAAGCCGTCGGCGCTGAGCTGGCTGAGCGTGTAGTCGCCCCAGGCGGGGATGCGGTGGTGCAGCTTGCGCACCTGCGTGCCCCACTGCGCCAGCGGCGGCGTGGCGCGGCCGGCCAGCTGGGCCTCGCGCACGGCCGCACCCGGGTCGCGGCGCAGGCCGGTGAGGTTGCGCACGCCCTCGGCCCAAAGTCCGTGTCCCTCCGCACCCGACTCGCCGGCAAAGCGCACATGGCGGTCGTGCAGGGCATCACGCAGCGGCACCTCGAAGCGCAGGCCGATGCCGCGCAGGAAGTCCTGCTGGTCGTCGCCGTCGAAGACGAAGCTGTGCATCACGCGCACGGACTCGGCGCCGGCGTAGAAGTAGAAGCGCACCGTGAACGGCAGCCAGGCCCGGCCGGCCGCGCTGCGGTGCTGGCCGTCCACCTTGATGACGGCGCGCACCGGGCCGGTCTGCTCGACGGTGAGCTTCTCCGTGCGGCTTTCGAAGTGGGTCTGCGTGACCGTGCCGCCCTGCTCGGCATCGGGCCGGTCGTCGGTCTGCGCCACCAGCGTGCAGCCGCGCAGGATGTCGCGGCCGTCGCGCTGGATGCCGGCCACCAGCTGCGCGCCGCTGCGCGGCAGGCGGGCGCGGATGACACCGGTGTCCACGGTCACGGCATCGGCCGCCTCGGTCACGCTGACGCGTGGGCCGGTGGCGGCCGCACCCTGGCCGGGGCGGATGCTGGGCTGCTCGCCCGCGTCCACGCCGGCCGGCAGCGCATGGGCCGTCCACTTCAGCGAGCCATCGGGCCAGGTCGCCAGCGGCCAAGTCTGCAGGGGCAGCGCGCGGCCCTGTGCGTCCAGCGCATGGAAGGCCTGGCCGCGGGGCTGTTGGCCGCGCGGCCAGGGCAGGCCCAGTGTGGCGCCCAGCGGCAGGGCCGGGGCGGTGCCGTCCAGCCAGCGCAGCGTCAGCGGGTCGGTCGACGCGGCGGCGGCCGGGGCGGCAGCCGCCGTGGCGCCGGCCAGGCCGGTCCACGCGCCGACCCCGCCCACGGGC
>CAXDTK010000325.1:0-5572 GCA_963992225.1 uncultured Comamonadaceae bacterium | reverse complement strand
ACACCTAAGCCTTCGTCGGCAGCGTCAGATGTGTATAAGAGACAGGCCCCAAGTTGCCAATCGTCGAGACCCTGCCAGTCGCTGACCCACTCACGATCGACGATCAGGTCGTGACCCGCAACCCGGGCGATGCGCGCAGGCTGGCCGAGAACCTGACCCATGCAGGCCTGCCGCAACCTGGCGCGGGCTATCAGCCGCATCACATCGTGCCCGTCGACGCGGGCGGACCGGCGATGAATGCTGTCCGCGAGAAACTCCAAGCGCTGGGCATCAACATCAACGATGCGGTCAACGGAGCTTGGCTCCCTGGGCCAAAGGCCGATGCAGACGCGCCGGGGGCTTATCACCCGAGACTGAACAACGACATGTACAACGGGGCGATCATTGCCGAATTCAGCAGAGTCATAACCCGAGAAGACGCAATCGGCGTACTCAGCGACATCAAAACTCAGCTCCAGGAAGGCGACTTCCCCGGCGTTCGCCCCCGCCCCCAACCCAAAGGCAATCAGCGATGAACGTTTACGACGTTAGTGACGACTCGGAACCCGAAGGTCAATGGGTCAAGCTGCAAGGCGCCAACGGCTTGCGCACCTTCATGTCCTACGCGGAGCGTGCCGCCTTCTTTGCCGCCCATCCGCGCATTGCGGTGGAGCGACACTGCGAGGCCTCGCCCAAGGGATCCAAGGCGAAGCTCGCCGACATGACGAGGCTGGACGCCTTCCGTCTGCCCGTCCTGAGCGAGCGCGCCAAGGCGGTCTTCGAGCCCCATCTGCAAGGGCTGGGCCAGTGGATTCCGCTGGACTTCGACGAGGCTCCGTACTGGCTGTTCTGGCTCACCGCGGTGCATGACGTGCTTGACGCCGAACGGTCCGACGTGCGCTATTTCCGAGACGGCCGCCGCGTCATGCGCATTGCCAAACCGGTATTCAGACCGGCGGCGTTGGAAACGCTGTTCATGTGGCAGGTGCTGCAGGAACCGGGTTCCTTCACCTGCGTCACCGACAGCGCGTTGGCGCTGGTCCGCGAGCACCGCCTCACCGGCTTCTGCTTCGAGCTGCTGTGGTCCAGCAACCATGGCCCGTTGCCTGACGGCCTGAAGAACTGGGAACGGCCGCGCCTCACCGGCCTGGAAGACAAGCCCTTCGATTTCGACGGCTTCTGGGCCGAATACGGGCAGCGGCGGTCAGCGCGGGCCGCCCCCTGACCGACCGGCTGTTGCGCCGGTGGGCCCTGCCGCTCAGGCGTCGTCCGGGTCGGGCGTCCAGCCCGGCTTGTTGTGCGGGTCCAGCTCCGGCGGCACATGGGGGTGCGGCATGTCCGGCCGGGCCACGTGGCGGGAGGCCAGCGCGGCGCGCAGCTGGTAGACGTAGGCCAGCACCTGGGCCACGGCGCCGAACAGCACGGCCGGGATCTCCTGGTCGACCTTGGCGTGCGCGTACAGCGCCCGGGCGAGCACCGGCTGCTGCAGCACCGGCACCTTGCTGTCCTTGGCCAGGTCGCGGATCTTCAGGGCCAGCAGGTCGGCGCCCTTGGCCACCACCTTGGGCGCGGCCATCTTGCCTTCCTCGTACTTCAGCGCGACGGCGTAGTGGGTCGGGTTCATGACCACCAGGTCGGCCTGCGGCACGGCGGCCAGCATGCGGCGCTTGGACATCTCGCGCATGCGGGCACGCAGCTTGGCCTTGATCTCGAGGTTGCCTTCCACCTCCTTGAGCTCCTGCTTGGCCTCCTCGCGGCTCATGCGCAGGCGGCGCAGCCAGAGCTGGCGCTGCAATGGCAGGTCGATGGCCGCGAACACCGCCAGCGCGATCGCCAGCAGGCCCAGCCCGCCCATCAGCTGCTGGCCCGCATAGGCCAGCGCCGACGGCAGCGGCACGGACATGATGCTGACGTAGGACGCCAGCCGATCCTTCAGCACCAGCGCGCCAATGGTGCCCAGCACCAGCGCCAGCAGCACCGCCTTCAGTGCCGTGCCCAGGCCCTGGCCGGTGAACAGGCGCCCCAGCCCGGCGATGGGGTTGAGGTGCGTGAACTTCGGCGCCAGCGGCTTCATGGTCCAGTTCCAGCCGCCACTGGCCAGGTTGCTGGCGATGGCGGCCAGCAGCAGCAGCCCCGCGATGGGGCCCGCCACCAGCGCGAAGGCCAGCGTCATCTCGACCAGGCGCTCGCCCATGAAGCCGGGCCGGGCCAGCAGGCTGGCATCGAAGTGCAGGCCCGTCACCAGCATCTGGCGCAGCCGCTCGATGATCTGCGGCCCGCCGGCAGCCAGTGCCGCGCCGCCGGTGACCATCATCGCGAAGTGCGGCAGGTCGCGCGAGCGCGGCACCTGGCCCTCGGCCCGGGATCTCTCGATCTTCTTGGGCGAGGCGGGTAGGTTGCGGTCCTGTGCGTCTTGGTCGGCCATGGCTTGAGAGCCCCGTTCAGGGCCTGACCGGCATTGTTCGAGCTGGCCCGCCGGACTTGAGCGGGAAAAGCGCCAGGCTTGACCGCCTGTTCCCGGCGCTGGCGCGGCCAGGCCGCCCGCGTGTGCAGGATTGCCGCCCCCGCACTGGCGGGCGGCGCCGGGCTGCGGCTAACCTTCCGGCATGTCCCGCACCGCCCGCCTTGCCCGCCTGCTGCCGCTCGCGGCCGCCTGCTGCGCCGGTGGCGCCCTGGCCCAGGCGCCGCTGGTCATCGAGTACCGCGACAAGCCGCCCTACAGCTACACCGAGGCCGGCAAGCCGGCCGGCTTCCTGATGGAGCGCACCGCCCGGCTGCTGCAGCGCGCCGGCCTGAAGGTCAGCTATGCCGAGGTGCCGGTGCGGCGGACGCTACAGCACCTGCAGGCCAACCAGGCGGCGCTGTGCTCGCCGGGCCTGTACAAGAACCCCGAACGCGAGGCCTTTGCGCGCTTCTCGCTGCCCATCCACCGTGACCGTCCCCATGTGGTGCTCGCGCACGCCCAGGCCGTGGCCCAGATGCGCCCACTGACCCGCGTGGCCCATCTGTTCGCCGATGCCTCGCTGCAGCCTGGCCTGCTGGACGGGGTGTCCTATGGCACGCAGCTGGACCAGTACCTGGCCGGTGCCGCGCGGCCCCCCGTGCGCGCCCAGCTGACGCCACTCCAGCTGGCCCGCATGGTGGGTGTGCGCCGGGTGGACTACATGCTGATCGACGAGGAAGACCTGTCCTGGCTGCGCAAGGACCCCGATTTCGCGCAGCTGCCGCTGGTGCGGGTGGAATTCCCGGACATGCCGCGCGGCGAGCTGCGCTACCTGGCCTGCTCGCAGCAGGTCACGCCGCAGACGCTGGAGCGCATCAACCAGGCCATCCGCGAGCTGCTGCCCGACGTGCCGGCCGACTGAGCATGAAAAAAGCCGGCACTGGGCCGGCTTCGCGGGGGTCGGGCGGGCTCAGAAGCCCAGGCTGGCCAGCAGGTCGTCCACCTCGCCCTGATCGGCCACCACGTCGGTGCGGCCGGTCGGGTTGACGACCGGGCCCTGCAGGATGTTGGGGTCGACCTTCTCGCGCTGCTCGGGCGGCACCACCTGCACCAGCAGCTTGACGAGGCTGTCCTCCAGGTCATTGGCGAGCGTCACCACCTTGGCGACGACCTGACCGGTCAGGTCGTGGAAGTCCTGCGCCAGCATGATGTCGGTCAGGTGGCTGTCGATGCGCGAGGTGCGGCTCTCGACGTCCTTGACGAAGTTCAGCACCGCACCGCTGGCGACCGCGCGCACCGGGTCGGCCACGATGGCAGCGGCCATGTCACGCGTGGCCTGGCTGATGCCGGCATGCTCGAGCTTGGCCTGGTCGACCGAGTTCAGCACCTTCTCGGCAGCCGCCGCCGTCTTGGTGGCGATGTAGCTGAGGCGGCTGCGCGCGTCGGGCAGGCCGTCGGTCGCCACCTGCAGCTTGGGCATGACGCCCAGCTGCTGCATGGTGTCGTGCAGCACGCGGGTGATGGTGCCGAGCTGCTGGAAGACTTCCGGCGACACGATGAGGGGGTCGGTGCCCCCGGCCAGTTTGGCCAGCTGTTCCATCGACATGACGGTCCCCTTGTGGTCAGGCCGCAGCGGCCAGCTTCTGCATGATCTTCAGGACCTTCTCTTCCAGCGTCGCCTTGGTGAAGGGCTTGACGATGTAGCCCGCCGCGCCGGACTGGGCCGCCAGCACGATGTCTTCCTTGCGGGCCTCGGCGGTGACCATCAGCACCGGCAGGTGCTTGAGGTTGGGGTCTTCCTTGATGGCCTTGAGCAGCTCGAAGCCCGTCATGTTGGGCATGTTGATGTCGCTGACGACGAAATCGAACTTGGAACCCTTGAGCATGTTCAGGGCCTCGACGCCGTCCTCGGCCTCTTCGCAGTTGTTGTAGCCGATTTCCTTGAGCAGGCCGCGCACGATGCGGCGCATGGTGGAGAAGTCGTCGACGACCAGGAATTTCATGTCAGCGCTCATGGCGATCCTCTCTCGGGGGGCAGGCGGGATTTCAAGGTAGCCCGCAGTCTAGTTTCTAGCGACCGCTCGCCGGGATTTCAGTTTGCGGCATTTTGCCGATCCCCGGCACTTGCGTCGCAGTGCCCTCCGCGGGGGGCGCATCGTCCACCTCGTCGGGCAGGTTCTTCAGCACGGCGTCCTCCGCATCGCGGTTCATCACGATGATGCTGATGCGGCGGTTCAGCGCGCCGTTGGGATCCTTGGCATCGAGCAGCTTGCTGGCCGCCAGGCCCTGCACGCGCAGCATGCGTGCCTCGGACAGGCCGCCCGCCACCAGCTCGCGGCGCGACGCGTTGGCGCGGTCGGCCGACAGCTCCCAGTTGCTGTAGCCCTTGTCACCGGCCGAGAACGGCTGCGCATCGGTGTGGCCCTCGACGGTGAGCCGGTTGGGCACCTCGGTCAGCACGCTGCCCAGCTCGCGCAGCAGCTCGCGCATGTAGGGTTTCACGACGGCGCTGCCGCTGTCGAACATCGGCCGGTTGCCCTCGTCGACGATCTGGATGCGCAGGCCTTCCTTGGTCATGTCCAGCCGGATCTGGCCGCCCAGCGCCGCCAGCTTGGGGTTCTCGGCCAGCACCTGCTCGACCTTGGTCTTGAGCTGCTCCAGACGAGACTTCTCCGCCTTGCGTTGCTCTTCCTTCAGCGCCCGCAGCGTGTAGCTGGACTTCTTGGCGTTGCTCTCGCCTTCCTTGACCTGGCCGGTCTCGCGCGTGAGGTCCTTGCCGCCACCGCGCAGGACGCTGGACGAATCCCCCGAGCCGGAGCCGCCCAGCATGGCCACCTTCAGCGGCGACTGGAAGAACTCGGCGATGCCCTTCTTGTCGCCCTCGGTGGTGGAGCCCAGCAGCCACATCAGCAGGAAGAAGGCCATCATGGCCGTGACGAAGTCGGCGTAGGCAATCTTCCACGCGCCGCCATGCGCCGCATGGCCGCCCTTCTTCACCTTCTTGATGATGATGGGCTGGAGCTTCTTGGCGTCGCCGGCCATTTAGCCCCCCCCCGAAGCGCCTTCGGCGCTCCCCCCTCAAGGGGGCGCACCCGATGGCCTGGCAAAGCCAGTTCCACGGCGGCTGCGCGAGGGACGCCACCGGCTGCG
>CAXDTK010000324.1:0-5618 GCA_963992225.1 uncultured Comamonadaceae bacterium | reverse complement strand
ACACCTAAGCCTTCGTCGGCAGCGTCAGATGTGTATAAGAGACAGCCGGGAAACACTGAATCTCCGGCGCTGCCGCCACCGCCGCCGCAAGCGGACAGCAACGCAGCCATTCCCAGTCCCAGCGCAGCCTGGGCAAGGCGACGCCAGCCCTGCGTGACGATGGTTTGCAACATGCTCGAACTCCTGAATATCTCTGAATGTCTCAGCGCACCGTGGCCCGCTCACTGACGACCTTGGGCGTCAGGAAGATCAGCAGCTCGGTCTTGGACGTGGTACGGGTCTTGTTCTTGAACAGGTTGCCAAGGAAGGGCACGTCGCCCAGCACCGGCACCTTGTTGACGGTCTCGCCCTCGTCCTGGGTGTAGATGCCACCGATGACGACCGTGCCGCCGTTCTCGACCAGCACCTGCGTCTGCACATGCTTGGTGTTGATGGCATAGCCCTGGGGCGTCAGCGTGCCGCGGCTGTCCTTGTTCACGTCGACGTTCAGGATGACGCTGCCTTCCGGCGTGATCTGCGGCGTGACCTCCAGCTTGAGGTTCGCCTTGCGGAAGGCAATCGACGTCGCGCCGCTAGCCGTGGCGACCTGATAGGGCAGTTCCTCGCCCTGCTCGATCAGGGCCTTCACCTGGTCTGCCGTGATGACGCGCGGGCTGGACACCACCTTGCCCTTGCCGTCCGACTCCAGCGCGGAAAGCTCCAGGTTCAGGAAGCGGTTGGCCGTGGCGCTGAACAGCGACAGCGCCACCGTGGCGGCCGTGCCGCCGCTGAAGCTGTCCGACGAGGTGTTGGCCGGCAGGTTGACGAACTGCGTGTTGTTGTAGTTCGCCGCAACACCCTGGTTGGTCTGCGAACCCACGCCGTTGTAGTTGCCGCCCACGGTCACGTAGTTGCTGCCGCCGACGCTGTAGCCCGGAATGCCGCCCTGCTGGCCACGCAGGTCGTTCACGCCCAGCTTCATGCCGAGGGCACGACCGAACTTGTCGTTGGCCTCGACGATGCGGGCTTCGATGAGCACCTGCCGAACCGGGACGTCGATCTTGGCGATCATCGCCTGGATCTCTTCCAGCTTGCTCGGGATGTCGGACACGAACAGCTGGTTGGTGCGGGACTCGGAGATCACGCTGCCCCGCGGCGAAAGAATGCGCGTGCCGGAGCCGGAGGCGCCACTCGATGCACCGCTGCTGCTGCCACCGCCGCCGCTGCCGCCGCTGCTCGAGCCGATCGACTGACCCGTCAGCCCCTTGGCGATGTCATCGGCCTTCACGTAGTTCAGCTGGAACGCCTGACTGCGCACCGGCTCCAGCTGGGCGATGGCCGCCTTGGCCTCCAGGTCCAGCTTTTCCTTGGTCGCCAGTTCCTCCTTGGGCGCGATCCACAGCACGTTGCCGGCCTTCTTCAGGCCCAGGCCCTTGGCCTGCATGATGATGTCCAGCGCCTGGTCCCAGGGCACGTCCTTCAGACGCAGGGTCACGTTGCCGGTCACCGTGTCGCTGGTCACCACGTTGAAGTTGGTGAAGTCGGCGATGACCTGCAGCAGGGCCCGAACTTCGATGTTCTGGAAGTTCAGCGACAGCTTGTCACCCGAATAGCCGGGGCCTTGCGTCAGCTTGTTGGGGTCCACCTTCTGCGGCCGCACCTCCAGCACGAACTGGTTGTCGCTCTGGTAGGCACTGTGCTCCCAGTTGCCGCGCGGCTCGACGACCATGCGCACCCGGTCGCCGGTCTGCGTCGTGGTGATCATCTGCACCGGCGTGCCGAAGTCCGTCACGTCGATCTTGCGGCGCAGGTTCTCGGGCAGGCTGGAGCGCAGGAACTCCACGATCAGGCCCTGGCCCTGCTGCTGGATGTCGACGCCCACCTGATTGCTCGGCAGGTTCACGATCACCCGGCCCGCGCCATCGGCGCCGCGACGGAAGTCGATGTCGCGCAGGGCTTGCGGGGCGCTGTTCAGGCTTTGCGCGAAATGCACCGGCTCGCCCGGCGACTGCGCTGCGGCCGGCGCGGTGGCGTTGAGCACCAGCACCAGGGCGTTGCCTTCCAGCTTGGCGCTGTAGCTCGAGGCCTGACGGAGGTTCAGGACCACCCGCGACCGCTCACCGGCCTGCGCCACCGCCGCGGAACGAAGGTTGCCCTGGTTGATCTCGACCAGGTTGCGACCGATGCCATTGACGACGCCGGGCAGATCGATGGCGATCCGCGGCGGCGTCTGGACCATGAAGCCCGTTGGCAGGCTCGCGAGCGGCTCGCTCAGTTCGATGCGCACGACATCGACACCGGCCTGCTGGCTGGTGTTGATGGCGCGAATCTGCGTCTGCGCCCAGGCAGCTGGCATGGCCAACCACGAGAGTGCGAGTCCCAGCAACCAGCCACGGCCCATCGGCTTGCTCTCCTGCAATGTTCTCTTCATCGTCCCTTCTCCTGTAGCTGGAGGGTACTGGTGCGTTCAATCCACTCGCCCGCAGCGTCCTGGACGACTTCTCGCAACGTGATGTCGGTCTCGGTGATCTTGGTGATGCGACCGAAATTCTGGCCAAGGTAGTCCCCGGCCTTGACCTGATAAAGAAGGTTGTCCACGCGCAACAGCGCGTAGCGCCGGTTCTCCCGGGTCAGGCTGCCGACCATGGACATGTTGTCCAGCGGATAGGCCTCCAGGGGTTCCTTGCGGCGATTGATCTCGGCCGTCAGCAGCGAGTTGGGCTGCGCCGCCTCCTGCTTGATCGCGACGCTCAGCTTCTGCGTGCTGAACGGGTCCACGCCGGTGGCGGACTCGTAGGGCTGCGGCAGGAACTTCTTGGGTGGCAGCAGCGGCGTCACGGTCGCCTTGGCGTTCTTGCGCTCCTGCTCCATCCACTGCCTCAGCTCGTCGAAGTCGCCGCCGCAACCAGCCAGCGTGCCGGTCAGGGCCAGGGTCAACAGCAGCAGCCTCATTTCTTGCCTCCGGCCTTGACCGCAGCCTTGCGCTGCTCGGCCACCTCGGTGGCATCCAGATACCGGTAGGTGCGTGCGGTGGCTTCCATGGACAGCCCGCCGCCGGCATCACGTCCCGTGGGAGCGACGACGACCAGGTTGTGCAGGGTGACGATGCGCGACAGGTTGGACACGTCGGCCGCGAACGCACCGATGTCGTGATAGCGGCCCGACACCTTCAGCGCGATCGGCAGCTCGGCGTAGTAGTCCTTCACCACCACCTGGCCGGGGCGGAACAGCTCGAACTGCAGGCCGCGACCGACGCCGGCACTGCTGATGTCGGACAGCAGCGAATCGATCTCCGCCTTGCCGGGCAGCTGCTTTTCCAGCTGGGTCACGTACTCCTCGACCTGGCTTTTCTGCTTGCGCAACTCGGGCAGGTTGACGGCCTGGGCCAGCTTGCCGGTGTAGTCCTGGCGCAGCTGCGGCTCGCGGTTGCGCTCGGCTTCCAGGCCGGCCTGCACATCGGACAGCACGAAGAAATAGCCGGCGGCCGTCACCGCGACGATCACGCCGAGCGCCGAGGCGAGCTTGGGCGCCCACGGCCACTGGCCGGGCTCCTTGGGGTTGAGTCCCTGGAACTGGCCGGATAGCTCGGCGAACCAGGCGTTGAGGTCGACTTTGGGCATGGAAGTGGCCATGGCCGATCAGCCCTTCTGAGGCGCCGAGGCACCCGCTGCGGCGTCGCGCGGCGGCGCCTTGATCGAAACCTTCATGGAGAAGTCCAGCAGCCGACGCTGCTCGCGGGAGTTGGTGCTGACGTTCGCCAGCTTGACCTCGATGAGGTCCGGCTTCTCCAGCCACTCGGAGTTGCGCGACACGTTGCGCAGGAACTCGGACACGCGCTCGTTGCTCTGGGCAATGCCGCTGACGGTCACGATCTTGTTGTCCTGGCGGATCGCGGTCAGGTAGACGCCCTCGGGCGCCAGCCGCGCCAGGTCGTTGAGCAGTTGCACCGGCGTGTTGCGGTCGGTCTGCAGGTCTTCCACCGCCCGCTGGCGCGACTTCAGCGACTCGATCTCGGCCTTCAGGTTGGCGATGTCCTTGATCTGCGCCTCCAGCCGCGTGATCTCGTCCTGGATGTACTGGTTGTGCGCCTGCTGCTCCGTCGTCAGGAACTGCAGCAGCAGATACACGCCCACCACGATGCCCGCACCGACCAGACCAGCCAGGCCCAGGCCGGCGAAGAACGCGGCCTTGCGCCGCTTGCGCCTTTCCTCGCGGTAAGGCAGCAGGTTGATCAGGATCACTGGAAGAACCTCCGCATCGCGAGGCCGCAGGCCGTCAGATAGGACGGCGCCTCGCGCCGCAGCTTGGACTCACGCACGGCGGAACCCAGCACCATGTTCTCGAACGGATTGACCACCATGCAGGCGAAACCGGTCAGGTCCGTGACCCGCTCCTTCAGGCCGGGCAACGTGGCGGTGCCACCGGCCAGCATCACGTAATGCACCTTGTGGTGCGGCGTGCTGGTGAAGAAATACTGGAGCGCCCGGCCGATCTCCTGGGAGAGGCTGTCGACGAAAGGGTTGAGCACGCCGGTCTCGTAGTCCTCGGGCAGCTCGTTGGCCAGCTTCTTCTGCTCGGCCTCCTCGAAGGAGAAGCCGTACTGGCGTGAAATGAGCTGCGTCAGCTGGGAACCGCCGAAGGACTGGTCGCGGTCGTAGAGCAGTTCGTCGTCGCGCAGCACCTTCAGGCTGGTGGTGTCGGCGCCGATCTCGAACAGCGCGACCAGCGCGTCCTTGCCCTCGCTGGGCAGCGCAGCGATCAGCCGCCCCATCGCCATGCGCGACGCGTGCGACTCGATGTCCAGCACGACCGGGCGCAGGCCGGCGGCTTCGGCCAGGCCCTGGCGGTCCTGCACGCGGTCCTTGCGGGAGGCGGCAATCAGCACCTCGACGTCACCCACCGAGGTCGGGCTCGGGCCGATGACGCAGAAATCCAGGCTGACCTCGTCCAGCGAGAACGGGATGTACTGGTTGGCCTCTGCCTCGACCTGCAGCTCCAGCTCTTCCTCGCGGAGGCCGGCCGGCAACATGATCTTCTTGGTGATGACGGCCGACTGCGGCATGGCCAGCGCGGCATCGCGGATCTTGCTGCCGCTGCGCGCGACGACGCGGCGCACGGCGTCGGCGACCTCGTCGAACTTCTCGATCTGGCCGTCCGCGATCCAGCCCTTCTCGAAGGGCTCGCTGGCGAAACGCTCCAACACGAGTTCGCCGCTCTTGGTCTGGCTGAGTTCCACCAGCTTGACGCTGGAAGAACTGATATCCAGGCCAATCAGGGGGGCGTGCTTGCGACCCAAAAGTGCGTCAAGTATTCCCATGCCCTTTGTTCCCGACACGCGAGTTACGTATCGGACTATTAATAAGTTACTTGAATGCTAGCAGCAAAGCCGTTGACACCGAACGGAAAAACGGCCCGAGCTGGTAACGCCACGTTGCTAAACATACACGAATCGCGAGGCTTGCAAGCTCCTGAAAAACACAGGGGAAGCGGACATATGACACGCCGTTTACGAGGCCGAAGCGGATACAAGGCGCGCCGCCCGCGCTTCCTATAATCAGCCGCCCCTCCCCACCGCGCCCGCGGGCGCGCCCAAGCCGGTTTTAAACAACGCCGCGCCCACCAGACGGCCGCCGAGGGCG
>CAXDTK010000323.1:0-5651 GCA_963992225.1 uncultured Comamonadaceae bacterium | reverse complement strand
AGATCTACCCCTAAGCCTTCGTCGGCAGCGTCAGATGTGTATAAGAGACAGGCACCTGCACCGGCACCGGCACCGGCACCGGCACCGGCACCGGCACCACCGCCCGCGCCGGCCGGGTTCAAGACCTACCAGAACACCACACTGCCGGGCCGCCTGCTGATCAGCTCAGGGTGGCCAGGCGCGATGGTCGTGGACCTGCAGACCGGCGAGACCAGCCAGCTGCCGGCCTCGGGCCTGAAGGCGCCGGGCTCGGCCGATGGCGACGAATGGCATTCGACGGCCATGTCGCCGCGGCTGCTGCGCTTCAACGACATCCAGCTCGCCACCGATCCCGGTCCGAATGCACGCATCGCCGTCTTCGACAGCGCCGGCATCACCGCAGCCCGGCATGAGTGGCGGATCGACGGTTATGTCGAAAGCCAGCCGCTGCTGTCGCCCGACGGCACGATGGCGCTGGCCTTCTACCGCCAGACCGCCGCTGCGGACGCACGCCTGACCGTCATGAACGTGCAGACGGGCGCCATCGTCAAGCAGGGCTCGCTGCTGGATGGCGAGCGCCTGATCGAGAACCCGGTGACCTGGCTGCCGGACGGCCGCTACGCCTACCTGGTGGAGAACCGCCTCATCGTCTCGTCCCCCACGAGCAGCACCGAGACCGAGGTGGCGCGCTTCGCGTTGCCCAGCAACGATCCGGCCGACTGGCAGGGCTATGTCTCCGGCATGACCACGCTGACGGCCAGCCCGGACGGCCGCCGCGTCGCGTTCAGCTGGACGGAAAAGCGCGGCAACGGGCTGGACCGGCATGTGTGGGTGGCCGACGTCGACGGGCAGCGCCTGCACCGGGTCACCAAGCTGCCCGACGAGACCAACCCGCTGACCTTCTGGTTCATGACGCCCAGCTGGTCACCGGACGGGCGCTGGATCGTCGTGCACCTGGACATGTCGGCCACGCAGACCGCGCCCATCTTCCCGCCCTCGCCGTACGACGACATCCCGCCGCCGCAGACGGTCAGCGGCACGACCGGCTGCGGCAGCAGCCAGGTGCTCGTCTACGCCGCCGACGCCGAGCGCGAGGCCATCACCTGGCCCACGCTGGATGCGACGCATGGCGTGAGGGTCAAGACCGCCACCGGCGCGCCCGCCTGGGTGACCACGTGCAGCCCGGTCTCGTGGATGCCGTGACGCCGCGCCGCGCGGGGCGGGGCTGGCCCGCGGCCTGCGCCCTGGTGCTGCTGGCCGGCGGCCTGGCCGAAGCCGCCGCCTCGCCCGGCCTGGCGGCGGACCCCGCCGCGGTCAGCGAGCTGATCAGCGCCGTCAGCCTGGACGTCATGTCCGAGGCCTCGGTCGAGGCCTGTGGCGACATGGGCGTGCCGGCGGCGGCGCAGCTGCGCGATGCCTGGGTGGCCTGGCGGGAGCGGCACCAGCTCGCGCCGCTGCGCATCGTGGTGATGGACGTCATGCGCCGCAGGGGCAGCAGCGCGCCGTCGTGGGACACGCTGACCGACCCGCTGCGCCAGCGCGTGCTGACCGACCCGCGGCCCGAGGCCACGTGCGCCGCGCTGGCTGGCGACTGGCAGGGCGCGGCGATGGACGCCACCGCGCTGTACCCGCGCGCACGGGCCACCGCGCTGGCGCTGGTGCAGGCCAAGGCGGCATCGCGGCCCGAGCTGCCGGCGGTGATGGTGGGGCCGGCGCGGGGCCAGGTCTTGCTGCCCAGCCAGCTGCCGGCGCTGGCGGCGGGCTCCGGCGGTGGCTGGCGCTCGCTGTCGGCGGAGGTGGCGCGGCGCGAGAAGGGCATGGTCTACGTCAAGGGCCTGGTGGAGCGCTGGTCGCGCAAGCCGGATCGCTTCCGCCTCATCCAGGCGCAGGGCGACCGGCGTGCGGCGCAGCACATTCATCTGAGGTTCGACGCCGAGCCCTGGGTGGGCCGCGAGGTGGTGCTGCGCGGCGTGCTGACCTCACTGCGGGACTACGCGGCCGACCTCGCCGAAGCCGAGCTGGTGAACGATGCCACGGCCCTCACGCCGTCGCCGCTGCCGCAGACGCCGCTGGCCCGCAAGGAGGTGCTGCTGCAGCGTGTGATGACCGCCCCCGGCCGCGGCCTGTCCGACAAGGATCTGGCCGCTGTCGTGTTGCATGGCGAAGGCAACTACAACAACGGCACCAGCTGGGACGAGGACGTGCGCTTCCTGCTGCGCGACGGCAGCTACTACCACCGTACCGACATGCCGCCCGACCAGCTCGACGTCGCCGCCTCGCGCCGGCTCGAACCCCAGCGCTGGGGGCGCTGGCGCAGCACGGCCAAGGGCTACGAGATGCAGGCGCAGGACGACGACGGCCGCCCGGCGGGCGACTGGAAGCCGGTGAAGCATGCCGCCATGCGCCCCTGGCCCGCGGGCGCGAAGCTGGAGGGCAGCTTCAGCCGCAGCCGCTTCGATGGCAGCCTGGTGTTGGGCGGCCGCTCGTCCACGCGGGGCATCCGCTTCACGCGTGACGGCCGCTTCGAGCGCAGCTACCACGCGCTGTCCAGCAGCGGCACGCTGGCCGCCACGCTTAACGACACCGTGATTGCCGGCTCGGCCCATGGCGATGGCAAGGGCAGCAGCAGCACCGGCGGTGGCTCGGTGGGCACGGCCACCGGCACGGTCGTCGCCGGCAGCAGCAGCCGCAAGGACGACGGCGCCAGCCGCCGCGGCCGCTACCAGATCGACGGCTACGCGATCACGCTGGTCTACGACGACGGCCGCCAGGAGCGGCTGCTCAGCTTCGCCAGCCGCGAGGGCAACCGTAGCGTCTACGTCGGCGACGGCAGTTTCGACCTTGACAAGTAACCCAACTCTTCACTGGAACCCTCATGCATCCCCTCAAGCACTTCACCCGCCGCCTGACCGCCGCCGCGCTGGCCTGCGCCGTCGGCGCCGCCACGGCCCAGGTGGCACCCGCCATCAGCCTGGCCGAGCAGATGCGCGGCATGATCGGCAAGCCGGCGGCGGCAGGGGGCGGCCAGGCGGCACCCGCGTTCGGCGCGGAGCGCGCCGCGCCGCTGACCGTGGGCGGCGCGCCCATCGTGGTGGACGGCCCGGTGCAGCTGCGCCAGTCGGCCACCGAGCTGGCCCAGCGCTTCCCGGCCGCGCACCGCGCCGCGATGACCAAGGCCTACGAAGAGTCGTTCCTGTTCTGGCAGAAGCTGGAGAAGCAGCTGGGCCTCACCCCCAACGACGTGGCGGCCGGCGTGGCCGCCTTCATCGCGGGCAACTACGCGGCCTTCATGCAGCAGCAGGTGCCGGACGAGGACTTCAAGACGCTGGTGCTGCAGATGCAGGGCCTGCTGGCGCGCAACGCCGCCTTCACGCAGAGCAGCGCGGCGGCCAAGCGCGCGATGTTCGAGCAGCTGGCGATGGTGGGCACCTTCATGGCGGTGTACCGCGAGCACCTCAACGGCAAGCCCAGCCCGGGCGAGGAGGTGAACTTCCGCAACTCCGCCAAGGCCAACCTGGAGGCCGCGCTGGGCCTGGCCGTGGAGCGCATCCAGATCGGGCCGCAGGGGCTGGTGGCGCGCTGACGCCCGCGCCGGCCGGCCCGGCCGCCGCCGCTAGGGTCGCCCGCAGCGCTGGAAGACGCTGCGGCTGGCGTTGAAGCCGTCCATGCGCCAGCCCTGGTCCGTCCAGGTGAGGCTCATCGCGCCGGCGAAGTCTATGCGCGAGTCGCCCCTGCGCGACAGCGGCGGCATGTCGAGCCGCGGCGGCTGGTCGCCCGCGATCATGTCGCGCAGCGTCAGGCGCGACTGCGTGGCGCCCACGCCCGCCAGGCAGGGTGCCGCGCCGCGCAGGATGGACGAGGGCGCCTTGGCGATGTCCGGCCCCTCGACGAATTCCAGCTGCGGCAGCGACAGCTGCTGCAGCAGCGCGCCGTCCCCGCGCGCCAGCGCATCGCGCAGCTGGCGCCAGAACTGCCCGAAGGCCGCATCGCGGTCCACCGACACGGTGCAGCCCGGCGCCGTGGCGGCCAGCGTCGCGGTCGCCGGGAGCTGCAAGGCGCCGCAGGCCGCCGGCGTGAGGGCCAGGCGGTAGCCGTCGCCGCCGGCGCGGCGCACGTCCACACGCTGCCGCTGCCCGAGCAGCTCGTCCTGCCATTCAAAGCGCCAGGCGCCATCGGGCTGCCGCTGCGGCGCGCCGCTGCTGGCGAAGTCGCACTCGCGCGTGCCGGCGGCCACGCTCACGCTGACCTGCAGCGGCGTGCCGTCGGCCTCGCGGCTGACGCGCCAGCGGTGGAGAGCGTCGGGCGCGCACACCAGCTGGGTCGGCGGCGCGGGCAGGGCGTTCGGCGGGGCCGCGCTGGCCGCGTGGGCCGCGACGGCCAGCGGCAGCAGCCAGGCCGGCAAGGGCGCTCTGGACAGGAGAGACGGCATCGGCATCGTGGGCGTCATGCAGGGCGGGCCGTCCAGTATCCCGACGGTCGCCGCGCTGTCGCACCCGGCTTTGTCGCCGGAACGGGGGTCGCCGCGCCTCAGGGGGCGCGGCGCAGGCCGATGGCGTCGGACAGCCGGCGGTCGGCGTAGGTCACGCCTTCGACGTTCTCGCCCCGCACCGACTGGTTGCCGCCGACGACGCGCACGCGGCCGCTGTCCAGCACCTCGGAGACGATGGCCACATGGCCCTGCGCCGGGTTGTTGCCGCGCGGGAAGACGATGACATCGCCCGGCCGCACGCTGTCTGCATTGATCGGCACGGCCTGGCCCCAGTTCAGCCAGCTGCGCGCGGCCGCGCTGTCGGTGCCGCGGATGCCGGCCTGCTCCATGCTCCAGTTGACGAAGGAGGAGCACCAGGCGGTCTCGTCGTCGCGGGCGCGCAGCGTGGTGGTCTGGTGGTACTCGACGACGCGGGCGTTGTCGCGCGCGCCGCGGATCTCGTGCGTGCCCAGCTCGCCGCGCGCGATGGCCAGGTGGCGGGGCACGCCGGCCTCGGCCGCCGGCGCCGGGG
Source organism: uncultured Comamonadaceae bacterium (assembly GCA_963992225.1). Classification (GTDB taxonomy): domain Bacteria; phylum Pseudomonadota; class Gammaproteobacteria; order Burkholderiales; family Burkholderiaceae_C; genus Pelomonas. The sequence goes on along the minus strand of CAXDTK010000323.1, from coordinate 672 downwards.
CGGTCACGGGTGCGGCGGCCAGCAGGCCCTGGCGCTGCAGCGCCGTCTCCATCGCGTTCATGCGGCGCTGCTGGTCGGCGCGGATGACGGCCTGCACCTCGGCCTCCGTGGGCGTGCGGCCCAGCTGGTTGCGGGCGATGGTGGCGAAGCCGCTGCCGGCCTGGCCGCCGTTGGCCAGGCGGAAGCGCTCGCCGGTGCTGGCGTCGACGAAGCTGTTGACGCGCAGCTGCGTCAGGTGGGCCGTGTCGAGGGGCTGGCCGCGCAGCGTGCCGAGCTGGTTCAGGAAGCGCTGCGCCGCGCTGGGCGACTGGTTGTAGAGGTCCAGGTAGGCGCTGGCCAGGCGGGCGTTGCTCGGGTCCAGCCCGGCGCCACGGGCGGCGGCCTCGTAGGCGGGCAGCCGGCCCTGCAGCGTCTGCAGCTGGCGGCGGTCGGCGTCGGCCGGGCTGCTGGCGGCGTGCTGGTAGGAGAACGAGCCACGGTTGTGGGCCGCGTTGCCCGGGTCGGTGTGGCCACCGTAGGCCGCGGTGAAGCCGCCGTCTGGCCGGCGCGTGCCTTCGGCGTTGCCGATGACGATGGCGGCCGCGGCGTTGGAGCCCTGGGCCGGGTCGGTGAAGCGGCGCAGGTCGCTGTCTCTTATACACATCTCCGAGCCCACGAGACGGACTCCTATCT
>CAXDTK010000322.1:0-5656 GCA_963992225.1 uncultured Comamonadaceae bacterium | reverse complement strand
ACACCTAAGCCTTCGTCGGCAGCGTCAGATGTGTATAAGAGACAGCGTCAAGGCCGGCGAGGCCTTCGAGGTGCGGGCCATGGTGGCGCATGCGATGGAGACGGGCTACCGCAGCAGCGACGCCGGCGTGCGCCTGCCGCGCGACCTGGTGCGGCGCTTCGAATGCCGGCTGGATGGCGAGCTGGTGTTCGCGGCCGACCTGTTCGCGGCCGTCTCGGCCAATCCCTACCTGGCCTTCTGGCTGCGCGCGCAGCGCAGCGGCGAGCTGAGCTTCGTCTGGCGCGGCGACAACGGGTTCGAGCACCGCGAGACGCGGGCCCTCGCGGTGGCATGAGGGCGGCCTGGCTGCTGCTCGCCTGGGCGTTGGCGGCCGGCCATGCCGCTGCCGACGAGCGCCGCTCCGGCCGCGACACCATGACCCCGGCCCTGCGCGCGCTGCAGGCCGACGACGGCCAGCATCCCGCCCAGCTGGCACTCGCGCTGGGCCGCGAGCAGTGGCGTGCCGGGCGGCCGGCCTGCGCCAGCTGCCACGGCGAGCCCGAGGCCCTGCGCGGTGCGGCCACCCGCTATCCGGCTTTCGATGCAGGCCTGCTGGACCTGCCCGGCCGCATCCAGCGCTGCCGCGTTCGCCACCAGCAGCAGCCCGCCTGGGCGCCCGAGGCCGAACCGCTGCTGGCGCTGACGGCGCTGGTGGCGCAGCAGTCGCGCGGCCTGCCGCTGGCACCGCCGCGCGGGCCGGAGCTGGATGCCGCGGCCGAGCGCGGCCAGCGGCTCTACGGTACGCGCATCGGCGCCCTCAACCTGTCGTGCGCCCAATGCCATGACGAGCGTGCGGGCCAGCGCCTGGGCGGCAGCCTGATCCCGCAGGCCCGTGTGGACGACTACCCGGTCTACCGCCTGGAGTGGCAGGCGCTGGGCAGCCTGCAGCGCCGCCTGCGCGGCTGTGCCAGCGGCGTGCGGGCGCGGGTGTGGGACTGGGACAGCGCGGAGCTGCTGGCACTGCAGGTCTACCTGTCGCGCCGCTCGGCCGGGCTGGCCATGCAGCCGCCGGGCGTGCGGCCCTGACCGTCGATCACGCAGTGGCGCGCAGGCCGGCCCATGGCGCCGCGCGCCGTGCCGCGCGTTGATCGGCGTCAAGCCGGGGCCGGCGGCGCTGTCGCCTGCATCGGCTTCTCCCGATTGAGGACGCGCCGCCCGCAGTCCTCAACAAACAGGATGACCGCGCCGCCGGCCGCTTCCTAGGATGGGTCCGCCCTGACTCCAACGGGGCGGAGGGTCGGGTCGATGGCGCAATACGCGGCGATACGCGCGGTGGGCGAAAGCGTGCTGGCGCTGATGCGCGAGGCCTGCCCCATGGCCGATCTGCAGCTGGGCAGCTCGGCCAAGTTCGAGCTGGCCTCGCTGGGCAGCCTCACCGACGGCCAGGCGGCGCCGGCCGACGGCTTCTACCTGGTGCTGTGGCGCGTGGGCATCGGCGGCTCGCCGCGCAACCTGCCGCCGCGGCGCGGGCGCGACGGCCGCCTCTACAAGCCCTCGCTGCCGGTCGACCTCTATTTTCTGATGCTGCCCGTGGCCGCCAAGGCCGACAAGCAGACCCAGATGCTGGGCTGGGCGCTGGCCTTCCTGCATCAGATTCCGGCGCTCAGCGGCGAGCTGATCAACCGCTACACCAGCGGCAGCCCGGCCGTCTTCCAGCCGGAGGAGAGCGTCGAGCTGATCGCCGACCCGCTCGCCAGCGCCGACTACCTGGCCCTCTGGGACCGCGTGAAGACCGGCTTCCAGGCCGGCATGACCTATGTGGCGCGCATGGTGCTGCTGGACATCGAGCAGGCCGAACCGGGCGGCGCGCCGGTCGTCGAGCGCCGCTTCGGCCTGGGCGGCCGCGGGGAGGGCGGCTGATGGTCGCCACGCTGGCCCGCCCCGCGCCGGACGAGCTGCGGCTGCCCGCGGGCGCCGGCATCGCCTTCGTCGACGCCGCCACCGGCCAAGCGGTGGTGCAGGGCCTCACATGCCGCCTGCTGCTGCGGCGCGATTCGGCGCTGCTGGGGCGGGCGCGCGTCACCACGTCGGGCGTGCACCACTGGCCTGACCTGGCCGAGCGCTGGCGCGCTGCCGGCCCCGCCGCGCCGGTGTGGGCCGATGTGCTGGTGCAGGACGAACAGGAGCGCTTCCTGCCGCTGAGCCTGCCCTGGCCGCTGCCGGCGGCGCCCTCGGGCCAGGTCCTGGACGTGACGGCCTTGGGGGGCGCACGCCTGCTGCGCGTGAGCCTGCTGTCCGCGCCGGGCCGCAGCACGCCGCCGGGGCTGGCCAGCCTCTACGGGCTGCTGGCCTGGCAGGTCGACGGCGCGCCCGCGGCCTGGGCGCGCGTGAGCTATCTGGACGGCGATGGCCGGGTGCACGACGGCGGCTGCGATGCCCAGGGCCGCCTGGCCCTGCACCTGCCCCGTCCGCGGCCGGACCGCCCCGGCTCGCCGCCGGCCCCCGCCGCGCAGCTGCGCGTGTTTGCCGACCCGGCGCTGGCGGCCGCCGCACGGCGCCTGGGCGCGCCCGATGTGCTGGCATTTGCCGCCCAGCCCGAGGTGCGTGCCCGGCGCGATGCAGCGGGCGACGACGCCTATGCGCCGCCCCCTTTCGTCACCGGCGAGCCGCTGGTCCTCGCCACCCTCGGCCTGCCGCCCACGCAACGCGAGCTGCGGTTGGCGCCGCTCTGAACCCTGCCCCCAGAAGGAGACCGTCATGCCCGAATATCTTGCGCCCGGTGTGTTCGTCGAGGAGGTCTCCTTCCGATCGAAGTCCATCGAGGGCGTGTCCACCACGACCACTGGCTTCATCGGCCCCTGCCGCTACGGCCCCGTCACCGAGGCGCCCGACATCCTCACCAGCCTGACCGAGTTCGAGCGCAGCTACGGCGACGGCAACCTGCTGGGCTTCGGGGCCGATGGCGGCACCACCGGCACCAACTACCTCTGGCAGGCCGCGCGCAGCTTCTTCGAGGAAGGCGGCAAGCGGCTGTACGTGAGCCGGGTGTTCCGGCCCCGCAGCGGCAGCTACCCCAGCGCGCTGGGCGACGCCTTCGGCGCCGCGCCCTACAACGACGGCCATGGCCGGCTGCTGGTGGGCACCGCGCCCGACCAGTTCCGCATCGTCGCGCGCTACCCCGGCGCCATGGGCAACCTGCAGCTGCGCTTCGGCGTCAAGCTGGGCCCCAACGTGCTGGGCGCGCTGCCCGACCCCGGCGGCGGTGCGGGGCTGACCCCGACGCTGGCCAACGTGGCCGATGGCGACGTGGTCTGGATTTCCACCGCCGGGGCGCGCCTGCCCACGCCGGCCACCGGGGCCAACCCGCCGGGCACCGCCCGCAGCCTGGCCGACCTGCCGCTGTACGTCGCGCGCCGCAGCGTCGCGGGGGTCTGGAGCTTCACCGCCGGCGTCCGGCCCGACGCCGCGGCGCCCGGCGCCACCAGCTTCGCGCTCAGCGACTTCGCGCTGACGCTCACGCCCGGCAGCGGCGACGCCATCCGCCCGGTGTCCCTGAGCCTGGAGGTGCTGACGGCCGACGGGCGCTCGCTGGGCGCCTGGAGCGGCCTGCCGCTGGAGCCCGCACACAAGACCGCCGGCGTGCCGGATGGCCTGTTCGACCTGTTCAGCCTGGCCGGGCCCGGCAGTGCCGGCCTGCCGGTCGTGCTGCTCAATGGCAGCGCCGCCGGCGCCAACCTCATCGACAACGGCAGTGACCTGCTGAAGGCGCTGGACGCCCTGGACACCGGCCTGGACCTGAAGATCACGCAGATCGAATGGGACGACGCGGGCCAGGACGAGCTGGCCTCGCTGCGCCGCAAGTTCGAGCGCGGCCTCACCGCCACCGGATGGCTGCAGGGCGGCCATGACGGCCTGCTGCCCGGCCGCGCCGAGTACGAGGGCCGCGCCGACCCCACGCAGGACTACGCCACCGGCCTCAAGCAGCTGGAGGCGCTGGAGGACATCTCGATCGTGGCCGCACCCGGCTCCACCTGGAAGGCCGGCAGCCGCGCCGACGACGTGGCGGCCATCACCAACCTGCTCATCGCCCACGCCGAGCGCATGCGCTACCGCATCGCCGTGCTCGACGCCCACGAGGGCATGAAGATCGCCGACGTCCGCAAGCTCAAGGCCAAGCTGGACAGCAAGTACGCGGCGCTCTACTACCCCTGGGTCACCGTCTTCGACCCGGTCACGCGCCAGCCGCTGAACCTGCCGCCGTCCGGCTTCGTGGCCGGCATCTACGCCCGCAACGACACCGAACGCGCCGTCTACAAGGCGCCGGCCAACGAGGTGGTGCGCGGCGCCATCGGCTTCGAGACGCAGATCAACACCGCCCAGCAGGAAGTGCTCAACCCCGAGGGCATCAACTGCTTCCGCTTCTTCGAGGGCCGCGGCAACCGCCTGTGGGGCGCGCGCACCATCAGCTCCGACCCGGAGTGGAAGTACGTCAACCTGCGGCGTTACTTCGCCTACCTGGAACGCAGCATCGACAAGGGCACGCAATGGGCCGTGTTCGAGCCCAACGGCGAGGCGCTGTGGGCCAACGTGCGGGCCACGGTGCGCGATTTCCTCGTCAACGAGTGGGCTGGCGGCGCGCTGCTGGGCGACAAGCCCGAGAAGGCCTTCTTCGTGCGCTGCGACCGCTCCACGATGACGCAGAACGACCTGGACAACGGGCGGCTGGTCTGCCTGGTCGGCGTCGCCCCGCTGCGCCCCGCCGAGTTCGTCATCTTCCGCGTCGGCCAGTGGACGGCCGACCAAAAGTCCTGATCCGAGGAGCCCACCATGGCCGTCGTTCGTGAACGCCCCTACGTCCAGTTCAACTTCCACGTCAACCTCGGCGACGGCGTGACCAACACGCCGCAGGCCGGCTTCCAGGAGGTCAGCGGCATCGGCATGGAGGTCACCATCACCGAGTACCGCCCCGGCAACTACGCCTTCAACAACGTCATCAAGACCGCCGGCCTCAACAAGGCCACCGACGTGACGATGAAGCGCGGCGTCATTGGCTCGCTGGACCTCTACCGGTGGCTGGACGACGTGCGCAACGGCGCCAACAACGGCCTGCGCACCGTCACCGTCGAGCTCAAGAGCGAGGACCGCAGCCAGACCGTGCAGACCTGGCGCCTCATCAACGCGCGCATCATGAAGCACGTCTCCGGGCCCTTCAACGCCAAGGGCACCGACGTGGCGATGGAGGAGCTGACGCTCTCCTACGAACGCCTGGAGATGGAGTAAGGCCATGCCCACCGGCGTGCGCATCGTCGATGACCCGTCGCCGGCCGGCGACGGCCTGCCGGCCATGGACGTGCCGGTGTTCGTCGGCTTCGCGGCCCGCGGGCCGGTCGACCCGCCGGTGGCCATCGACAGCGCGGCCGGCTTCGAGGCGGTCTTCGGCGGCCTGCTGGACCTGGTGCAGGCCGGCCCCGGCGACGACCCCGAGGCGCGCCTCGTCGCCCACCTGCAGCCGGCCGTGTCGGCCTTCTTCACCGGTGGCGGGCGGCGCTGCCATGTGATCCGGGTTGCCGGCCGCGGCGCCGCGCGGGCCGAGTTCCGGCTGCCGGGCTTGCGCCTGGCTGCGCACCCGCGCCCTGTCTCTTATACACATCTCCGAGCCCACGAGACGGACTCCTAT
>CAXDTK010000321.1:0-5753 GCA_963992225.1 uncultured Comamonadaceae bacterium | reverse complement strand
GATAGGAGTCCGTCTCGTGGGCTCGGAGATGTGTATAAGAGACAGGACCCCCGGCCAGTCGGGCCGCAGCCACGGCGTGGGGTCAAGCGGCATCGGGGCAGACGCCGGGGTGGGTGTTGGCGAAGGCCGGCAGGGCCAGGCAGGCGGCGTTGACGCGCATCACCGTGGGGTAGGCGTCCAGCGGGCACTCGAAGCGCTGGGCGTTGTAGACCTGCGGCACCAGCAGGCAGTCCGCCAGGCCCGGCGCGTCGCCGAAGCAGAAGCTGCCGGCCGTGCGGGCCAGGCGCTGCTCGACGACGGCCAGCCCGGTGGCGATCCAGTGCCGGTACCAGCGGTCCACCGTGTCCTGTTCCTGACCCAGCTCGTTCTTCAGGTAGCGCAGCACGCGCAGGTTGTTCAGCGGGTGGATGTCGCAGCCGATGTCCTGCGCCAGCGCCCGCACCTGCGCCCGCTCCACCGGGTCGCGCGGCAGCAGCGGCGGCTGGGGGTGGGCCTCGTCCAGGTACTCCAGGATGGCCATGGACTGGCTGAGCCAGCGGCCGTCGTCCAGCACCAGCGCCGGCACCAGCTGCGACACCTGCTGGTTGGCGAAGGGCTCGGCGAACTGCTCGTTCCTGCCGAGGTGGACGGCCGCGTAGTCGTAGTCCAGGCCCTTGAGCGCCAGGCCGATGCGCACCCGCCAGGACGCCGAGGAACGGAAGTAGTTGTAGAGCTGCATGCCCGTCATTCTGGCGCCTCTAAACTGGGGCGCATGTCTTTCACGAGCCGCTTCAAACACTGCCCCGCCTGCGGCGCCGCCGTGGACTACCGCATCCCGCCGGACGACAACCGCGAGCGCGCCGTCTGCCCGGCCTGCGACACGGTGCACTACCAGAACCCGCTGAACGTGGTGGGCACGCTGCCGGTGTGGGAGGCCGACGGCCGCGTGCTGCTGTGCCGCCGCGCGATCGAGCCGCGCCGGGGGCTGTGGACGCTGCCGGCCGGCTTCATGGAGCTGGACGAGACGACCGCCCAGGGCGCGCTGCGCGAGACGCAGGAGGAGGCCGGCGCCGACGTGGAGATGGGACCGCTCTACACCGTGCTGAACGTGGTGCGCGTCGGCCAGGTGCACCTGTTCTACCGGGCGCGGCTGCGCTCGACTGTGTTCGACCCCGGGCCGGAATCGCTGGAGGCCCGGCTGTTTGCCGAGCACGAAATCCCCTGGGACGACATCGCCTTCCGCACCACGCGGGAGACGCTGCGCTGCTTCTTCGAGGACCGGCGCCAGGGCGGCGCCTTCACGCTGCGCGAGATGGACATCGCCTGAGGCGCCCGCGCCGCCGCCGGGCGGCCGTCAGCGCCCGCCCAGCACGCGGGCAGGCAGCAGGACGATGGCGCGCAGCAGCGCGAACACGCCGTCCACCGCGATGCCCAGCAGCCTGAAGGGCAGCGTGACCAGCCACACCAGCGGCCACAGCAGCAGCGCCAGCAAGGCCAGCGGCCAGCAGATCACGAACAGCAGGCACCAGAGCAGGAAGCCAAGCATCGCCGTATCTCCTCGTCAATTCGCCGGCCGCGCCAGGCCTGGCTTCAGGTACTTGTCGAGGAACTCCACCATGCGGCGGTTGGCCTCCAGCGTGTTCTTCTTCTTGGAGAAGCCGTGGCCCTCGTCGTCGAACACGAGGTAGTCGACCGGCACGCCGTTCTTCTTCACGGCGGCGACGATGTCGTCGCTCTCGGGCTTGATGACGCGCGGGTCGTTGGCGCCCTGGATGACCATCAGCGGCTTCCTGATCTCATGGGCATGGAACAGCGGCGAGGTGGCCATCAGGCGTTCGCGGTCCTTCACCGGGTCGCCCACCTCCTGGTAGAGCGCCTGGCGGAAGCTCTCCCAGTACGGCGGGATGCTCTCCAGCGTGCGCAGCCAGTTGGACACGCCGAAGATGTTGATGCCCACCTTGAACGCCTCCGGCCGGAAGGCCATGGCCGACAGCACCATGTAGCCGCCATAGCTGCCGCCGACGATGCCGATGCGCTCGGGGTCGATGACGCCAGTGCCGGCCAGGAAGGTCTTGGCCTCGATGCAGTCCCACAGCGGCTCGCGGCCATGCCTGCCGTCATCGGCCGTGAAGAAGCTCTTGCCATAGCCCGAGCTGCCGCGGTTGTTGATGCCCAGCACCGCGTAGCCGTTGTTGACGAAGTACTGCATCAGCGCCGAGTAGCCGCGCATGGTCTGCCCGCCGGGGCCGCCGTGCACCCAGACGATGGCCGGCACCTTGTGCGTCGGCGAGGCCTCCTTCGGGACCAGGTAGACCGACGGAATGACCAGGCCGTCGAAGCTCCTGAAGCGCACGATGGAGGCGTCCACCAGCTCGGCCGGGTCGATGTCCTTCGAGAGGCTCTGCGTCAGCTGCCTGGGTGCCGCGCTGGAGCCCACGTCGGCCACGAACAGGTTGTTGGGCGAGCGGTCGCCGTTGACGTAGAAGGCCATGCGCCTGCCGCTGCGCGAGAAGGCCACGCCGCGCACCTCGCCGCCAGGCAGCCTGGGCAGGGCGATGGGCTTGCCGTCGCGATACAGGCGCAGCGCGATGCTGGCATCGGCGTTGATGCCGGTGACGCGATGGCGGCCGTCCTTGGAGAAGGCCGTGTAGGCCACGTCCCAGTCGGCCTTCTCGACCTCGCGGGTCGCGCCGCTGGCCAGGTCGTAGGCGATGACGCGGCTGAACTCGCCGCCGTCGTTGCTGGTCATCAGCAGTTCGCGGCTGTCGGGCGTGAAGTCCTGCGGCGCGTACTGCGCCACGCCCGAGTGCTTCGTGATGTGCCGGATCTCGCCGCTCTTCAGGTCGGCCAGGTGCACGTCGGAATCGGCGGTGGTGTTGACCTTGGCCAGCGCCAGCCAGCGGCCATCCCGGCTGACGTCGGCCACCTCCCAGCCGGCCTCGTTCTTGAAGACCAGCGTGCGGGCGTAGGTCCGGGTGTCGTAGCGGTAGAGGTCGAAGAACTTCGGGTCGCGCTCGTTGGTGGCGGCGTAGAAGGCGCTGTCGTCACCGCTCCAGCCCATGAAGCGTGCCTTCAGCTTGTCGCCCGGCGTCAGGTCGCGCTCGCTGCCATCGAGCTCGCGCACATAGAGGTGGTTGAGCTCGTTGCCGGCCTGGTCGCGGGTGTAGAGGAAGCGGTCGTCGCCGGGGAAGTAGCCGACCGCGTAGTGGCTGTCGGTCTTGGAGTTCGTCAGCTGCACGGGCTTGCCGCCGCCCACGGGCATGGCGTAGACGTTGAAGATGCCGCTCTCGTTGCTGTGGAACAGGATGCGGCTCTCGTCGGCCGAGAAACTGGCGCCGCCGATGTTCACGGTGGCCATGAACTGCTCGATGGTGTAGCGCTTGGCCGGCTTGGGCGCCTTGGCCGCAGCGGCGGGCTTGTCGGCGGCTTGTGCCGCCAGGGGCGCGCCGGCCAGCAGGGCCAGCGACGCAACGAGGGTCAGCAGGGGTCGGCTCATGGCGTCTCCGTTGAAATGCGTGCGCAGACTCTAGCCAGCGCCCTCGCCCCCTCCCATCAGGGTTGTGACGAAGCGGCGGATCCGGCGGACAGGCCGCTCAGACGCGCTGCTGACCGGCCACGTAGCAGGCCGCGAGGTTGCGTTCGTCGGCCAGCGTCATCCAGGCGAAGACGCGCTCGTGCAGCTCCCGCGCCACCGTGTCGCGGGCCAGGGCCACGGGGCCCTGCGCCCAGTCCCACACGCACAGGTCGGCCGCCTGGCCCACCGACAGGCCGCCGATCTCGCCACCCAGCCGCAGCGCCTCGGCCGCGCCGCGGGTGGCGGCATGCAGGGCCGTCCAGGCGGTCAGGCGCGCGCCGCGCAGCGCCTGCACCTTGTAGGCGTCCAGCATGTTGCGCGGCAGGCTCAGCGTGGTGCCGCCGCCCACGTCGGACGCGAGGCTGACGTGGATGCCCGCGGCCTGCGCCCCCGGCCAGTCGAACAGCCCGCTGCCCAGGAACAGGTTGCTCGACGGGCAATGCGCCACCTGGGCGCCGCGGTCCGCCAGCAGCCGCCGGTCGGCGTCGTCCAGCCAGATGCCATGCGCCAGCACGGCGCGCTCGTGCACCAGGCCGACACGCGCATAGACGTCCAGGTAGCTGCGCGCGTCGGGAAAGAGCCTAGCCACCCAGGCCACCTCGGCCCGGTTCTCCGCCACATGCGTCTGCATGTAGAGGCTGGCATCGGCGCGGCACAGCGCGCCGGCCATGGCCAGCTGCCCGGGCGTGCTGGTGGGCGCGAAGCGCACCGTCACCGCAAAGGCATTGCGGCCCTGGCCGTGAAAGCGGTCGATCAGGTCGATGCAGTCGCGCTCGGCCTGGGCCACATCGTCCCGCAAGCCGTCAGGCGCATGGCGGTCCATCAGCACCTTGCCGGTGACGAGGCGCATGCCGCGCGCAGCGGCGGCCTCGAACAAGGCCTCGGCCGAGACCTTGTGCACCGTCGGGAAGACCACCGCCGCCGTCGTGCCGCTGGCCAGCAGCGCGTCCAGGAAGACCGCGGCGCCGGCGCGGCTGCGCGCCGCGTCGGCGAACGCACATTCGGCCGGGAAGGTGTAGCGCTCCAGCCAGTCCAGCAGCTCGGTGCCGTAGGAGCCGATGACCTCCAGCTGCGGGCAGTGCACATGGGTGTCGATGAAGCCCGGCAGCACCAGCTGGCCGGCATGGTCCTTGCGGGCCCAGCTGTCATCGGGTTCGGCCGCCTGGCGCCCGACGATGCGGCCGTCCTCGACCAGCAGCCAGTGGTCGCGGTCGAAACGCACCGCCGGCGAGTCGGTCTCGCCCCAGGCCGGCGCCGCGGTGAAGTCCAGCAGGTCGCCGCGCAGCGCCCAGCGGCGCGGGCCGCCGGCGAATTTTTCCTGGTTAGTAAAACTCATATGGCAATTCTGAAGCAAGGCCGGACAATCGACGCCAGCATGAACACCAGACCCATCCGCTTCTTCCACCGCGGCGCGGTCGTCGAGGTTGCCGGCCTGCCGCCGACGACGACGGTGCTGCAGTACCTGCGCGAGCATGCCGGCTGCACCGGCACCAAGGAAGGCTGCGCCGAGGGCGATTGCGGCGCCTGCACCGTCATCCAGGGCGAGCTGGACGCCGGCGGCCAGCTGCAGCTGCGCAACGTCAACGCCTGCACGCAGTTCCTGCCCACGCTGGACGGCCGCGCGCTGCTGACCGTGGAAGACGTCGGCAGCCCCGACGCCCTGAACCCCGCCCAGCAGGCGCTGGTGAGCTGCCATGGCTCGCAGTGCGGCTTCTGCACGCCCGGCTTCGTCATGACGCTGACGGCGCTGTACGAACGCCACCAGCAAGCGGGCAGCCGGCCCGACCGCCAGCAGCTGGCCGACGACCTGGCCGGCAACCTGTGCCGCTGCACCGGCTACCGGCCCATCCTGGACGCCGGCGAGCAGATGTTCGACGCGCCGCCGCGCTGCCTGGAGCGCGCGCCCATCGAGGCGGCGCTGCAGGCGCTGGCCGCCGACGAGCCGCTGGACTACGGCCATGCCGGCGCCCGCTTCCACGCGCCGCAGACCCTGCCCGACCTTGCGCTGCTGCGCGAGACCTACCCCGACGCCACGCTGCTGGCCGGTTCCACCGACATCGGCCTGTGGGTCAACAAGCAGTTCCGCGCGCTGCCGCAGCTGATCTACACCGGCCGCGTCGCCGCGCTGCGCGAGATCCGCGACCAGGACTTCGACTGTCTCTTATACACATCTCCGAGCCCACGAGACGGACTCCTATCT
>CAXDTK010000320.1:0-5755 GCA_963992225.1 uncultured Comamonadaceae bacterium | reverse complement strand
ACGGCAAAGCCGCGCCCCTGCTCGCCGGCCCGGGCCGCCTCGACGGCGGCGTTCAGCGCCAGGATGTTGGTCTGGAACGCGATGGTGTCGATGGTGTTGGTGATGTCGGTGATGCGCTTGGACGACTCGCTGATGCCGCGCATCGTGTCGACGACCTGGCCCACCACCTCGCCGCCGCGCGCCGCGGTGCCGCTGGCCGCATTGGCCAGCTGCTCGGCCTGCTGCGCGTTCTCGGCGTTCTGGCGCACCGTGGCGTTCAGCTGTTCCATGGTCGCGGCCGTCTGCTGCAGGGCCGACGCCTGCTCCTCGGTCCGCTGGCTGAGGTCCGTGTTGCCCTGGGCGATCTGCGCGCTGGCGGTGGCGACGCTGTCCGCGTTGCCGCGCACCTGGGAGACGACCGCGGCCAGGCTGTCCTGCATGGACTTCAGCTGCGCCATCACGCTGCCGCTGTCGCCCTGGCGCAGCGGGATCGCGCTGCCGAGGTCGCCGTGGGCGACGCGCTGGGCCACGGCCGCCGCATCGGCGGGCTCGGCGCCGAGCTGCCGCCCCAGGCCGCGGGCGATCAGGTAGCCGAAGAGGCCCGCGCCGGCCAGGCCCAGCACGATGGCGGCCGTCATGCCCGCCTTGATCGTGTCGTAGCGGGCCGCGGCATGGTCGTAGGCGCTGCGAGCCTCGCGCACCTGCAGGTCGCCCAGCGCGTCGATGCGCTGCTTGGCCGGCTCGTAGAGCCGTTGCCCATGCTCCACCATGGTGCCCGTGGCGGCCTGGACGTCGTTGGCGCGGAAGGCCGCCACCGCGGGTCGCAGCGCCTGCTGCACGAAGGCCTTGCGGTGCTCCTGGAACTCCAGCGCCAGCGCCCGCTCATCGGGTGACAGGTCGGTGGCCATGTAGGCCTGCCACAGCGTGTTGATGGCCTCGATGTTGGCCTCCACGGTGGTGGCCGCGGCGGCCATGGCCTGCGGGCTGGGCGTCACCAGCGCAGCGGCCAGCGCGAGCCGGTTCGACAGCAGGCGGGACTCGATCTCGCCCAGCTGCCCGAGCGGAATCGTCCGCTGCCGGTAGACGCTGGACAGCGCCGCGTTGGACTGGGCGATGCCGTACAGGCCGGCGCCTCCGGCGCCGAGCAGCAGCGCCGCCAGCAGAGCGACCAGCAGCGCGAGCCGCGTCGAGACCTTGAGCTTGTTCATATCGGGGTTCGATGTGCGAAGTGGATTGCAGGGGAGCCTAGACAAGGTCGCGGGCGGCGGCTTGCGATGCGTCAAACCGGCCGGTCGGACCTGCCGGTCCGCGCCGCCTGTTGTGACAGTCTTCACAAAAATCGTCACAAATGGCGCTTTCTCGTGATATGGCAACGATTGTAGGTCTTGATATTTGTTTGATTTGGCAAAATTGGAAGGCATGAGCGCCACCGATGTCGATCCAACCGCCGGCCCTGCCGGAGCCGGCCGCGCCGTGGCCGGGGCGCTGCCGCCGTTGCGGACGTCCGCGCCCCGTCGCGAGCTGGCGGCCGCGGCGTTCTGCTGCGCCATCGCCACCTTCTTCGTCGGCGCGGTGGCCCTGCTGCCGGCGATGCAGGAGGCCCAGAGCCGGCAGCTGCTGACGGCGCACCTGTTGCTGGAACTGGCGCCCGTCATCGTGTCGGTGATGGTGGCGCTGGTGGCCTGGCATGCCAAAGCGGGCTCGTCCATCGCCGGGTCGCGCAACGTGCTGCTCGCCGGCTTCACGCTGGGGGCCGGGCTGGGGCTGCTGCACGCGGTGAGCTACGAGGCCCTGGCCGAGGGCGCCGACCCGCGCTTCATCAGCCAGTCCATCTTCTACTCGCATGCCGGCCGCATCGCCGAGCTGGTGACGATAGGCCTGGTGATCCTGCAGGTGCGGGCGGCCGGCCCGCGGCTGGCCTGGCTGGCCGGCGCGCTGGCCGGCTGCGCCGCGCTGGCGGTGCTGGCGCGCAGCCAGCCGGCGTTGCTGCCGTCGGCCTATGTGCCCGGCCAGGGGGCCACGCCGTTCAAGGCCTCGGTGGAGTTCCTGCTGAGCCTCGGCAACTTCGGCATGGCGGCCTGGCTGCTGCGCCGGCACTGGCGGCATGCCGATCAGCGTGCGCTGCTGCTGGGGGTGGCCTGCTGGATGATGGGGCTGGGCGAGCTCACGCTGGCGCATTACCGCAACCTGTCGGACCTGAGCAGCCTGATCGGCCACATCGCCAAGGTCATGGCCTATGGCCTGATCTACCGGGCGACCTTCGTGCCCAGCACCTGCGAGCCCTACCAGCGGCTGGCGGTCTTCCAGGGCGAACTGCGCCGCAGCCAGCATGAGCTGCGCTCGTCGCTGCGCGAGGTCGGCGAGCTGCGGGCGGCGCTGGATGCGCATGCCATCGTGGCCGTCACCAACGCCCAGGGCGTCATCACCCAGGTCAACGACAAGTTCTGCACGATCTCGAAATACGGCCGCGACGAGCTGATCGGGCAGACCCACCGCATCATCAACTCGCGCCACCACCCGCCGAGCTTCTTCCACGAGCTGTGGCGCACGATTGCCGGCGGCAACGTCTGGAACGGCGAGATCTGCAACCGCGCCAAGGACGGCTCGCTGTACTGGGTGTACACGACCATCGTGCCCTTCATCGGCGCCAACGGCCGCCCGGAGCAGTACATCGCCATCCGGGCCGACATCACCGAGCGCAAGCTGGCCGAGCAGGAGGCGCAGCGCATCGCCTTCCACGACGCGCTGACCGGGCTGCCCAACCGTCGGCTGATGGCCGACCGGCTGCGTCAGGCCATCCACGCGTCGGGCCGCAGCCGGCATGCCGGGGCGCTGCTGCTGCTGGACCTCGACAACTTCAAGGAGGTGAACGACACGCTGGGGCATGCCGTCGGCGACGAGCTGCTGCAGGCGGTCGCGTCGCGCTTGCAGCAGGCCGTCCGCGCGACCGACACCGTGGCCCGCCTGGGCGGGGACGAGTTCGTCGTCATCCTGTCCGACCTGGGCCCCGACGCGGCGGTGGCGATGACCCGCTGCAGCGACATCGGCGAGGCGGTGCGCGCGACGCTGGCCCGGCCCCACCGGCTGGCCGGCCAGGCCGTCATCGCGCCGCCCAGCATCGGTGCGGTGCTGTTCCAGGACCGCCAGGACGACCCCGACGAGCTGCTCAAGCGGGCCGACATGGCGCTCTACAAGGCCAAGGGCGACGGCCGCAACTGCCTGCGCTTCTTCGACCCCGAGATGCAGGCCGAGGTCAGTTCACGGGCCTTGCTGCTGGCCGAGCTGCGCCAGGCGGTCGACCGCGAGGCGCTGGCCTTGCACTATCAGCCGGTCGTCGACGGCCGGGGCGAGATCCTGGGTGTGGAGGCGCTGGTGCGGTGGCTGTCGCCGGGCCGCGGCATGGTCAGCCCCTCGACCTTCATCCCGCTGGCCGAGCAGAGCGGGCTGATCATCGAGCTGGGCGCGTGGGCGCTGGCGCGGGCCTGCGCGGAGCTGCGCGCCTGGGCGGACGACCCGGTGCGCCGGCGCTGGACGATGGCCGTCAACGTGAGCGCCCGGCAGCTGCGCGATGCGGAGTTCGTGAACCGGGTGCTCGGCGCGCTCGCACGCGCCGGCGCCGACCCGCGCCTGCTGCGGCTGGAGTTGACCGAGAGCATGCTGCAGGAGGACCTGGAAGACACCATCGCCAAGATGAACCGGCTGCGCGAGCAGGGCGTGAGCTTCTCGCTGGACGACTTCGGCACCGGCTATTCCTCGCTCAGCTACCTGAAGCGACTGCCGCTGGAGCAGCTGAAGATCGACCGCTCGTTCGTGCGCGACGTGGTGGCCGACGAGAGCGATGCCTCGATCACCAAGGCCATCTTCGCGCTGGCGCACAGCCTGGGCCTGGCGGTGGTGGCCGAAGGGGTTGAAACCACCGCGCAGCTGCAGTTCCTGCGCGAGCAGGGTTGCCAGGCCTTCCAGGGCTACCTGTTCTGCCGGCCCGTGCCGTCGCACCAGTTGCCGGCTGCGGTTGACATCGAGGGGCCCGGCGGCGCCGCCTGAGACGCCGGTCGGGCGGCCGGCCGATGCCCGGCGGTTGAATCCTTCACCTGGCTTGCAGCCGGCGGCTGCCCGCTGCGCCGGCCCGGCGTTGCGTGCAATGGTGCGCATAGGCAGGTGGTATCAAAAGTATCAAATTGACGGTGGGTTTCCTAAAATGGCCCCGTCGGCACTGAGCCGAGCCGCCCCTGGAACACCCGCATGAAATCCTCTGCCCTGACCGTTCGCGCCCGTCTGACCCTGGCGTTCGGCGCGCTCGCCGCCGCCGTGCTGCTGGTCGCCGGCCTGGCCTGGCAGGCGCTGGAGCATGAGAGCGATGCCTTCGAGCATTTCGTCACCGGCATCAATGCGCGGGCCGCGGTGGCCAACGCGGTGCGGCTGGCCGTGGACGAGCGGGCCATGGCGGCGCGCAACCTGGTGCTGGTCGCCACGCCGCAGGAGCGCCAGGCCGAACATGCCAAGGTGCAGAAGGCGCAGGCACGGATCGCCGAGAAGCTGGGGCAGCTGCAGCAGATGGCCCGGGCCGACGGCGTGTCGGCGCGGGCCCGGGCGCTGGTGGCGGAGATCGCCCGCGTGGAGCAGGCGTACGCGGCGGTGGCAGCGGCCATCGTCGAGCTGGCCATGGGCGAGCAGCACGAGGAGGCCGTGCGACGCATGAACGACGAGTGCCGGCCGCTGCTGGCCCAGCTGATCCAGGCCACCGAGGCCTATGCGGGCTACACCGCCGAGCGCGCCACGCAAGGTGTGGCCGAGTCCAACGAGCGGGTGGCCGCCGAGCGCAACCGCTTCCTGCTGGTGGCGACGCTGGCCTTCCTGGCGGCCGCCGTCAGCGGTGCCCTGATCGTGCGCAGCCTGACCCGCGCGCTGGGCGCCGAGCCGGCGGCCCTGAGCGCCGCCGCGAGCAACGTGGCGGCCGGCGACCTGCGCCCGGTGGCCGGGCTGCAGGACGCGCCCGCGGGCAGCGTGCTGGCCTCGCTGGCCATCATGCGCGACAGCCTGTCCGACATCGTGAGCCAGGTGCGCGATGCCTCCGAGTCGATGGCGACCGGCGCCGTGCAGATCGCGGTGGGCAGCGCCGACCTGAGCCAGCGCACCGAGGAGCAGGCCAGCGCGCTGGAGGAGACCGCGTCGACCATGGACGAACTGGGCGCCACGGTGCGCAACAACGCTGAGAACGCCCAGCAGGCCAACGTCCTGGCGCAGACCGCCAGCGACGTGGCGACGCGCGGTGGCGACGCGATGGGCGACGTGGTGCAGACCATGCGCGGCATCGACACCAGCGCCAAGAAGATCGTGGACATCATCGGCACCATCGACGGCATCGCCTTCCAGACCAACATCCTGGCCCTCAACGCGGCCGTGGAGGCGGCGCGGGCCGGCGAGCAGGGGCGCGGCTTCGCGGTGGTGGCCGGCGAGGTGCGCACGCTGGCGCAGCGCAGCGCGCAGGCCGCCAAGGAAATCAAGACGCTGATCTCGTCCAGCGTGGAGCAGGTCGAGAAGGGCTCGCTGCTGGTCGACCGCGCGGGCCACACGATGCAGGAGGTGGTGGGCGCGATCCGGCGCGTCACCGGCATCGTCGCGGAGATCAGCGCGGCCAGCCGCGAGCAGAGCGCGGGCGTGGAGCAGGTGCGCCTGGCGGTGTCGCAGATCGACCAGGTCACGCAGCAGAACGCTGCGCTGGTGGAGGAGAGCTGTCTCTTATACACATCTGACGCTGCCGACGAAGGCTTAGGTG
>CAXDTK010000319.1:0-5793 GCA_963992225.1 uncultured Comamonadaceae bacterium | reverse complement strand
GCACGGCGCCAACCGCCTGGGCACCAACTCGCTGCTGGACCTGCTGGTGTTCGGCCGTGCCGCCGGCAACCACATCGTCGACTTCGCGTCGCGCAGCAAGTCGCACAAGCCGCTGCCGGCCGGCGCGGCCGACCCCTCGCTGGCGCGCGTCGCCCGCCTGGACAGCAGCAGCTCGGGCGAGTACGCGCAGGACGTCGCCAACGACCTCCGTGCCGCGATGCAGCAGCATGCCGGCGTGTTCCGCACCCAGGCGTCGATGGACGCTGGCGTCGTCAAGATCGCCGACATCGCCCAGCGGGTGAAGTCCATCACGCTGAAGGACAAGTCCAAGGTCTTCAACACGGCGCGCATCGAGGCGCTGGAAGTCGAGAACCTGATCGAGTGCGCCCAGGCCACCATGATCTCGGCGGCCGCCCGCAAGGAAAGCCGCGGTGCCCACACCGTCAACGACTACGGCGACACGCCGGCGCATCCGAACGGCCGCAACGACGCCGAGTGGATGAAGCACACGCTGTGGTACTCGGAAGGCAACCGGCTGGACTACAAGCCGGTCAACCTCAAGCCGCTGACGGCCGAGTCCATCCCGCCCAAGGTTCGCACCTTCTGACGCCCGCCCCGGCCCGTCGAAAGCCCACACCATGACCAAGCGCACGTTCCAGATTTACCGCTACGACCCGGACAAGGACGCCAAGCCCTACATGCAGACGCTGGAGGTCGAACTCGACGGCTCCGAACGCATGCTGCTGGACGCCCTGATGAAGCTGAAGGCCCTGGACCCGACCCTGAGCTTCCGGCGCAGCTGCCGCGAAGGCGTCTGCGGCTCGGACGCCATGAACATCAACGGCAAGAACGGCCTGGCCTGCTTGACGAACATGCGTACGCTGCCCGGCACCGTGGTGCTGAAGCCGCTGCCGGGCCTGCCCGTCGTGCGCGACCTGATCGTCGACATGACGCAGTTCTTCAAGCAATACAACTCCATCAAGCCCTACCTCGTCAACGACAACATCCCGCCCGAGACCGAGCGGCTGCAGTCGCCCGAGGAGCGCGACGAGCTCAACGGCCTGTACGAGTGCATCCTGTGCGCCAGCTGCTCGACCAGCTGCCCCAGCTTCTGGTGGAACCCCGACAAGTTCGTCGGCCCGGCCGGTCTGCTGCAGGCCTACCGTTTCATCGCCGACAGCCGCGATGAGGCCACCACCGAGCGCCTGGACAACCTCGAGGATCCGTACCGCCTGTTCCGTTGCCACACCATCATGAACTGCGTGGATGTCTGCCCCAAGGGCCTGAACCCCACGAAGGCCATCGGCAAGATCAAGGAACTGATGGTGCGCCGCACCGTCTGACGATGAACGCTGCCACGGCCCCCAGCGCTGGGATGATCGACGAGCGCGCGCTGTCCAAGCTGCGCTGGCGCTGCCGCCGGGGGCTGCTGGAGAACGACCTGTTCATCGAGCGCTATTTCGCGCAGCACGCCGAGACGGGCATCAGCGTCACGCAAGCCGAAGGCCTGACGATGCTGATGGACCTGTCCGACAACGACCTGCTCGACCTCTTACTGCGCCGCAAGGAGCCCAGTGGTGAAATCGACACCGCTGCGGTGCGCGAAGTGCTGAGCCAGCTGCGTACCTGACCGATTTTTGAAACCCTAAGGACTGCACCATGACCCCGTCCGACGTGAAAGCCACCCTGTCGTTCTCCGACGGCAGCCCCTCGATGGACCTGCCGCTGTACAAGGGCAGCATCGGCCCGGATGTCATCGACATCCGCAAGCTCTACGCCCAGACCGGCAAGTTCACCTACGACCCCGGCTTCCTGTCGACCGCGTCGTGCAACTCCACCATCACCTACATCGATGGCGACAAGGGCGAGCTGCTGTACCGCGGCTACCCGATCGAGCAGCTCGCGGTGAACTGCGACTACCTCGAGACCTGCTACCTGCTGCTGTACGGGGAGCTGCCCAACGAGGCCCAGAAGGCCGGCTTCGAAGACCGTGTGATGCACCACACCATGGTCAACGAGCAGATGCAGTTCTTCCTGCGCGGCTTCCGCCGTGACGCCCACCCGATGGCCGTCATGACGGGCCTGGTGGGCGCGATGTCGGCCTTCTATCACGACAGCACCGACATCAATAACCCCGAGCACCGCGAGATCGCGGCGATCCGCCTGATCGCCAAGATGCCCACGCTGGTGGCCATGGCCTACAAGTACACCATCGGCCAGCCCTACATCTACCCGAAGAACGACCTGTCCTACGCCGGCAACTTCATGCGCATGATGTTTGCCACGCCCTGCGAGGACTACAAGCCCAACGACGTGCTGGTGCGCGCGATGGACCGCATCTTCACGCTGCACGCCGACCACGAGCAGAACGCGTCGACCTCGACCGTGCGCCTGTGCGGCTCGTCGGGCACCAACCCGTTCGCGGCCATCGCAGCCGGCGTGGCCTGCCTGTGGGGCCCGGCGCACGGCGGCGCCAACGAGGCCTGCCTGAACATGCTGGGCGACATCCAGAAGAACGGCGGCGTGGCCCGCATCGGCGACTTCATCAGCAAGGTCAAGGACAAGAACTCCGGCGTCAAGCTGATGGGCTTCGGTCACCGCGTCTACAAGAACTACGACCCGCGTGCCAAGCTGATGCGCGAGACCTGCCACGAGGTGCTCAACGAGCTGGGCCTGCAGAACGACCCGCTGTTCGAGCTGGCCATGAAGCTGGAGAAGATCGCGCTGGAAGACGAGTACTTCGTCGCCCGCAAGCTCTACCCGAACGTGGACTTCTACTCCGGCATCGTGCAGCGCGCCATCGGCATCCCGGTGCCGCTGTTCACCGCCATCTTCGCGCTGGCCCGCACCGTCGGCTGGATCGCGCAGCTCAATGAGATGATCGGCGACCCCGAGTACAAGATCGGCCGCCCGCGCCAGCTGTTCGTCGGCGCCGCCCCGCGCGACGTCAAGCCCATCGCGCAGCGCTGATTGCCGAGACGGCGCCAGGCGCCGCGCCCTCGCGAACCCCTCGGTCCCCCGAGGGGTTCTTTCGTTTTGGAGACCGCATCCGCCCATGGCCACCGCAGCTGACATCCTCGTCCTTGGCAGCGTCAACCGCGACCTCATCGTGCATGCACCCCGCCTGCCGCTGCCGGGCGAGACGCTGCGTGGCCAGCGCTTCGGCTCCTGCCTGGGCGGCAAGGGCGCGAACCAGGCCGTGGCGGCGGCGCGCCTCGGGGCCCGCGTGGCCCTGGCGGCCCGCGTGGGGTTGAAGGAAAACGGCGCCGCGATGGTGGCGCAGCTGCAGGCCGAGGGCGTCGACACCCGGGCCATCGTGCAGCCGGCCGACGAGGTGCCGGGCGTGGCGCTGATCGTGGTCGGCGCCGAGGACGGCGAGAACCAGATCGTGACCGTCGCCGGTTCCAACGGCACGCTGCCGCTGGAGCAGGTCGAGGCGCTGGAGCTGGGCGGCCTGCGCTGGCTGGTGGCCCAGCAGGAGCTGCCGCTGGCCAGCGTGACCCGGGCCTTCGAGCGGGCCCATGCGGCCGGCGTGAAGACGCTGCTGAACGCCGCGCCCTTCCGCCCCGGGTGCGAGGCCTTGCTGCCCCATGTGGACCTGCTGGTCGTCAACGCGCTGGAGGCCCAGGCCCTGGTGACGACGCTGGGGGGTGGCGTGGCCGAGCCCGAGGCCCTGGCGCTGGCCCTGCGTGCCCAGGGGCCGGCGGCCGTCCTCGTGTCGCTGGGCGCCGAAGGGCTGTGCTGGGTCGACGCCGAGGGCACGCGCGGCGTGCCGGCCCGCAAGGTCAAGGCCGTCGATACCGTCGGCGCCGGCGATACCCTCGTCGGCGCCCTCGTCACCGCGCTGGCCGAAGGCCAGGCGCTTGAAAACGCGCTGGCCTTCGCCCAGGCCGCGGCGGCCATCGCCGTGTCGCGCCCCGGCGTGCAGGATGCGATGCCGCGCCGCGACGAAGTCGAGCAACTGCTCGCCAAGAACTGAATCCCACCAGGAGAACAACATGTCCCAGACCCTGCTGCTGCCCCGCTGGCTGCTGACCATGAAGCCCGGCGAAGCGACGCTGGAACACCATGCCCTGCTGATCGACGGCGAGCGCATCGCCGCCATCGGCCCGCGCGAGACGCTGCTGGCCCGGTACCCACAGGCCGAGCGCGTCGAGCTGCCCGAGCAGGTCCTCATCCCCGGCCTCATCAACGGCCATGCGCATTCGGCCATGACGCTGCTGCGCGGCGTGGCCGACGACGTGCCGCTGATGGACTGGCTGCAGAACCACATCTGGCCGCTGGAGAAGAAGTGGGTCAGCGAGGCCTGGACCTACCTCGGCAGCAAGCTGGCCGCGGCCGAGGGCCTGCGCAGCGGCACCACCTACATCAACGACATGTACTTCTTCCCGACCGCGATGGCCCGCGCCGCCGTGGACTCGGGCGTGCGCGCCGCCGTGTCGATGAACGTCATCGACTTCCCCACCGGCTACGCCAGCGGTCCGGACGACTACATCGCCAAGGGCGTGGCGGCCTACGAGCAGTACAAGGGCGAGACCCTGCTGGACTGGACCAGCGCGCCGCACGCGCCCTACACGGTCTCCGACGAGACCTTCGTCAAGCTGCGCGACCTGGCCGAGAAGCTGGACATCCAGATGCACTGCCACATCCACGAGACGGCCGGCGAGGTGGCCGACGGCCTCAAGGCGCATGGCGTGCGGCCCATCGCGCGGCTGGACAGGCTGGGCCTGTTCAACGAACGCATGATCGCCGTGCACATGGTCCACCTCGACGAGGCGGAGATCGAGCTGATGGCGCAGAAGGGCGTGCATCTGGTGCACAACCCCAACTCCAACCTGAAGCTGGCGTCGGGCGTGATGCCCTTGAAGGCACTGGAGGCCGCCGGCGTCAACACCATCCTGGGCACCGACGGCGCGGCGTCCAACAACCGCCTGGACATGTTCGGCGAGATCCGCTCGGCCGCGCTGCTGGCCAAGGGCACCACCGGCGACCCGACCGTGGCCTCGGCGCGCACCGCGCTGGAGATGGCCACCATCCGCGCCGCCAAGGCCATGGGCCGGGCGCACGACCTGGGCTCGCTGGAGGTCGGCAAGCTGGCCGACTGCGTGGCGGTGTCGCTGGACAGCCTCGAATGCCAGCCGGTCTACAACGCCGCCGCCCAGCTGGTCTACGTGGCCGGCCGCGAGCAGGTCAGCCACGTGTGGATCGGCGGCCGCCAGGTGCTGAAGGACCGCCAGCCCACCACCATCGACGTGCCGGCGCTGCTGGCCGAGGTGCGTGAGGTGGTCGGGCGCATGAAGGCCGCGAAATGATGCCCCTCGCCCAGGCTCGCCACGCTGAACGCGGGCGAGCCTGAGCGGTCCCCCGAGGGGACGGCGATGCTTGCGGCGTCCAGCCGCAAACACATCGCCCGCGGGCCGGCTTGGGGCGGCCCGGCGCTCGGCCCACGGTGAGGTTCAAAAGCTCAATCGTGCACCGACGCGGTACTGCCGGCCCAGCACGTCGTACAGGAAGGGGTTGATGCCGTAGCCCGTGCCGGTCTGCGGCGCGGCCACCGGGTCCACGTCGGTCAGGTTGTCGATCTTGAAATAGACCGTCAGCGCCTGGTTCAGCTTGTACGAGCCGCCGATGTCCCAGTAGAACGCGCCCTTCATCTGGTTGTTCAGGATGGTCGGGCGGGTGGGCGTCGAGACCGGGCAGCCGGTCTGGCATTCGATGTACTCGTTGCTGTAGACGCCATCGCTGATCCTGTCTCTTATACACATCTCCGAGCCCACGAGACGGACTCCTATC
>CAXDTK010000318.1:0-5866 GCA_963992225.1 uncultured Comamonadaceae bacterium | reverse complement strand
TATAAGAGACAGCGCTGGCCCTGGCCAGAGCCCTGTCCGCCGCCCTGTTGCTGAGCCTGCCGCTGGTCGCTGCAGCCGACCTGATCGACGACCTGCTCGACCCCATCCCGGGCCTGCCCGCCGCGCCCACGCCCGACACCTGGTGGACCGCGGGCAGCAAGGCCGGCGCTCCGTTCGGCAGCAACCGCTGGAGCGACAGCCAGAACTGGACCGCCTACCCGGGCAGCGGCAGCGCGCTGGGCTTCGGCCGGACCGGCGGCGTCACCGCGATGACCAACGACCTCACGGGCGCCAGCTTCCGCAGCCTCAGCTTCGTCGGCAGCAGCGCCTACACCCTGCAGGGGCAGGCCCTGACCGTCACCGGCGACATCCACAACGGCAGCACGGCGCGCCAGACCCTCGGGGCCACCGTGCGCGCGGGGCAGGACAGCAGCGCCGGCACGCAGACCTGGAACGGCGGCCGGGCCGGCATGCAGATCAACATGGACGGCCGCATCGCCGGCGACCTGACGCTCTACAACGTGCAGGCAACGGTGGCCAACCCCCTGTCCATCGGCATGGACAGCCCGCTGGACCTCGGCACGACGCTGCAGCTGTCGCTGCGCAACAGCCAGCTCGTCACCTCGGCCGGCGCCAGCCTGAGCAGCACGCTGCCGACCCGCGTCAGCCTGACGGGCAGCCAGTGGCGCGACGCCGGCCTGCTGCAGGTGGGCGGCGGCAGCAAGGCGTCCGAGCTGCTGATCGACGCCGGCAGCGCGCTGACCGCCGAGCAGCTGCGCCTGGCCGACCGCGGCAGCCTGACGCTGGCGGGCGGCCTGCTGAGCTTTGCCAGCCTGAGCCGCAGCGGCGGCGCGCTGAACTGGCAGAGCGGCCGGCTGCAGGCGCGCGGCGCCCTGGACCTCGGCGCCCTCGGCCCCAGCGTCACGCTGGACGGCCGGCGCCAGCTGGAGGTGCAGGGCATGCTGAGCGTCAACGGCGGCGAGCGCCTGGTCATCCAGGGTGGCAGCGCCGCGCTGAAGACGCCGAACCTGCGCCTGAACGGCGGCCTGCTGCAGGCCGACGCCCCGCTGGGCAGCGGCGTGGCGGTGCTGTCGGGCCATGGCCAGTGGCTGGGCCTGGCGGGCGGGTCGCTGAGCCTGCAGGCCAGCGGCGGCCGGCTGCAGGTCGGTGATGCCGGCCGGGCCGGCGCGGTGGCCCTGCAGGGCAGCCTGACGGTGGCCAGCGGCGCCAGCCTGCAGCTGGACGCGCTGGACCTGGCGCAGCTGGGCAGCAGCACGCGGCTCAGCCGCGGCGCCGTGCTGGCGGCGGCCAACGGCATGGCGCTGGGCGCCGGCGAAACGCTGAGCGTGACCGGCGCGGCCACGGTGCAGGGCCGCTTCGTCAACGACGGCCGCGTCACGGCCCGGGAAAGCAGCGCCAAGCCCGGCCTGCTGACGCTGACGGGCGACGTCAGCGGCGCGGGCCAGTTCAGCGGCAACTTCAGCTTCCTTGCCGGCCTGAACCCCGGCGGCCAGGGCGGCACGGGCATCGGCACGCTGGGCTTCGACGGCAGCGAGGTCTGGCTGGGCGAGGGCGGCGTGCTGACACTGGACCTCACCGCCGGCGGCAACGGCGCCCTCGGCGGCGACCGCCTGACCGGCATCGGCCAGTTGCATGCCGCGGGCCGGCTGCACCTGCGCTTCCACGGCCTGGACGACGGTAGTGCCGCAGCCCTGGCCGGCTGGCAGGCGCTGGGCTTCGCCGGCGTGACGGGCGGCTTCAGCCAGATCACGGTGGAGGGACTGGACGGCTGGCAGGTGGACACCGCGCAGCTGCTGGCCAGCGGGCGCATCGGCATCAGCCCGGTGCCGGAGCCCGGCTCGGCCGCGCTGCTGGGGCTGGGACTGGCCGTCCTGCCCTGGTGCCGCCGGCGCCTGCAAGCCCGCCCCACCCAAGCCTGAACCGGAGCCCGCCATGCCCATCCGTCATCGCCTCGCGCCGCGGCTCGCCGCGCTGGCCGCAGCCCTGCTCACCGCCGGCGCGGCCGCGGCCGACACCCTCAGCCTGCAAGGCCTGTTCAGCCGCGACGACCAGCGCGCGGTGTTCAGCTTCACGCTGGCGCAGCCCGACCGCCTGCTGGCCCGCACGCTGTCCTACGGCGGCGGGCTGAACGCCGCGGGGCAGGCCATCGCCGGCGGCGGCTTTGCACCGACGCTGTCGCTGTTCGAGGCCGACTTCGGCCTGCTGCAGCGGGCGGTGGGCAGCCACAACGCCTGCGCCGGCGCGTCGTTCTGCTGGGACGCCGCGCTGGACCTGCCGCTGGGCCCCGGCCAGTACATGCTGGTGCTGACCCAGGACGGCAACGACCCGCTGGGCGCCACGCTGGCCGAGGGCTTCAGCCAGGACGGCCGGCCCGACTACACCGGGCTGGACCACCTCGGCCTGCCGGGCCTGCGCTTCATCCAGGTGGACGGCCAGGCCCGCGACGGCCGCTGGGCGCTGGACCTGACCGTCTCGGCGGTGCCCGAGCCGGGCTCGGCCGCGCTGCTCGGCGCCAGCCTGCTGCTGGCGCTGGCGGGGCGCCGCCGCAGCGCCTGAACCCTGTTCTTCCTGTTCCTTTTTTTCCCGGGAGCCCCTCATGACCTCACCCCTGACACGCCCGGCGCTGCGTGCGCTGGCCGCTGCCCTGCTGCTGGCCGCCGGCCCGGCGCTGGCGCTCGACGCCCCGCTGCTGGCCGACGCGCACATCCACACCGCCCAACCCGCGCTCAACTTCGGCAGCTTGCCGACGCTGGCCGTGGGCGGCGGCGCCACCGCGCTGCTGCGCTTCGACCTGTCGGTGCTGCCCGCCGGCCTGACGGCCGCCAAGGTGCAGCGCGCGACGCTGGTGCTGTTTGCCAACCGCGTCGGCAGCGCCGGGGCCGTGGAGGTGCAGGCCGTCAACACCGGCTGGGACGAGGCCGGCGCCACCGCCCAGGCGGCCCCCGCGCTGGCCGGGCCAGGCACGGGCCCGCTGCTGACGGTGCGCACCGCGCAGCAGTTCCTCAGCGCCGACGTGACGGCGCTGGTGCGCCAGTGGGTGAGCAACCCGGGCAGCCATTTCGGCTTCGCGCTGACCCCGGCACTCAGCGCACCGGGGACCGTGGTGTTCCTGGACAGCAAGGAGAACACCGCCACCGGGCAGGTGGCGCGGCTGGACATCACGCTGGCGGACCAGGGGCCGCAGGGTCCACAAGGGCCGGCCGGGCCGGCGGGGCCGCGCGGCGCAGCGGGCGCGACGGGTGCGACCGGCCCGGCGGGGCCTATCGGTCCGAACGGCGCCGCAGGACCGGCCGGCCCGCGCGGCCTCACCGGGGCGAGCGGTCCCCGCGGGGACCGGGGTGCCACGGGGCCGCAGGGAGCACAGGGCATCCAGGGTCCGCAGGGGCCGGCTGGCGCGAACAAGGTGGTTTACGTCCGCAAGGACTTCGACCTGCCGGGCTACTACTGGGCCGATCACGGCGCCGCATGTCCCATCAACACCGTGCTGGTCGGCGGCGGGTGCGGCCACCGCGACGGCAACGCGCTGCAGATCAACAACTTGGTCAACTACGCCGGACCCGATCCGCAGGATGCACGCCGGGTCTACCGCTGCAGGGTCAACAACAACACGGGCGGCGATCGTGCCTTCGTCGTCTTCGCCACCTGCCTGTCGGCCACGGAGGTGCAAGGCCCGTGATCAGATCGCCAGCCGCTCCCGCACCCCGTCCGCAGCCATGTCCTTGCCGCGACCGCGCATGACGATCTCGCCGCGCTGCATCAGCAGGTACTGGTCGGCCAGCTGCGCGCAGAAGTCGTAGTACTGCTCCACCAGCACCACGCACAGGCCCTTGTCGTGGGCCAGGTGCCGGATGACGCGGCCGATGTCCTGGATGACGTTGGGCTGGATGCCCTCGGTGGGCTCGTCCAGCAGCAGCACCTTCGGGCCGGGCGCCAGCGCGCGGGCGATGGCGAGCTGCTGCTGCTGGCCGCCCGACAGGTCGCCGCCGCGCCGGCCGCGCATCTTGTCGAGCACGGGGAACAGCTCGAACAGCTCCCTGGGCAGCGGCGTGCCGGCGGGCTGGCTGGAGAGGCCCATCTGCAGGTTCTCCATCACCGTGAGCCGGCCGAAGATCTCGCGGCCCTGCGGCACATAGCCCAGCCCGGCGCGCACGCGCTGGTGGGTCTTGAGCTTGTCGATGGCCTCGCCGGCCAGCGTGATGCCGCCGGACGTGACGGGCACCACGCCCATCAGGCTCTTCAACAGCGTCGTCTTGCCCACGCCGTTGCGGCCCATGACGACGGTGATCTCGCCGGGCTTCAGCTCGAAGCTCAGGCCACGCAGGATGTGGGAGCCGCCATAGTGCTTGTGCAGGTCCTGGACGGTTAGCAAGTCATCGGCCAAGGTACACCTCGATCACTTTCTCGTCGGACTGGACCTGGGCCATCGTGCCCTCGGCGAGCGTCCTGCCCTCGTGCAGCACGGTGACGGTGCGATGCGCGCCGGCCAGCGCGGCGACGAAGCTCATGTCGTGCTCCACCACCACCAGCGAATGCCTGCCCTCCAGGCTGAGGAACAGCTCGGCGGTGCGCTCGGTCTCCTCGTCGGTCATGCCGGCGACGGGTTCGTCCAGCAGCAGCAGCTTAGGCGTCTGCGCCAGCAGCATGCCGATCTCCAGCCACTGCTTCTGGCCGTGGCTGAGCAGGCCGGCGACGCGCTCGCGCTCGTCTGTCAGGTGAACCGTCTTCAGCAGTTCGCCCAGCCGGTCGCGCTGTTCGCCGCTGAGCCGGGCCCGCATCGCAAAACGCGCGCGGCGATCGCCGGCAAGCGCCAGCTCCAGGTTCTCGGTGACGGTCAGCGCCTCGAACACCGTGGGCTTCTGGAACTTGCGGCCGATGCCCGCGCGGGCGATCTGCTGCTCGCTCATCTGCCGCAGGTCCAGGTTGCTGCCGAAGAAGACGCGGCCGCTGTCGGGCCGGGTCTTGCCGGTGATGCAGTCCATCGTGGTCGTCTTGCCGGCGCCGTTGGGGCCGATGACGCAGCGCAGCTCGCCCACGCCGATGGTGAAGCTCAGGCCGCCCAGCGCCTGGAAGCCGTCGAAGGCGACCTTGAGGTCTTCCACGTACAGCGCCACGCCCTGATTGAAGACGGGCTCGCCGGCGGTGGCGATGCGGGTCATGGCGCGCGAGCGCGTCTCGGCGCCGGCTTCGAGGAGTTCCGGCGTCATGTCTGCCCCTCGTTCGATGAGTACATCGACCGATCCCCCGCAGGGATGCGAGTCGGCTCGGGAGCGGCCCAGCGCTCGACTCGCTTCATTTCTTGAACCTCCTCGCCAGCCCCATCAGGCCCTGCGGCAGGAACAGCGTCACGGCGATGAACAGCCCGCCCAGCACGTAGAGCCAGCCCTCGGGCCACACGGCCGTGAACACCGACTTGGTGCCGTTGACGAAGAAGGCGCCGAGCACCGGCCCGATCAGCGTGCCACGCCCGCCGACAGCGGCCCAGATCGCCATCTCGATGCTGGCCGCGGGGCTCATCTCCCCGGGGTTGATGATGCCCACCTGCGGCACGTACAGCGCGCCGGCCAGCGCGCACATGACGGCCGAGATCACATAGGCGCCGAGCTTGAACGCGACCGGGTCGTACCCCAGGAAGCGCACGCGGCCCTCGGCGTCACGGATGGCCTGCAGGATGCGGCCCCAGCGGCTTTGCGTGAGCGCCCGGGCGACGAGGTAGCAGCCGATCAGCGCGACGCCGCTGGCGATGCACAGGCCCACCTTCATGCCCGGCGTGTTCAGGGCGTAGCCGGCCAGGCGCTTGAAGTCGGTGAAGCCGTTGTTGCCGCCGAAGCCCGTCTCGTTGCGGAAG
>CAXDTK010000317.1:0-5882 GCA_963992225.1 uncultured Comamonadaceae bacterium | reverse complement strand
GGCCGAAGGCCTCGCGGTTGCGCTGCACCTGCTTGGCCACGTCGCGCAGCGCGTCCAGCGCGCCCTTGCGGTCGAACTTGTTGATGGCGACGAACTCGGCGAAGTCCAGCATGTCGATCTTCTCGAGCTGGCTGGCGGCGCCGAACTCCGGCGTCATCACGTACATGGGCACGTCCACCAGCGGCACGATGGCGGCGTCGCCCTGGCCGATGCCGGAGGTCTCGACGATGACGAGGTCGAAGCCCGCCACCTTGGCGGCGGCGATGACGTCGGGCAGGGCCGGGGAGATCTCCGAGCCGAAGTCGCGCGTGGCCAGGCTGCGCATGAAGACGCGCGCGCCGTTGCTCCACGGCGAGATCGCATTCATGCGGATGCGGTCGCCCAGCAGCGCACCGCCGCTCTTGCGGCGTGACGGGTCGATGGAGATCAGCGCCACGCGCAGCGCGTCGCCCTGGTCCAGGCGCAGGCGGCGGATCAGCTCGTCCGTCAGGCTGGACTTGCCGGCGCCGCCGGTGCCGGTGATGCCCAGCACCGGCGTCCTGAGACCCTGGGCCTGGGCGCGCAGCGCGTCGACGATTGAACCGTCGGCCTTGCCGTTCTCCAGCGCCGTCAGCAGCTGGGCCAGGGACCGCCAGGCGGCCTCCGAATGGCCGGTGATGGCGGACAGCGACTTGGGCGCATGCACGCTGAAGTCCTGGTCGGCCTTCATGACCATCTCGCCGATCATGCCTTGCAGGCCCATGCGCTGGCCGTCCTCGGGGCTGAAGATGCGCACGCCGTGCTCGGCCAGCTCGCGGATCTCGGCCGGCACGATGACGCCGCCGCCGCCGCCGAACACCTGGATGTGCGCGCCGCCGCGCTCCTTGAGCAGCTGCACCATGTACTTGAAGTACTCGACATGGCCGCCCTGGTAGGACGAGATGGCGATGCCCTGCGCGTCTTCCTGCAGCGCCGCGGTGACGACTTCGTCCACCGAGCGGTTGTGGCCCAGGTGAATGACCTCGGCACCCATGCCCTGCAGGATGCGCCGCATGATGTTGATGGCCGCGTCATGCCCGTCGAACAGGCTCGCGGCGGTGACGAAACGCACCTTGTGGGTCGGGCGGTACTCGGCCAGGGCTTTGTGGTCGGCGGCGAGGTCGGTCATGGCTGTCTCCTTGGTCGGGGGCGATTTTAGGGCGCCGATTGACGTTAACGTCAATTGAAGTGCAGCGTAACCGAAGCGTCGGGCCGCGGCCCGGCCGGCAGGCCTTCAGGCCAGGCCCAGCAGCGCCACGCCGGCCTGCCAGCCCAGCAGCATCAGCGCGGCGGACGCCGCCAGCGCACCGGCGCCCACGCTCAGCGAGGCCAGCATCAGCAGGCCGTCGCGCGCGGCCAAGGCCACGCCCGCGAGCATCAGCGATGCGGCGGGCAGCACGTTGCCGAAGGGGATGGGCAGGAAGATCAGCACGGCCATCGCCACCGTCAGCGGCCCCAGCCACCAGCGCGCCGACGGCCCGGCCAGCGGCGTGAGGCGCACGCGGCTGATGGGGTGGGTGAGTTCGTAGAAGCGCGCCAGCAGCGCGAGGCTGCGGGCCGCGCCTTCGCGCGGCAGGCTCAGGCGTGCCAGCCGCGGCGGCAGGTCGCGGTGCGGCGCCTGCCACAGCATCAGGCCGAGCAGCGCCAGGCCCAGGCTCAGCACGGTGCCCACGCCCGGGATGGGCAGCAGGCAGGGCGCCGCCAGCAGCACCAGCAGGCTGCCCTGCCAGGCGCCGCCATGCGCCTCGGCCATGGTGGCCAGCGCCACCGGGCCGGGCGGCAGGTCGCCGGCGGCGTCGCGCAGCCGCGCGGCCATGTCACGAATGCTCATGAGGGATGGCCTCTCGCAGCGGCGCCGGGGCAGGTCAGTCGTCCGAGCTGCCGTAGCCGAACAGGCTGAGCAGGCTGGTGAACAGGTTGAAGATGGAGACGAACAGGCTGACCGTGGCCAGCACGTAGTTGGTCTCGCCGCCGTTCACGATCTGCTGCGTCTCGTACAGGATGAGGCCGGCCGACAGCAGGGCCACGACGGCCGAGACGGTCAGCGCCAGCGCCGGGATCTGGAAGAAGATCGCGGCCAGGCCCGCCAACACGGCAACGATCATGCCGGCGAACAGGAAGCCGCCCATCCACGACAGGTCGCGCTTGGTGGTCGTGGCATAAGCCGACAGGGCCAGGAACACCGCGCCGGTGGTGCCCAGCGCCAGCATCACCGCCTGGCCGCCCGCCGGCAACGCCAGCGTGCGGGTCAGCAGCGGGCCCAGCGTCCAGCCCATGAAGCCGGTCAGCGCGAACACCAGGCCCACCGCGGCGCCGCGGTTCTTCAGCTTGTGGATGCCGAACAGCAGGCCGAAGTAGACGACCAGCGTCAGGATCAGCCCCGGGGCGGGCAGGCTGAAGGCGACGGCGGCGGCCGCGACGGCGGCGCTGAACAGCAGCGTCATCGACAGCAGCGCGTAGGTGTTGCGCAGCACGCGGTGCGCGGTGCTGCGGTCGAGGGCCGTGCCGTAGGGCATGGCGATGGCGTGGGGGCGGGTTTGCATGGCAGACCTCCGGTTGGCAAAAACGTTTGCAGGGTAGGCGTGCGAGCCATCAAATAAAAGCAGAGAATCGAGAAGTATTGCTTCCATGGAAATTGCTGAGTCAACATGAGCCTGAACTACAGCTACCGGCATCTCTACTACTTCTGGGTCGTGGCCAAGGAGGGCGGGCTGACGCGCGCCGCCGAGAAGCTGGGCCTGTCGGTGCAGACCGTGTCCACCCAGGTGCGCGAGCTGGAGCAGTCGCTCGGCGCCGCGCTGCTGAAGCCGGCGGGCCGCGGCGTGACGCTGACCGAGGCCGGCCGCACCGCGCTGGACCTGGCCGACCAGATCTTCTCGCTGGGCGAGACGCTGGCCGAGCGGGTGCGCGAGGCGGTGGACGTGCCGACCGTGCGGCTGGCCGTGGGCATTTCCGACGGCCTGCCCAAGCTGGTGGCGCAGCGGCTGCTGGCGCCCATCCTCGACACGCCGCAGCTGCGCCTGCTGTGCCATGAGGACGAGTTCGACGACCTGCTGGGCGACCTGGCGCTGCACCGGCTGGACGTGGTGCTGGCCGACCGGCCCGCGCCGGCCAACCCCAACCTGCGCGTCTACAGCCATTCGCTGGGCAGCTCGCCCATCGCCTGGTACGCCCACCCGCGCTGGGCCGCCGCGGCGGCGCGCGACTTCCCGGCCTCGCTGGCCGACGTGCCGCTGCTGCTACCCACCTCGCATGCCGCGCTGCGGCCGCGGCTGGACCATTGGCTCAGCGAGCAGGGCCTGCGCGTGCGCGTCACCGGCGAGTTCGAGGACAGCGCGCTGCTGGCCACCTTCGGCGCGGAGGGCCTGGGCGTGTTCCCGGCCGCCACCGCCGTGGACGACGCGCTGACCGGCCGCTACGGCGTGGTCAACGTGGGGGCGGCGGCCGGCGTGGCCGAGCAGTTCTACGCGGTGGGCACCGACAAGAAGATCACCCACCCGTTGGTGCGGCGGCTGCTGCCCGAGCCGGCCCACCGGCCGCCGGCCGGCTGAACCGGCCGGCGTTCAGCCCAGCCGGAAGGCCGACACCGCCTCGGCCAGCCGCTGGGCCTGTTCGCGCATGGATTGCGCCGCCGCCGCGGACTCCTCCACCAGTGCGGCGTTCTGCTGCGTCATCTGGTCGAGCTGGGTGACGGCCTGGTTGACCTGCTGGATGCCGTCGCGCTGCTCGCTGGCGGCGGCGGCGATCTCGCCGATCAGGTCGGACACGCGGCTGACGCTGCCGACGATGTCCTGCATGGCCTGGCCGGTCTGCGCCACCAGGCCGGCGCCCTGCTCGACGTTGCCGACCGAGGCGCCGATCAGCGACTTGATCTCCTTGGCCGCCTCGGCGCTGCGCTGCGCCAGCGCACGCACCTCGCTGGCGACCACCGCGAAGCCGCGGCCCTGCTCGCCGGCGCGCGCCGCCTCGACGGCCGCGTTCAACGCCAGGATGTTGGTCTGGAACGCGATGCCGTCGATGACGCCGATGATGTCGCCGATGCGCTTGGAGCTGTCGGTGATGCTCTGCATGCTCTCGGTCACCGAGGCCACGACGCGGCCGCCGCGCTGCGCCGCCTCGGCCGCCGACACCGCCAGCTGGTTGGCCTGGCGCGCGGTGTCGGCGCTCTGGCCCACGGCACCGCTCATCTCCTCCATGGAGCTGGCGGTCTGCTGCAGGTTGGAGGCGGTCTGCTCGGTGCGGGCCGACAGGTCGTGGTTGCCCTGCGCGATCTCGCCGGCCGCGGTGGTGATGGAGTCCACCGACGACCGCACCTGGCCGATGGTGGCGCGCAGCGAATCGACCATGGCCTGCATCTGCCCCATCAGGCTGTCGCTGCGGGCCGAGGACAGGCGCAGACTGAGGTCGCCGTGTGCCACGTCCTGCATCGCGGCAATGGCCACGCGCGGCTCGCCGCCGAGCTGGCCCAGCACGCTGCGCGTGATCGCCAGGCCCAGCACCACGGTGATGGCCAGCACGATGGCGCCCAGGCCCAGCTGCCGGAGCGCCGCCTTCCACACCAGCGCCTTCACGTCGTCCAGGTAGAGGCCCGAGCCGACCATCCAGTTCCAGCCCGGGATTTGCACGACGTACTGCAGCTTGGGCACCGCTGCCGTGCTGCCCGGCCGCGGGAAATGCGTGTCGACGAAGGCCTGGCCGTTGCGCGACGCCTTCAGGTTGTTGACCATGTCCAGGATGGTCTTGCGGCCGTTGCCGTCGACCACCGCTTCGAGCATGTTCTTGCCTATCCACTCCGGCTTGACGGGGTGCATGACGCCCACGCCGTCCAGCGTGAAGGCATAGAAGTACTCCGTCTTGCCGTCGGCGCCGCCGAAGCGCGCGGTGCGCACCGCCTCGCGCGCGGCGGCCTGGGCCGCCTCGTCGGCCAGCTTGCCGCCGGCCACCAGCTGCTGTTGCGCCATCACCTGCGTGGCCACCGACTGCACGGCCGTCTGCAGCACTTCGCGGCGCCCCTCCATGATGTCGTTGTAGGCCTGCACGGCGTTGATCCCGACCAGCAGGATCACGCCGGCGATGGCAGTGGCCAGCAGCAGCAGGATGCGGCGTTGGAAGCTCATCTGGTTCAGCATGGAGGTCTCCTCGCCGGGGTGGGTGAATGCGGCGCTTGCTACAGTTGACGTTTACGTCAATCAAATTGCCCGGCAGTCCCGTTGTAACCGGCCTGTAATCGGGTGAAAAGGAGATATTCCTCATGAACTTGCCCGGCCTCAACTTCCAGCTCGGCGAAGACATCGATGCGTTGCGCGACGCCGTCAGAGCCTTCGCAGACGCGGAAATCGCCCCTCGCGCGGCGGAGATCGACCGCAGCGACTGCTTTCCCATGGACCTGTGGCGCAAGATGGGCGAGCTGGGCGTGCTGGGCATCACCGTGCCGGAGCAGTACGGCGGCGCCAACATGGGCTACCTGGCCCACATGGTGGCGATGGAGGAGATCAGCCGCGGCAGCGCCTCGGTGGGCCTGAGCTACGGCGCGCACAGCAACCTGTGCGTCAACCAGATCAAGCGCAACGGCAACGAGGCGCAGAAGGCGAAGTACCTGCCCAAGCTGATCAGCGGCGAGCATGTCGGCGCGCTGGCGATGAGCGAGCCGGGCGCGGGCTCCGATGTGTTGAGCATGAAGCTGCGCGCCGAGGACAAGGGAGGCGTCTACCTGCTCAACGGCAGCAAGATGTGGATCACCAACGGCCCCGACGCGGACACGCTGGTCGTCTACGCCAAGACCGAGCCCGAGCTGGGCGCGCGCGGCGTGACGGCCTTCCTGATCGAGAAGGGCATGAAGGGCTTTTCCATCGCGCAGAAGCTCG
>CAXDTK010000316.1:0-5884 GCA_963992225.1 uncultured Comamonadaceae bacterium | reverse complement strand
TGCGCGCGGCGGGCCGCAGCGTGCCGGACGACGTGGCCGTGATCGGCTACGACGACATGCCGCTGGCGGCCTATTGCGACCCGCCGCTGACGACCGTGCACCAGCCGGTGCAGCAGGCCGGCGTGGCGCTGGTGGAAGCCCTGCTGGCCCAGCTGCGCGGCGAGCGCACCGGGCCGCACACCTTGCCGGTCCACCTGCAGCTGCGCCGCAGCACGCCGGCGCCGGGCTGACCGCCCTCGCCGTGGCAGGCATCTGGTTTTCCCTGGTTTGCAATCGATTGCAAAACGCCCGGCCAGCGCTCACAATCGCGCCGTGCCCCACCGTGACGCGTGAGGGCGCCGATGACAAGGACAGGAGACAGTCATGCAGTGCGCGCAGCCGGCAGACCGGCGCATCCTCGTGTTGGGGGAGGCGCTGGTCGATGAGTTCCACGACGGCCCCGTGGCCGGGGGGGCCCCCTTCAACGTGGCCCGCTCGCTGGCCGCACTGGGCGCGCCGGTGCACTTCGTCAGCCGCATCGGTGCGGACGACGCCGCCGGCCGGCTGGTGCTGCAGAGCGCGGCGCTGGCCGGCCTGGCGGTGGACGGCATCCAGCGCGATGCCGCCCACGCCACCGGCCGCGTCAGCGTGCACGAGGCCGCCGGCGGCCACCGCTTCGAGATCCATGCCGACGCGGCCTGGGACCACCTGGCCGCGCCCGACGCCCGGCCGGCCGGCTGGGTCTACTTCGGCACGCTGGCCCAGCGCCATGCGGTGTCGCGCGCGGCCCTGCGTGCCGCCGTCAAGCGGGCGCCGGGCCGGCGCCTGCTGGACCTGAACCTGCGCCCCGGCACCGACACGCCGGCGCTGGCCGCCGAATCGCTGATGCTGGCCGACTGGCTCAAGATCAACGAGGACGAACTGGCCTGGCTGCTGGCCACCTTCGAGCCGACGCTGGCGGCGCTGATGGCGCGCTTCGCGCTGCAGCGCGTGGTGCTGACGCGCGGCGCGGCCGGCTATGCGCTGCACGGCGCGCAGGGCGAGCTGCTGGCGGGCGGGGAGGGCGTGGCGCAGCCGCAGCTGGTCGACAGCGTCGGCGCGGGCGACGGCTTCACCGCCATGCTGCTGGCCGGCCTGGCGCTGGGCCGCGACCTGCCCGCCACGCTGGCGCTGGCCAACCGCTACGCCGCGATGGTCTGCGGCGTGCGCGGCCCGCTGCCGGATCTCGCCCGCGAGCCGGCGGCCCTGATGCCCTGGCGCGAGGCCCTGCACGCGCTGCCCGTTTCGGAGACCGCCCGATGAGCACCGCCCTCGCCATGGACAAGCCCCGCCTGTCGATCTCGCAGATCGTGAACATGAATGTCGGCTTCCTCGGCATCCAGTTCAGCTTCGGCCTGCAGCAGGCCAACATGAGCCCGATCTACCAGATGCTGGGCGCCGACGGCAAGGACCTGCCCTACCTGTGGCTGGCCGGGCCCATCACCGGCCTGCTGGTGCAACCCATCGTCGGCGCGATGAGCGACCGCACGACGCACCGGCTGGGCCGGCGCACGCCGTACTTCCTGATCGGCGCGCTGATCTGTTCGCTGGGCCTGCTGGTGATGCCGTTCAGCCCCGCGCTGTGGTTCGCGGCCGGCCTGCTGTGGATCCTGGACGCGGCCAACAACGTGACCATGGAGCCCTACCGCGCCTACGTCAGCGACCGGCTGCGCGCGGAGCAGCATGCGGCCGGCTTCCTGACCCAGGCCTCGTTCACGGGCCTGGCGCAGACGCTGGCCTACCTGACGCCCAGCCTGCTGGTGTTCTTCGGCATGAACAAGGACGCGCTGGGCGCCAACGGCATCCCGGTGGTGACGACGCTGGCCTTCGTCGTCGGTGCGCTGCTGTCCTTCACGACCGTCTGGTGGTCCATCCGCAAGGTGCCCGAACTGCCGCTGCCGGCCGAGGAGATCGCGCGGCTGCGCGCACTGCCGCGCGGCGTGGGGCCGGCGCTGGCCGAGATCTGGGCCGCGCTGCGCGACATGCCCGCCACCATGCGCCGGCTGTGGTGGATGGCGCTGTTCCAGTGGTACGGCATGACCTGCTACTGGATCTACATCGTGCCCAGCCTGGCCGCCACGGTGTTCGGTACCGACGATGCGAAGAGTGCCGGCTTCCGCGACGCCGCGCTGCTGAACGGCCAGATCGGCGGCTTCTACAACGCGGTGGCCTTCGTCGCGGCCTTTGCCATGGTGCCGTTCACGCGCCGCCTGGGCGCGAAATGGGTGCACGCCTTCGCGCTGGCCTGCGCCGCCGCGGGCATGTGGGTGCTGCCCGGCATCCGCGACCAGGCCTGGCTGTTCCTGCCCATGGTGGGCATCGGCCTGGCCTGGGGTTCCATCATGGGCAACCCCTACGTGCTGCTGGCCGGCAGCATCCCGCCCGAGCGCGCGGGGGTCTACATGGGCATCTTCAACATGTTCATCGTGATCCCCATGCTCATCCAGTCGCTCACGCTGCCGCTGTTCTACGACAGCCTGCTGGGCGGCCGGCCCGAGAACGTCATCCGAATGGCCGGCGTGCTGCTGGCCCTGGCCGCGCTGTGCGTGCTGGCCGTCAAGACCGAGAAGCCCTCCGCATGAAGAACCAAGTCCAGCTCATCACCTATGTCGACCGCCTGGGCGGCTGCCGAGACGGCGCCGACCTCGCCCGCCTGACCGCGCTGCTCACCGACCCGGCCTCGCCGCTGGGCGGCGTGTTCGGCGGCGTGCACCTGCTGCCCTTCTTCCATGCCATCGACGGTGCCGATGCGGGCTTCGACCCCATCGACCACACCCAGGTGGACCCGCGGCTGGGCGGCTGGGCCGACGTCAAGGCGCTGACCACGCAGCTCGACGTGATGGCCGACGTCATCGTCAACCACATGTCCAGCGAATCGCCGCAGTTCCTGGACTACGCCGAGAAGGGCGATGCCTCCGCCTACGCCGGCCTGTTCCTGACGCTGGACGCCGTGTTCCCCCAGGGTGCCACCGAGCGCGACCTGCTGGCCGTCTACCGCCCGCGCCCCGGGCTGCCGCTGACCTACGCGACGCTGAAGAACGGCGAGCGCCGCATCCTCTGGACCACCTTCACCGCGGCGCAGATCGACATCGCGGTGCAGCACCCCCAGGGCCGCGCCTACCTCGCCAGCATCCTGCAGACGCTGGCCGACAACGGCGTGCGCATGGTGCGGCTGGACGCCGTGGGCTACGCCATCAAGAAGGCCGGCGACAGCTGCTTCATGATGCCGGAGACCTTCGACTTCATCGCCGAGTTCGCGCAAGAGGCGCGCGGCCGGGGCATCGAGGTGCTGGTGGAGATCCACTCCTACTACCGGCGCCAGATCGAGATTGCCGCCCGGGTCGACTGGGTCTACGACTTCGCGCTGCCGCCGCTGCTGCTGCATGCGTTCAGCTTCCAGACCGCCGCGGCGCTGAAGCGCTGGATCGCGATCCGGCCGAACAACGCGCTGACCGTGCTGGACACCCACGACGGCATCGGCATCATCGACATCGGCGCCGATGCCAGCGACCGCGCGGCCCACCCCGGCCTGGTGCCGCCCGCCGAGCTGGATGCGCTGGTCGAGCGCATCCATGCCGCCAGCCAGGGCCAGAGCCGCCAGGCCACCGGCGCCGCGGCCAGCAACCTGGACCTCTACCAGGTCAACTGCACCTTCTTCGACGCCATGGGGCGCAACGAGACGGCCTACCTGCTGGCCCGCGCCGTGCAGTTCTTCCTGCCCGGCGTGCCGCAGGTCTACTACGTGGGCCTGCTGGCGGGCCACAACGACATGGACCTGCTGGCGCGCACCGGCGTAGGCCGCGACATCAACCGCCACTACTACACACCCGACGAGATCGCACGCGACTGCGAGCGCCCGGTAGTGCGCCGGCTGCTGGACCTGATCCGGCTGCGCAACCGCCACCCGGCCTTCGGCGGCAGCTTCCAGGTCGAGGCCAGCGGCGAACAGCAGCTCAGCCTGCGCTGGCAGCAGGGTGCCCACTGGGCGGCGCTGCAGGTCGACCTCGCGAGC
Organism: uncultured Comamonadaceae bacterium; assembly: GCA_963992225.1. Taxonomy (GTDB): domain Bacteria; phylum Pseudomonadota; class Gammaproteobacteria; order Burkholderiales; family Burkholderiaceae_C; genus Pelomonas. The sequence goes on along the minus strand of CAXDTK010000316.1, from coordinate 1,854 downwards.
CTGGCGCACGCATTGACCTACAGCACCGACGCGGGCGGCACGGGCACGCTGGACCTGAGTGCGCCGGGCGCGGGCTGAGCGGCTCGGGCGGGCCGCCCGTCGGTCACCCCTGTCACAGGCCCGCCGCGGGCACCGCGGCGTGGAGGGCACCGGCGCCAGGGTCACGGGCTCGGACTTGGCGCAGCCGGCTTGTCGATGTGCCGATTCCATCGCGCCAGCTGCCAGGCTCAACGCCTGGGGGCAGCATGCCGGGCCTTTAAGGTCTGCAAGGGCGCCCCATATGCCGGAGCACGCCATTCAGGAGCTCCCCATGCTGCTCGCCTGCCCGCACTGCGGCACCCGCAACCGCGTCCCCGATGCACGACTGGCCGACGACCCGGCCTGCGGCAAGTGCGGCCAGGCGGTCGCGCCGCGCAAGCCGGTGGCACTGGGTGATGCCAACCTTGGCGACTACCTGCAGGGCACCGAGGCCCCGGTCGTCGTGGACTTCTGGGCTGCCTGGTGCGGGCCCTGTCGGGCCTACGCCCCGCATTTCGAGCAGCTGGCGGCCGCCCGCCCCGACCTGCGCTTCGTCAAGGTGGACAGCGACGCCGCAACGCGCACCAGCGCTGCCCTGCAGATCCGCAGCATTCCCACGACGGTGCTGTTCTTGGGTGGCCGCGAGGTGGCCCGCCAGAGCGGGGCGATGTCGGCGGCGCAACTCGGCGCTTGGGTGGACGGCGCGCTACGTCGCTAGGCGAAGCGGGCCACGATCTGGACGTGCTTGAGAAGAGCGAGGCAGCTTTCGCTGCTGCCAAGCTGACGTTCGGCCATTCGCCTCGACCGAGCCTCGTTGGGGTGCACAAACATTGGGCGGGCGGCTGCATGGTGGCCGCCCAAACCCCAGAAACAACAAAGCCCAGCGGTGAGGCTGGGCTTGATGTTTGATTCTGATGGTGCCGGCAAGAGGAGTCGAACCCCCGACCTTCGCATTACGAATGCGCTGCTCTACCAACTGAGCTATGCCGGCCCTGACAGTGAAGTCAGCCCAAGATTATAGCCACTATTTCTGCTCGGCCTGCGCGTGGTAGGCGGCGATGCGTTCGACCTCGTTCCTGGAACCCAGCGCCACGGCGACGCGCTCGTGCAGCTTGGTGGGCTGCAGCGCCATGATGCGTTCGGTGCCGCTGACGGCCGCGCCGCCGGCCTGCTCGACGATGAAGGCCATGGGGTTGGCCTCGTACATCAGGCGCAGCTTGCCGGGCTTGTCGGGCTCGCGCTGGTCCCAGGGGTAGAGGAACACGCCGCCGCGGGTCAGGATGCGGTGCACGTCGGCCACCATGCTGGCCACCCAGCGCATGTTGAAGTCCTTGCCGCGCGGGCCGGTCGAGCCGGCCAGGCATTCATCGATGTAGCGGGCCACCGGCGGCGCCCAGTGGCGCATGTTGGACATGTTGATCGCGAATTCCCGGGTGTCCTCCGGGATCTTGACCTGGTCCTGGGTCAGCACCCAGGAGCCGGTCTCGCGGTCCAGCGTGAACACCGCCACGCCGTCGCCCACCGTCAGCACCAGCATGCTCTGCGGGCCGTAGACGCAGTAGCCGGCCGCAGCCTGCTGCTTGCCGGGCTGCAGGAAGTCGTCCTCCGACACGCCGCGCGAATGGCCCACCTTGCGCAAAACGCTGAAGATGGTGCCGATGCTGACGTTGACGTCGATGTTGCTGGAGCCGTCGAGCGGGTCGAACAGCAGCAGGTATTCGCCCTGAGGGTAGCGGTTGGGCACGACGTAGATGCCGTCCATCTCCTCGCTGGCCATCGCGGCCAGGTGGCCGCCCCATTCGTTGGCCTCGATCAGCACCTCGTTGGCGATGATGT
>CAXDTK010000315.1:0-5892 GCA_963992225.1 uncultured Comamonadaceae bacterium | reverse complement strand
TCTACGCCATCGGCGCCTGCATCTACGCCTGCATGCAGGGCTACCCGCCCAACGATGCACCGCAGCGGCTGGAGAAGGACCGCCTGAACCTCAGCCTGTCGCGGCTGCGCAATGTCTATTCGGACAACCTCATCGAGGTGACCGAGTGGTGCATGTCGCTGGACCCGCTGTCGCGGCCGCAGAGCGTGTTCGCGCTGCAGAAGGAACTCGCCCGCGAGACCGAGCGGCGCTACACCAAGCTGTCGTTCAGCGAACGCCTGAAGCTGCAGCTTGAAAACCTGAAATCCGGAGCAAAAGCTTGAGCCTGCACGCTCGCAATCTTTCGCTGCCCCTTGAGGGGGCGCCACGCGCCCGTGGGGCGGCCCGGCAGGAGCTTTCGTGAGGTTCAGCGTCTTCCAAGTCAGTCGCCGCGGCGGCCGCGAGACCAACGAAGACCGCATGGGCTACTGCTTCACGCGGGAGGCCGGGCTGTTCGCGCTGGCCGATGGCATGGGCGGTCATCCCGAGGGCGAGGTGGCGGCGCAGATCGCGCTGCAGACGCTGGCCGCGCTGTTCCAGCAGGACGCCCGCCCGGTGCTGGCCGACCCGCAGCGCTTCCTGCAGGAGACCATCGTCATTGCCCACCAGCAGCTGCTGCGCTACGCGCAGAGCAAGGGCCTGTCCGACACGCCGCGCACCACCGTGGTCGCCTGCATCCTGCAGGGCAACCAGGCATGGTGGGCGCATTGCGGCGACTCGCGGCTGTACCTGGTGCGCAACGGCAAGCTGATCGCCCGCACGCGCGACCATTCCTACTCCGAGCTGCAGGAGGCGCTGGGCCGCGTGGGCCGCGGCCCCGAGGCCTTCAACCGCAACGTGCTGTTCACCTGCCTGGGCAGCCCGGGCAAGCCCATGGTCGACTGCCAGGGGCCGCTGGTGCTGGAGTCGGGCGATCGCCTGCTGCTGTGCTCCGACGGCCTGTGGGGCAGCGTCGAGGACGCCGAGATCGTCCAGCACATGGCCGACCAGCCCATCGCCGACGCCGTGCCCGACCTGGTCGAGCAGGCGCTGCGCAGTGGCGGCGAGCGCAGCGACAACGTTACCGTGCTGTCCGTCGAATGGGAAGGCGAGGGCGAGCCCAGCGGCGACACGACGCAGAACCTCGGCAATTCGGGCTTTGCCTCGACCATCCACGGCGCGTTGGACGCCGACCTCGTCGCCGCGATGGACGACGAGGAGATCGAGCGCTCGGTGCGCGAGATCAATGAAGCCATCCGCCAATCCGGTCGCGGCTTGAACCGCCGCTAACTCCTTCTCTTCCATGACACAGACCTTCACGCGCGGCGCGGGCCGCGCCGCCAACCAATTGCGCCCGGTGCGCATCACGCGCGGCTTCACCGTGCATGCCGAGGGCTCGGTGCTGATCGAGTTTGGCGGCACGCGGGTGCTGTGCACCGCGTCCGTCGAGGAACGCGTGCCGCCGCACAAGCGCGGCTCGGGCGAGGGCTGGGTGACGGCCGAGTACGGCATGCTGCCGCGCGCCACCCACACCCGCGGCGATCGCGAGGCGGCCAAGGGCAAGCAGAGCGGCCGCACGCAGGAGATCCAGCGCCTGATCGGCCGCTCGCTGCGCGCCGTGTTCGACCTCGGCGCCCTGGGCGAGCGCACCCTCACGCTGGACTGCGACGTGCTGCAGGCCGACGGCGGCACCCGCACCGCGGCCATCACCGGGGCCTTCGTCGCCGCGCAGGATGCCGTCAACCGGCTGCTGGCCGATGGCAAGCTGACCCGCTCGCCCATCAAGGAAGCCGTGGCCGCCATCTCGGTGGGCATGCTGGACGGCCAGCCGTTGCTGGACCTGGAGTACATCGAGGACGTCGCCTGCGACACCGACATGAACGTGGTCATGACGGCCTCGGGCGGCTTCGTCGAACTGCAGGGCACGGCCGAGGGCGTCGTGTTCACGCGCGCCGAGATGAACTCGCTGCTGGACCTGGCCGAGAAGGGTATCGCCGAACTGCTCGCCGCCCAGCAGGCGGCGTTGAAGGCCTGAGCATGCAGCTGGTGCTGGCCTCCAACAACGCCAAGAAGCTCGCCGAGCTGCAGGCGCTGTTCACGCCGCTGGGCATCGCGCTGGTGACGCAGGGCAGCCTGGGCATCCCGGAGGCCGAGGAGCCCTTCCTGACCTTCGCCGAGAATGCGCTGGCCAAGGCGCGCCATGCCGCGCGGCTCAGCGGCCTGCCGGCGCTGGCCGACGACTCGGGCCTGAGCGTGGACGCGCTGGGCGGCGCACCGGGCGTGCGCTCGGCCCGCTACGCGCTGGACGCCGGTGGCGAGAAGGGCGACGCGGCCAACAACGCACACCTGCTGCGCGAGCTGGCCGGCGTGGCGGACCGCCGTGCGCGCTTCGTCTGTGCGCTGGTGGCCGTGCGTGGCGCCGACGACCCCGAGCCGCTGATCGCGATGGGCCGCTGGAGCGGCGAGATCCTGACCGCGCCCAGCGGGGCCGGCGGCTTCGGCTACGACCCGCTGATGCACATCCCCGCGCTGGGCCAGACGGTCGCCAGCCTGCCGGCTGCGGTCAAGAACCTGCACAGCCACCGCGCCCTGGCCGCCGCCCAGCTGATCGCGCAGTTCGGCGAGGTCTGGCACCTCGGGTGACCGCCATGGCCGACCTGCAGCACCTGATGCGCCCGGGCACGCTGCAGCTGCCCGCGCTGCCGCCCTTGGCGCTGTACGTGCACCTGCCCTGGTGCCTGCGCAAATGCCCCTACTGCGACTTCAACTCGCATGAGGTGAAGGACGGCGCGCTGGCCACCGACACCGCGCAGGCCTACCTCGCCGCGCTGCGCGCCGACCTGGAGGCCGCGCTGCCGCTGGTCTGGGGCCGGCCCGTCGTCAGCATCTTCATCGGCGGCGGTACACCCAGCCTGTTCGACCCCGAGCAGATCGGCCAGCTGATCTCGGACCTCCGCGCGCGCCTGCCGCTGGAGCCCGGCTGCGAGATCACGTTGGAGGCCAACCCCGGCACCTTCGAGCGCGAGCGCTTCAAGGGTTTCCGGCAGGCCGGCGTCACGCGGCTGTCGGTGGGCGTGCAGAGCTTCGACGACGCGCAGCTGAAGAAGCTCGGACGCGTGCACAGCGCCGGCCAGGCGCGCGAGGCGCTGACCGAGGCGGCCGCGGCCTTCGACACCTTCAACCTCGACCTGATGTACGCGCTGCCAGGGCAGACGCTGGACGAGCTGGCGCGCGAGCTGGACACGGCGCTGAGCTTCCAGCCGCCGCACCTGTCCATCTACCACCTGACCATCGAGCCCAACACGGTGTTCGCGACCCGCACGCCCGCCGGCCTGCCGGACGCCGATCTGGCCAGCGACATGCTGGACCTGATCACCGAGCGCACCGGCGCCCGCGGCCTGGCGCGCTACGAGGTGTCGGCCTATGCGCGCGATGGCCACCGCTGCACGCACAACCTGAACTACTGGCAGTTCGGCGACTACCTGGGCATAGGCGCGGGCGCGCACAGCAAGATCAGCTTCCCCAACCGCGTGCTGCGCCAGGTGCGCTGGCGCGAGCCGGCGGCTTTCATGACCCAGGCGCTCGCGGGCCAGGCGGTCAGCAACGAGCACGAGGTGGCGCGCAAGGAGCTGCCGTTCGAGTTCATGCTGAACGCGCTGCGGCTCAAGCAAGGCGTCACGCTGACGCAGTACCTCGAACGCACCGGGCTGCCGCTGTCCGCCATCGCCGCCGGCCTGGCGACGGCCCGCGGCCGCGGCCTGCTGACGGACGACCCGGCGCGCATCCAGCCCACCGAGCGCGGCTTCGACTTCCTCAGCGACCTGCAGCAGCTGTTCCTGTGACGGCGCGCCGGGCCGGCTCCCGGGCCCCTTCAACCCCCTCGGGGCGCAGGCAGGCCTGAGGCCGCCCCGGGGGCCTCATGCAGCTGCTGCTGCAGCGCCGCAATCTCGGCATGCAGCCAGTCGCAGAAGGTGCGCACGGCCGGGTCGTCCCGCAGCGCCTCCGGGTAGACGACCTGGTAGCCACGCGTCGCGTCCTCGTCGATGGCCTGGGCCGACAGGCGCACGAGCCGGCCGTCCAGCAGCGCATCGGCGGCGAACAGCTCGCGCGTCAGCGCCACGCCCATGCCCTGCTCGGCGGCCTGGCCCAGCATGGCCGCGTCGTTGAAGGTCGCCACCGGCGTCGGCACCGCGCCGGTGTGGCCCACCGCGGTGAACCAGGCCCGCCACAGGTCGGCATCGCCCATCAGCGGCTGCTGCGCCAGCAGCGCCGGCGCTGCGCCGAGCAGCCGCTGGGCCAGCAGCGGCGCGGCGACGACGATGTGCGGCGAGTGGAAGAGCGGTTCGCAGACCAGCCCCGGCCAGCCGCCGCGCCCGATGCGCAGCCCGACATGGAAGCCCTCGCGCTCCAGGTCCACCACCTGCTGGGAGGCGTTCAGGTCCAGCGTGATGCAGGGCTGCAAGGCCTGCCAGCGCGGCAGGCGCGGCAGCAGCCAGCGCTGGGCGAACGAGGGCAGGGCGGTCACGCGCAGCGTCTGCGCGGTGCTGCCATGCGCCTGCGCCGCGGCCAGCAGCCCCGCCTGCAGCGCCGCGAACACCTGCGTCACGCCATGCTGGAAGGCCTGGCCCGCGGGGTTCAGCGCCAGCCGCCGGCCCTGGCGGGTGAACAGCTCGAAGCCCAGCTGCGCCTCCAGCGCCCGGATCTGCTGGCTGACGGCGCTGTGCGTCAGGTGCAGGCTTTCGGCCGCCGCGCGCAGGTTCTGGGTCTGGGCGGCGGCCCGGAAGGCGGCCAGGTAATGCAGCGGAAAGCGGTCGAGTGAAGCCATCTGGTAAGCCAATCCAACCAATCAGTGCAGAAATAAGCGTTTCTCAGCCTGTTGTTGGATCAATAGCATAACCAGCACATCAAGGAGCCACCATGAATGCCCTCTCTCGCTGGATTGCCTTCGCCACCGCTGCCGCCCTGCTCGCGCCGTTGCCGGCGGCGCGCGCCTTCACCGACGCCAACGCCGCGTTGAAGGAGGCCGCGGCCGACCGGTCGGCCCGCGTGCTCGTCACCGGCAAGGCTGCCGCGCCGGTGCGGACGGTCTGGGTGCCGCCCACGGCGAAGTCGCTGGACGGGTTCAAGCCGGTGCTGCCGGCCGACCGCGCCGACCCTTCACCGCGCGCGCCGGCGCTGGCGCGGGCCGACGTCAAGCGGTGAGGTCGCTGGCGCCGGGCGCCTTCAGCGCCGGCGACGCGCCGTCATGGCCGCCAGGCCCGCCAGCCCCAGGCCGAACAGCGTGGCCGACATCGGCTCGGGCACCGCGCTGACGTGGACCGCGTCCAGCCCGTAGGCCTCGTCGAGGCCTTGCACGGTCAGGAACACCTGCGTGAAGGGCTGCGCCTGGGTCAGGCCCACGAAGCGCAGGTTGCCGTTGGGCAGCAGCGGCGGATGCGTGCCGACGACGAGGTCGCTGCTGAACGCGCCGGCATTGGTGCGCAGCAGGATCTGGCCGTCCGTCTCGCCGACATCGGTGAGGTAGAGCCCGAACGCGGTGCTGGGGCGGGCCAGGTCGAAGCGGATCGTGCCCTGCGGCAGGTCCGGCAGGTAGACCGACACGTAATGGCTGCCATCGACGGCCGCGGCACCGTAGCCGGCCGCCGGCGCATCGGGGCCGGTCTGCACGCCGATGGGCGCGGCGGTGGTGGCGATCGTCAGCAGCGGTGTGACGAGGGCGTCCAGGCTGCGCAGGCGGGCCGGCGTGGTCTCGAAGCCCTCGACCGTGGTGCCGCCCGCCGCGGCGAGGAAGCTCGCGGCGTCCTGGTAGCTGGCGTCGGCGCTATGGGCGCCATGGGCGGCGGTGGCGCCCTGTCTCTTATACACATCTGACGCTGCCGACGAAGGCTTAGGTGT
>CAXDTK010000314.1:0-5905 GCA_963992225.1 uncultured Comamonadaceae bacterium | reverse complement strand
TCCCAACACCGGAGCCCCGCCCATGTCGCCCCAAGAACTCAAGGCCGTCCTGCAGGCCGGCCTGCTGTCCTTCCCGCTGACCGACTTCGACGCCGAGCTGAATTTCGCGCCCAAGGCCTATGCCAAGCGCCTGGACTGGCTGCAGCCCTATGGCGCCTCGGCGCTGTTCGCGGCCGGCGGCACGGGCGAGTTCTTCTCGCTGGAGCCGGGCGAGTACCGCGATGTCATCCGGGTCGCGCTGGACACCTGCCGCGGCCGCACGCCCATCCTGGCCGGTGCCGGCGGCGGCACGCGCGTCGCGATCCAGTACGCGCAGGAGGCCGAGCGCCTCGGCGCCCAAGGCGTGCTGCTGCTGCCGCACTACCTGACCGAAGCCAGCCAGGACGGCCTGATCGCCCATGTGGAAGCGGTGTGCCGCAGCGTGAAGTTCGGCGTGGTGGTCTACAACCGCGGCGCCTGCAAGCTGACGCCGCAGTCGCTGCAGATCCTGGCCGACCGCTGCCCCAACCTGATCGGCTTCAAGGACGGCCTGGGCGACATCGAGAAGTTCGTCGCCATCCGCCAGACGCTGGGCGAGCGCTTCGCCTACCTGGGCGGCCTGCCCACCGCCGAGGTCTTTGCCGGCGCCTACAAGGCGATGGGCTGCCCGGTCTACTCGTCCGCCGTCTTCAACTTCATCCCCAGGACGGCGATGGCCTTCTACAACGCCCATGCGGCGGGCGACACGGCGACCTGCGACCGCCTGATCCGCGACTTCTTCCTGCCCTACCTCGCCATCCGCAACAAGGGCGAGGGCTATGCGGTGTCCATCGTGAAGGCCGGCGCCACGCTGGTGGGCCACGGCGCAGGGCCGGTGCGCCCGCCGCTGTCGGACCTGCTGCCCGCCGAGGTGGAGCAGCTCGCCGCGCTGATCGCCCAGCTCGGCCCGCAATGACCGCCCCGCCCCACCACAACCCCGGAGACAAGCCATGAAGAAACTGCTGACTGCATTGCTGCTGGGCGCCGCCGCCACCACCGCGGCGCTGGCCCAGGCCTGGCCGGCCAAGCCGGTGACGCTGCTGGTGCCCTTCCCGCCCGGCGGCTCCAGCGACGCCATCGCGCGCATGCTGGGCACCAAGCTGCAGGAGAAGCTGGGCAGCAGCTTCGTCGTCGACAACCGCGGCGGCGCGGGCGGCACCATCGGCACCGCGGCCGTCAAGCGGGCGCCCGCCGACGGCTACACGCTGCTCGTCACGTCGCTGGGCCCGCTGGTCATCGGCCCGCACCTGCTGAAGAACGTCGCCTACGACCCGACCAAGGACCTGGACTACATCAGCGTCGCCGTGCAGGCGCCCAACGTGCTGGTCGTGCCCGCCGCCTCGCCGCACAAGAGCATGGCCGACGTGCTGGCCTTCCAGAAGGCCAACCCCGAGAAGATGAGCTTCGCGTCGTCGGGCAACGGCAGCAGCGACCACATCACCGCCGAGCTGTTCTGGCAGCAGACCGGCACCTCGGGCCTGCACATCCCCTACAAGGGCGGCGGCCCGGTCATGACCGACCTGCTGGGCGGCCAGGTGGACGCCAGCTTCATGAACATCAACACCGCGCTGCCGCAGATCAAGGCCGGCAAGCTGCGCGCGCTGGCCATCACCAGCACCAAGCGCTCGCCGGTGCAGCCCGACGTGCCCACGATGGACGAACTGGGCATCAAGGGCCTGCAGGTCTACTCCTGGCAGGCGGTGGCAGCACCCAAGGGCCTGGCCGCGGACATCAAGGGCAGGCTGCATGCCGGCATCGTGGCCGCGCTGAACGCGCCCGACATCCGCCCCAAGCTGCTGGAGCAGGGCTTCGAGATCGTCGCCAACACGCCCGAGCAGTTCACGGCCTTCCAGGCCGCGGAGTTCGAGCGCTGGAAGAAGGTCATCACCGAGCGCAAGATCACTGCGGATTGAGCCCACCCCCGAGGCGCTCACGCGCCTCCCCCTCAAGGGGGCGCACCCGATGGCCTGGCAAAGCCAGTTCCATGGGTGCCGCTTGGGAAGGCACCATGCCCTGGAGCGATATGAGTTCGACCCCCGTTATCAAAGAGCTGCGCGTCATCCCGGTTGCCGGGCGTGACGGCATGCTGCTCAACCTCAGCGGCGCGCATGCGCCCTTCTTCACCCGCAACCTGCTGATCCTCACCGACAGCGCCGGCCACACCGGCGTGGGCGAGGTACCCGGTGGCGAGAAGATCCGCCAGACGCTGGAGGATGCGCGCCCGTGGGTCGTGGGCCAGCCGGTGGGCTCGCACTTGGCCGTGCTGCAGCGGGTCAGCCAGGCCTTCGCCGACCGCGACGCCGGCGGGCGCGGCCTGCAGACCTTCGACCTGCGCACCACCATCCACGCCGCCACGGCCATCGAGTCGGCCTTGCTGGACCTGCTGGGCCAGCACCTGGGCCTGCCGGTCGCGGCGCTGCTGGGCGAGGGCCAGCAGCGCGAGTCGGTGGCCATGCTGGGCTACCTGTTCTACGTCGGCGACCGCACCAAGACCGACCTGCCCTACCACGCAGAGCCCCAGGCCGACAACGCCTGGTGCCGGCTGCGCCACGAGGCCGCGCAGACGCCGGAGGCCATCGTGCAGCTGGCCGAGGCGGCGCGCGAGCGCTACGGCTTCAACGACTTCAAGCTCAAGGGCGGCGTGCTGTGCGGCGACGCGGAGGTGGAGGCCGTGCGCGCGCTGCACGAGCGCTTCCCCGACGCCCGCGTCACGCTGGACCCCAACGGCGGCTGGCGGCTGAAGGACGCCATTCGCCTGATGCGCGACATGCGCGGGGTGCTGGCCTATGCCGAGGACCCCTGCGGCGCCGAGGACGGCTTCTCCGGCCGCGAGGTGATGGCCGAGTTCCGCCGCGCCACCGGCCTGCCGACGGCCACCAACATGGTCGCCACCGACTGGCGCCAGCTGCAGCATGCGCTGTCGCTGCAGAGCGTGGACATCCCGCTGGCGGACCCGCATTTCTGGACCATGGCCGGCTCGGTGCGCGTGGCTCAGACCTGCCGCGACTGGGGCCTGACCTGGGGATCGCACTCCAACAACCACTTCGACGTCTCGCTGGCGATGTTCACCCATGTCGGCGCCGCCGCGCCCGGCCAGGTCACGGCCATCGACACGCACTGGATCTGGCAGGACGGCCAGCGGCTGACGAAGGAGCCGCTGCAGATCGTCGGCGGCCATGTGGCGGTGCCGAAGAAGCCAGGTCTGGGCGTCGAGCTCGACATGGCCGAAGTCGAGAAGGCGCACACGCTGTACAAACAGCATGGCCTCGGCGCACGCGACGACGCGATCGCGATGCAATACCTGATCCCCGGCTGGACCTTCGACCCGAAGCGTCCCGCCCTCGACCGATAAGCAGCATGCACAAAAACCTCATCAACGGCGAATGGCTGGACGGCGCCGCCGTCTCGCGCAACATCAACCCGTCCGACACCCGCGACCTGATCGGCGAATACGCCCAGGCCGACGCGGCCCAGGCCGAGCTGGCGATCAGCGCCGCCACGGCGGCCTTCCCGGCCTGGAGCCTGTCCACGCCACAGCAGCGCTTCGACATCCTGGATGCCGTCGGCGCCGAGATCCTGGCCCGCCGCGCCGAGCTGGGCGACCTGCTGGCCCGCGAGGAGGGCAAAACCCTGCCCGAGGCCATCGGCGAAGTCGTCCGCGCCGGCAACATCTTCAAGTTCTTTGCCGGCGAGGCGCTGCGCCCGGGCGGCGAGAGCCTGCCCTCGGTGCGCCCCGGCGTGGGCGTGGTGGTCACCCGCGAGGCCATCGGCGTCGTGGGCCTGATCACGCCGTGGAACTTTCCGCTAGCCATCCCCGCCTGGAAGATCGCGCCGGCGCTGGCCTGGGGCAACTGCGTGGTCTTCAAGCCGGCGGACCTCGTGCCCGGCTCGGCCTGGGCGCTGGCCGAGATCCTGTCGCGCAGCGGGCTGCCGGCCGGCGTGTTCAACCTGGTCATGGGCCGCGGCTCGGTGGTGGGCGAGAAGCTGCTGCACGACCCGCGCGTGGCCGCCATCAGCTTCACCGGCTCGGTGGCCACCGGCCAGAAGGTCGCCGCAGCGGCCGTGGCCCGCATGGCCAAGTTCCAGCTGGAGATGGGCGGCAAGAACCCCATGGTCGTGCTGGACGACGCCGACCTGGGCGTGGCCGTCAACGCCGCCGTCAACAGCGGCTTCTTCTCCACCGGCCAGCGCTGCACGGCCTCGTCGCGGCTCATCGTGACGGCCGGCATCCATGACCGCTTCGTCGCCGCCATGGTCGAGAAGATGCAGGCGCTGAAGATCGACGACGCGCGCAAGGCCGGCACCGACATCGGCCCCGTCGTCGACGCCAGCCAGCTGGGCCAGGACCTGGACTACATCGCCATCGCGAAGGCCGAGGGCGGCACGCTGGCCCAGGGCGGCCAGCGCAAGGAGCACAACGCCGACGGCGCGCCGGGCTTCTACCTGACGCCCGCGCTCATCACCGACACGACGGCGGCCATGCGCATCAACCGCGAGGAGGTGTTCGGCCCGGTGGTCAGCGTCATCCGCGCCAAGGACTACGACGAGGCACTGCATCTCGCCAACGACACGCCCTTCGGCCTGTCCGCCGGCATCGCCACCACCTCGCTGAAGCACGCCACCCACTTCAAGCGCCACTCGCAGGCCGGCATGGTGATGGTCAACCTGCCCACGGCGGGCGTGGATTACCACGTGCCCTTCGGCGGCCGCAAGGGCTCCAGCTACGGCCCGCGCGAACAGGGCCGCCATGCCGCCGAGTTCTACACGACGGTGAAGACCGCCTACACCCAGGCCTGACGGAAGGGGCGCGCGGCGGCCGCCGAGTTGGGGGGACGGGCGCCCAAGCGCCCGCGCGGCGGGCGTGGGGCGCTAACCTCGCGGCCGCTGCCATCCGACGCCACCCCGACGCCCCATGCCCTCAGCCGCCCTGCCCCTGCCCTCCATCGCGCTTGCCGCGCTGCTTTTGCTGGCTGGCTGCGCCGCGCCGCCGCCTGCCGAGCCGCCGGTCGCCGGCCTGCAACAGGCCTGGGTGCAGGCCGTCGCCGGGCCCGGCTGGGCGGTGCGCGCACTAACCGCCGACGCCACCTGCCCGGCCCTGCGGTGGACCGGCGGCAGCGCCGCCATGCAGCCGCGCAGCGTCCCCGGCGACGAGCCGCCGCCGCCCGGCAACCGGCAGGCCGGGCGCAAACCCAGCAGCTTCACGCTGCAGGCCTGCGAAGCCGCCTGGCCCGCCGGCGCCGCCAGCGTGCAGGTCGAGGCCGTCACGCTGCGCGCGCCGGCGGCCGAGCTGCGCCGCATCGTGGTGCTGGGTGACACCGGCTGCCGGCTGAAGGCCTCCGAGCGGGACTACCAGCCCTGCAACGACCCCTCCGGCTGGCCGTTCCCACGTGTGCTGGCGCAGGCGCTGGCGCTCAAGCCCGACCTGGTCATCCATGTCGGCGACTACCACTACCGCGAAAGTCCCTGCCCCGCGGGCATGGCCGGCTGCGCGCACAGCCCCTGGGGCTATGGCGACGACGCCTGGCAGGCCGACTTCTTCCGGCCGGCCCGCGCCCTGCTGGCCGCCGCGCCGTGGGTCTTCGTGCGCGGCAACCACGAGGCCTGCGCGCGCGCCGGCCAGGGCTGGCTGCGCTACCTGGACGCCGAGACCGGCCCGGCCCGCGCCTGCACGCCCGCGGAGAACGGCGCCGACCCGGGCGTGAACGCCGGCGACTTCACCGAGCCCTTCGTCGTGCCGCTGGCGCCGCGCAGCCAGCTCATCGTGTTCGACTCCGCCGAGGTGGGTCGCGCCACGCCGGCCGCCGGCTCATCCGCCTGGGCCCGCTGGCGCGCACAGCTGGACCTGTCTCTTATACACATCTGACGCTGCCGACGAAGGCTTAGGTGT
>CAXDTK010000313.1:0-5942 GCA_963992225.1 uncultured Comamonadaceae bacterium | reverse complement strand
TACGAGATCGGAGTCCGTCTCGTGGGCTCGGAGATGTGTATAAGAGACAGCGGCCTGGCCGCCGCGGCGCGCGGCCAGGCCGTGCTGGTGGGCACGCGCAGCGTCGAGGCCAGCGAGGCGGTGGCCGCGGTGCTGGCCGCGCGCGGCGCCGATCGGGTGGTGCTGAACGCCCGCCAGGACGCCGAGGAGGCCGCCATCGTGGCGGGCGCCGGGGCCGCGGGCCGCATCACCATCGCCACCAACATGGCCGGCCGCGGCACCGACATCAAGCCCGACCCGCAGGCCCTGGCGGCCGGCGGCCTGCACGTCATCCTGACCGAGTTCCACGAGTCGCCGCGCGTGGACCGCCAGCTGTTCGGCCGCAGCGGCCGCCAGGGCCAGCCGGGCACGGTGCGCGCCATCGTCGCGGCCGACGACCCCCTCTTCAAGACCCTGCCCGCACCGCTGCGCGCCGCACTGGTGCAGGGCCGCGGCCTGGCGCTCGCGGTGCGGCTGGCGCAGCGCGGCGCCGAGCGCCGCGCCTGGCAGATGCGCAAGCAGACACTCCGCCAGGACTGGGAACTCCATCGCATCATCGGCATCGCTGGCCACACGACATGAAACCGACGCTTCTCCTCGCCCTGCTCAGCCTGCCCGCCTTTCCGACACTGGCGCAGGAGCACGACTGCATGATCGAACCCAACCAGACGGTGGAGATCCGCAGCCCGGTGGTCGGCATCCTGGAGCGCGTGCATGCGCGTCGGGGCGAGGCCATCCGCCAGGGCCAGGTGCTGGTCAGCATCGAGAGCAGCGTGGAGGCCAGCGCGGCGGATTCGGCCAGGGCGCGTGCCGAGGCCCAGGGCCAGGCCCAGCTGGCGCAGGCCAAGGTGGGCGCGCTGCGCGAGAAGGCGCGCCGGCTGCAGGACCTGCTGGCCGAGGAGTTTGTCTCCGCCCAGGCGGTGGAGGACGCGCAGGCCGAGCTCAAGCTGGCCGAGGCCGAGCTGAAGACGGCCACCGAGAACAACACCATCGCCCGGCTGGACCACCGCCAGGCCGTCGACCAGCTGCGCCGCCGCCAGATCCTGGCGCCGTTCAGCGGCGTGGTGGTGGACCAGTACCTCTACCCCGGCGCGCTGATGGACAGCAGCGACACCAAGAAGCCGGTGCTGAAGATCGCGCAGACCCACCCGCTGAAGGTGCAGGCGCTGTTGCCGGTCAAGGCCTTCACGCAGGTGCGGCCCGGGCAGCTGGTCAGCGTGACGCCCGAGGCGCCGTTCGGCGGCCGCGCCATCCAGGCGCGCGTGCGCACCGTGGACCGCGTGCTGGACGCCGCGGCCGGCACCTTCGGCATCGTGGCCGAGATCGACAACGCCAAGGGCGAGCTGCCGGCGGGGCTGCGCTGCAAGGTCAGGCTGGCGCCCTGATGCTCCAGCGCCTGCTCGCGCCGCTGCGCTGGCTGCTGCGGCTGGTCCTGGCGCTGCTCATCCTCTTCGAGGAATGGGGCTGGGAGCCGCTGCGGCGCGTGTTCGCGCTGCTGGCGCGGCTGCCGCTCGTCCGGCGGTGCGAGGGCTGGCTCAGCCGACTGCCACCGCGCTGGGCGCTGGTCGTGCTGCTGCTGCCCAGCCTGCTGATCCTGCCGGTCAAGCTCGGCGCGCTGTGGCTGGTGGCGCAAGGCCAGGTGACGCTGGGCGTGGGCCTGGTCGTCGCGGCCAAGCTGGCGGGCACGGCGCTGCTGGCCTGGCTGTTCCAGCTCATCCAGCCGGCGCTGCTGCAGCTGCCCTGGTTCGCGCGGCTGTACGCGCGCTGGACGACCTGGAAGGCCGGCCTGCTGGCCTGGGTGCGGGCCAGCGCGGTGTGGCGCATGGCGCGTGCGATCAAGCTGCGGCTGCTGCGGTCGCTGCGGCGCTGGCGCGGCGCGCGGGCGCGCTGAGCGCCGCGGCTCAGCCGGCCGGCGCTGCGATGCGGCGCAGCCGCAGCGTGACGCAGGTGCCGCGGCCCGGCTCGCTGTCCAGGTGCAGGCTGCCGCCCATCAGCTCGACGATCTCCTTGACGATGGACATGCCCAGGCCCGTGCCGGGGATCGCGCCGGAGCGGTCGGCGCGGTAGAAGCGCTCGGTCACATGGGCCAGTTCCTCGGCGGTCATGCCGATGCCCTGGTCCTGCACCTCGATGTCGACCTGCTCGGCCGTGGCGGCCTGCACGCGCAGCGCCACCGGGCCGCCGCCGGGCGAGTACTTGTAGGCGTTGGACAGCAGGTTGCGCAGCGCCTGGCTGAGCTTGCGGGCGTCCACGCTGACCCAGGGCAGGTCGGCGGGCAGCGTCAGCAGGGGCCGCTCGCGGCCGTCCGGCACGCCGAAGTCGTCGACCGTCTGCTGCACCAGCGCGCACAGGCTGGCGGGCTGGAACTCGAAGTCCAGCGCATGCCGCGACTCGATGCGGGCCAGGTCCAGCAGCTCGTCGAGGATGGCCATCATGGCCTGGCTCTGGCGGTGGATGCGCTCCAGCAGCTCGCGGCGGCGCTCGGGCGGGAACTCGCGCAGCATCAGCAGCTCGGCAAAGCCGTAGATGCTGGTCATGGGCGTGCGCAGCTCGTGGGCGGCGGTGGTCAGGAACTCGCTCTTGAGCCGGTCCACCTCGAACTGCTGGCTGACGTCGCGGATGTGCAGCAGCTGCGGCGTCTCGGCACCGCCGCCGTCGTGCAGCGCCAGCGCCAGGATGCGCGGCATGGGCCGGGCCATCTGCACGATGCGCGGCTCGTCGCGCAGCTCCTGCAGGTGCAGCGGCCGCTGCGTGTCGGCCTGCGCGAAGCGGCCCTGCAGCAGCGCCGCCAGGCCGGCCTCGTCCTGGCCCAGCACGGCGCGGTCGGGCAGCGCGGTCAGCGGCGCGCAGCCGGGGCTGACGTACTGCACGCGGCGCCCGGCGTCGAAGGAGATGAAGCCGTCGGGGCTGAGCGTGAAGATGGCGTGCAGCTGCTCGGTCTGGCGGCGCAGCCGCGCGACCATGTCGCCCACCTGGCGCGACAGCTGCTCGATGGCATTGGTGCGGCTGGCGTCGGGCGCCGAGCCGGCCGAGCCCAGCAGCTCGCTCATCGCCTGCATCGCGTTGGCGCGCGCATCCAGCTCGGCGCGCAGCCGGTTCTCCAGCGCCTGCCGCTCGGTCACGTCGCGCAGCACCAGCACGGCGCCGGCCGCCTCGCCCTGCTCGGAGCGCACCGGCGCGAGGCTGGCCTCCAGCACCTGCGCGCCGCGCTCGAAGCGCCGGCCCTGCCAGCCCTCGCCGGCGGGGTCGATGGCCAGCTCTGGCAGCAGCTGCGCGACCGGTCGGCCCAGCAGTGCGCCGCTGGCGCTGCCCAGCAGCCGGCCCAGCACCGGGTTGGCCAGCACCACCTCGCCGCCACGGTTGACGGTGGCCACGCCCTCAGCGATGCAGGACAGCGTGACGGCCGCCTGGGCCCGCTCGGCCTGCAGCGATGCGGCCACCTGGTTGATGACCTCGAAGGTGCGCTGGAACTCCAGCGGCGCCTCGTCGGTGCGCATCGGCGCGATGGCCTGGCCACCGCCCCGCTGCAGCCTTGCGCCCAGGTCGCTGACGCGGTCGAGCTGGCCCAGCCAGCGGCGCAGCGGCCACCAGACCAGCGCGCCGCCGGCCACCGTGCCCAGCAGGGCCAGCAGCATCGCCAGCCGCACCACCTGCCAGATGTCGGCGGCGACGCGCTCGGCCCAGACGGTCAGCCGCGTGATGCCGTAGTCGCGCCCGCCGATGGTCAGCGTGGCGTTGACCGGCTCCAGCCGCGAGGTGACATGGGCCACCAGCCAGGCCGGCGGCGTGGGCCGGGGGCGGTCCTGCCGCGCGACCTCCAGCCGGGCGCCGTTCATGTCGATGAAGGCGGCGCGCTCGAACAGCGGGTGGGCGATGGCGCGCTCCAGCGTGCGCTGGATGGTGTCGTAGTCGCCGATGACGGCCGACTCCGACACGGCCGGCGCCAGCAGCGCCGACATCGCCTGCGAGCCCACGTCGGCGTCGTCCAGCGTCGAGCGCACCTCGTAGGCCAGGAAGGCGCCGAAGCCCACCGCCACCAGCAGCACCAGCGCCGCCACGTACAGCAGCAGCACCCGGCTGAGCAGGGTGCGCGGCAGCAGCGCCGTCCAGGCGCGGCGGGAGGCCGTCACCGCAGCTGGGCCGGCGCGGACTGGTAGAAGCGCCGGTAGCTGGCGTACTCGCGGCCGTCGGACGGCACGAAGACGGCATCCGCCGGCAGGCCCATCAGCTTGTTGCCGGCCAGCAGGATCTCGCGGCCCCGCGGGTCCTGCGCCATGCGAAGGAAGGCCTTGGCGACGGCCTGCGCGTCGCGCTCGGGCACCTTGGGCGACACCATCAGCGCGAGGTCGTGGTAGGGCTCGGAGGTCCACAGCACGCGGAACTGCTTGCCCTCGCGCTTGGCATAGCCCTCCACCAGCTGCGAGTTGGCGCCCACGGCCGCCACCTTGCCGCTGAACAGCTGGGCGAAGGCGCCGTCCATGTTGCCGCCGAAGATGGTGCGCACGTTGAGCTTGCGCTGCAGCAGCTGCGCATAGGGCGTCTTGTAGGCGACGAAGGCCTCGGGCCCGGGGAAGCCGACCTCCTTGCCCTCCAGCTGCGCGAGGTCGGTGATGGGCGAGTCGGCCGCCACCACCACCTGGCCGTACAGCGGCGGCGTGTTGCGCCGGCCGAAGACCTTCCAGCCCAGCTGCTCGCGCTCGGGGCTGAACAGGTGGTTGGTGAAGGCGAACTCCACCTCCTGCGCCAGCACGAAGGCGGTGGTGTCGGCGGAGGTGCGGCCCAGCTTGAGCGACAGCTTCACGCCGCTCTTGTCGGACACGTAGGCGACGATGGGGTTCCAGTACGAGGCCGCGGTGACGAGGTTGGCCTGGTTGACCGGCGAGAAGCGGTACTCGGTCTGCGCGGCGGCCGGCAGCGCGAAGCAGGCGGCGACCAGCAGGCTCAACAGGGATTTCATCGGGGCTCCAAAGGCGCACGGCGGTGGCCGCCGCGGATTTTCGGCACACTCGGGTCTTTCCCCACGAGGTCCGCCGTGAAAAAGGTGCTCGTCGTCGAAGACCAGGCCGATATTCGTGAACTGATCCGCATGACGCTGGAGTTCGAGCCCTACGAGGTGCACCTGGCCGGTGATGGCGCCAGCGGCCTGGCGGCCGCGCGGCGGCTGCAGCCCGACCTGCTGCTGCTGGACGTGATGATGCCCGGCGAGCTCAACGGGCTGGACGTCTGCCGCGCGGTGCGCGCCGACGCCGGGCTGAGCGGCACACGGGTCATCATGCTGTCGGCCAAGAGCCAGCAGGCCGACCCGGCCGCGGGGCTGGCCGCGGGGGCCGACGTCTACCTCGTCAAGCCGTTCAGCCCGCTGGACTTGTTGGAGCAGGTCCAGCAATTGATCTGATGACGCCCGCGCCCAGCCGCTGCGAGCGCTGCACGTCGATCTCCCTGCGAATCTGCGCCAGCGCCGTCTGCCGCTCATCCCGGTAGAACAGGTTGAAGGCCTCGAACGGCACCATGCGGCCGTCGGGCCGGGCGATGTGGATGCAGCTCTTCTTGAGCGCGCGGACGTCCAGCGACTGGGCGTCCATGAACTGCACGATGAGCACGCGGAACACGTCGCGGTAGCTGAGCTGGGGCGCGGCGATCTTCGGCAGGCAGCACAGCAGCTCCGACAGGCAGTTGGACTGGCTCTCCGGCGAGTGGTTGGTGGAGAAGAGCTTGAAGACGGCGGCCTTCAGCGCCGGGTCGCCCTCGAAGACGATGGTGCTGCGCTCGCCGGCCAGCAGCGTGGCTGCGTCGAGATAGCGCGTCAGCGGCACCAGCCCGTCAGGCGAGCGCAGCGCGTAGGCCATGGCCAGCGTGTCGGGGTTGCAGGGCACGGGCAGCATGTCGGCCAGCGTGAACACGCCGCTCTGCTCGGCGACGCGGCG
>CAXDTK010000312.1:0-5967 GCA_963992225.1 uncultured Comamonadaceae bacterium | reverse complement strand
CTGCCAGCACTGTCCGGGGCCTTGCCGGGCCAGGTCGGCGCACCGGCCGGACCGGCGCGGGGCGACCCCAACGCCCCTGCCAGCCCTGCCGCGGCGGCGGGGGCCTCGCCCGGCTCGCCCGATGCCGGCTCCCGCCTGGGCCGCGACCTGGCGGTGCCGCCCTCGGCCGCCGCCAGCGCGCCGCGCGCCCCGCTGAATCTGTCGCTGCCACGCGGTGGCGAGATGGCTTCGCGCCGGGGCCCGGGGCTGGTGGAGCTGCTGCCGCAGCCGCCGGAGCGCAAGTCCCGGCTGGAGCAGTCCATCGAGGACGCCACCAATAAAGACTGCCGCAAGGCCTACGCCAACGCGGGCCTGCTGGCCGTCGTGCCGCTGGCGGTGGACGCGGCACGCGGCAAGGGCTGCAAGTGGTGAGTCAGCGCCGGGCCTGCAGCTGCAACGCGTTCTGCAGTGCCCCGCCCGAGGCGGTGTTGTCGAAGATGCACCAGCACGCCGCGTCGCCCGGCAGGGCCCGCAGCGCGGCGGCCTGCCGGTCCAGCCAGGCGTCGTCGTAGGTCGACCAGTAGACCCGCGGCGAGCCATGCCAGCGGTGGTAGCGCAGCCGCCGCGTGCAGCCGCCCGGCGTGGCGGCGCCGGGCCATTTGGCCGGGTCGACGGCGGCGCGGGCCACCCCGCAGTCGACGAGCAACTGCTCGGCCGCAGGCGTGAACCAGCTGGCGTGCCGCGGCTCGCAGACCACGGCCCCGCCGAAGCGCGCCCGCACCTGCTCGAAGAAGCGGCCGGCCAGCACCGCGTCGAAGGCCAGCGACGGCGGCAGCTGCACCAGCAGCACGGCCCATTTGCCGCCCAACCCGCCGGCCTCGGCGACGAAGGCGTCCAGCCGGCCCGCCGCATCGGCGAGCCGCGCCTCGTGCGAGATCTGCTTGGGCAGCTTGACCGCGAACCGGAAGCCGGCCGGCGTGCTGGCCGCCCATTTCTCATAGGTCTGTGGGCGGTGCGCGCGGTAGAAGGACGAGTTGATCTCGGCGCAGTCCAGCCGGCTGGCGTAGCGCGCCAGCTGCGAGCCTTCGGCCGGCAGCTCGGCCGCGCTGGCGGCCGGGATGCCCCAGCCGGCCGTGCCGATCATGACGGGGCTGGGCAGGTCGTGCGGGTGCATGGGCACCAGCCTAGGGCGGCGCCGCACGGGCGCCCGTCGGACAAGGGCGCGACCCGCCGTGGCGGCTTCGCGTGCTGCGGCGTCACCGCTCCGCAACAGCGAAGCACGAATCACCGGGGCCCCGTGACATCTGACAGCGACCGCCAGGAAACCGACAGATAAGCTGGCCGGCAACTTTGTGCTGAACCGTCACCGACGGTAATTGACCGTGACCTGCCGCAGCTTTGCACTGGCCTGCCTGGCCCTTGCTCTCCCTCACGCGGCGCTTGCCGATCCCGCCGTGGATGCGGCCGACGACCGGGCCCTGGAAGCGCTGCTCAAGCGCGAGGTGCAGGGCCCGTCGCGCTATGCGCAAAGCCTGATGGATGCGCCGGCCTCGGTCAGCGTGCTGGAGCGCGAGGCGGCCGACGCGCTGGGCCACCAGACCGTGGGCGACCTGCTGGCGCGCTTGGCCGGCGTCTACCTCAGCAACTCGCGCACCTACAGCGGGCTGGGCCTGCGCGGCTTCAACCGCCCGGGCGACTACAGCTCGCGCGTGCTGATGGCCATCGACGGCCAGCG
Organism: uncultured Comamonadaceae bacterium; assembly: GCA_963992225.1. Taxonomy (GTDB): domain Bacteria; phylum Pseudomonadota; class Gammaproteobacteria; order Burkholderiales; family Burkholderiaceae_C; genus Pelomonas. The sequence goes on along the minus strand of CAXDTK010000312.1, from coordinate 4,253 downwards.
CGCCAACGACGCCATCTACGACCAGGGCCTGCCGCAGCTGGAGCTGCCCATGGTGGCCGAGTGGATCAAGCGGGTGGAACTGGTGCATGGCCCCGGCTCCTCGGTCTACGGCAGCAACGCGCTGCTGGGCGTGGTGAACGTCGTCACGCTGGACGGCGCCGACGCGCCCGGCCTGACCACCCAGGCCAGCCTGGGCACGCAGGGCCAGCGGCGCCTGGAGATGCACTACGGCGCCGCGACTGGCGCCGAGCGGGACCTGTTCATCGGCGTCAACCTGCAGCGCAGTGCCGGCGAGAACCTCTACCTGCCCGAGCTGGGCACCGCCGACGGCTGGGTGCGCGGGCTCGATGGCGAGCGCCAGGCGGCGCTGCTGGCCAAGGCGCGCTTCGGCGCTTGGCGCGTGTCGCTGAACGCGGTGCGGCGCGAGAAGGACGCGGCCACCGCCCCCTACGGCACGGTGGCCGGGGCGCCCGGCACGCGCTACATCGACAGCCTGGTGCTGGGCGAGGTCAGCCACGACGCCGGCTGGCAGGGCGATGTGCGGCGCAGCGTGCGGCTCAGCGTGGCCGGCTACGAGTTCCGCGGCCGCTATGTGTTCGGCCAGGCGCCGGACTACCTCAACGAGGACGTCGGCCGCGCGCAGTGGACGACGCTGGAGGGCCGCATCCTGTGGCGCGGCCTGCTCAACCACCAGCTGATGTTCGGCGCCGAGGCGCGCACCTCGCCGGTGGGCCTGCAGCGCAACTACGACGTCGAGCCGCAGGCGATGAAGCTGGACTCCGACGTCACGCAGGACCTGCTGGCCGCCTACGTGCAGGACCAGTGGCGGCTGTCGTCGGCGCTGCACCTGACCACCGGCCTGCGGGTGGACCATGCGCGCGGCTTCCGGCCGGCCACATCGCCGCGCGCGGTGCTGGCCTGGCGGCCGGACGAGCGCCAGGCGCTCAAGCTGATGTGGGCGCGCTCGTTCCGTTCGCCCAACCTGTACGAACGCTTCTACGACGATGGCGGCATTTCGCAGCTCGCCAACCCGGCGCTGAAACCGGAGCGCCTGGGCTCGGCCGAGGCCGCGTGGGAATACCTGCTGCCCGGCGGCCATGCGTTCAGCGTCAACGCCTACCAGACCCGCATGAGCCGGCTGATCGAGCAGGTGCCGCTCAGCGACGCGCCCGACGCCGCCGTGCAGTACCGCAACCTCGGCCGGGTCAGCCTGAAGGGGGTGGACCTGGGCGTGGAGCAGCGCTCCAGCGCCGGCTGGTTGTGGCGCGCCAGCGCCTCGTGGATGCGGGCCCGCGACGAAGACGGCGCGCGGCTGAGCAATTCGCCGTCCTGGATGTTCAAGGGCCATGCGGTGACGCCGCGCTGGCAGGCCTGGCAGCTGGGCACCGAGTGGCAGGTGATCGGCCCGCGCCTGGGCCGCGTCGAGGTGCCCACGACGGTGGTCGTCAACGCCCAGCTGCGCTACTTCGTCGATGCACGCCAGAGCCTCGCGCTGCACGTCGCCAACGCGCTGGACCGTCGCAACCTGGACCCGTCCTCGCCCGACACGGTGCTGAGCAGCATCCCGCAGCCGGGCCGTGCCTGGCGGCTGGACTGGCGCGTCGCACTCTGAGCCGCCCATGCCCGCAGCGCAGCAATCCTCCACCGCTGCAGCGCCCTGGCGCTGGGCGGCGTGCTGCGCGCTGGCCCTGTGGTGGCTGCAGCCCCGCCCCGCGGCGGCGCAGATGAGCAACCCGGACGTGCTGAAGGCCGAGGTCATCTACCGCGCGCTGATGTTCATCACCTGGCCGCCGGAACGCGAGGCGGCCGGGCGCAGCCTGGAGATCTGCACGCTGGGCGAGGGCCGGGTCGACGGTGCGCTGCAGTCGCTCGCCGGCCGGCCCATCCGCCAGCTGACGGTGAGCGTGCGTCGGCTGGGCCGCAACGACGCGCCGACGGGCTGCCACCTGCTGTACCTGCCCGCGCCGCAGCCGGCGCTGCGCGGCGCGCTGGCGGAGGCGCCGGTGCTGGTGGTGTCCGATGCCGCGGCCATGCTGGACCACGGCGCGATGATCAACCTGCAGGTCGAGGACGGCCGCATCGTCTTCGACGTCGAGCTGGACGCCGCGCGCCGCGCCGGCCTGGCGGTCAGCACCAAGCTGCTGCGCCTGGCGCGCTTCGTGCGCCACCAGGCGCCCACGCCATGAAGCTGCTCGTCGTCGATGCCTTCGAGCGCCTGCGCGAGCTGGTCGTCGCGCTGGCGGCGCTGCTGGCGTTCGCGCTGGTGCTCAGCCTGCTGCAATACCTGCGCCTGCAGGAACGCCAGCTCAAGGACCTGCAGACCCAGGCCAGCATCGTGGCGCAGACCGTGTCGGCCGCGATGGTGTTCGAGAGCCGCGACGACGCCGGCGACAGCCTGGCGGCGCTGCAGCAGAACCCGGCCATCCTGCATGCGCGGCTGCTGAAGCAGGACGGCAGCGTCTTCACGCTCTACTCGCGGCTGGCCGGAGAGCATGCGCGGCTGGACGAGCTGGCCGGCAGCGTGCGGGTGGACGTGCCGGTCGAGGCCGACGGGCGCCGCATCGGCACGCTGACGGTGGAGGCCAGCCGGCTGCCGATGTGGCTGGACCTGGCCGGCTTCCTGCTCGCCACGCTGGGCACGCTGCTGGCCACCGCAGGGCTGGCCTGGGGCCTGGCCAAGCGGCTGCGCGTGCAGATCAAGGAGGTCGAGCGCCGCACCCGTTACCTGGCCCGCTTCGACGCGCTGACCGACCTGCCCAACCGCGAGCACATGCGCGGCCTGCTGGAGCGCGCGCTGCAGGACGGCTCCGCCACGCTGCTGATCCTGGACCTGGACGACTTCAAGCAGATCAACGACCAGCACCACCATGCCGCCGGCGATGCCGTGCTGCAGGCCGTGGGCCAGCGGCTGCGGCTGGTGTGCCGGCCCGGCGACCAGGTGGCCCGGCTGTCGGCCGACGAGTTCGCGCTGCTGATGGTGCCGGCGCTGGCCGGCGAGGCGCTGCGCGCCCATGTGGCGCAGCTGCAGGCGGAACTGACCCAGCCGATCCTGCACGATGGCCACTGGCTGCCGCTGCATGTCTGCGTCGGCGCGGTGTCCCTGCCCGACCATGCGCGCGACCCCAGCGAGGCCATGCGCTGCGCCGATGCGGCGATGCGCCATGCCAAGCAGCTGGGCCGCGACAGCTTCCAACTGTTCACGCCGCAGATCGGCGCGGCGCTGCAGCAGCGCCTGGCGCTGGAACAGGACCTGCGCGAGGCGCTGGCCACCGATGGGCAGCTGGCGCTGGCCTACCAGCCGCAGTACGACGCGCAGCGGCGCATCCGCGGCTTCGAGGCGCTGGCGCGCTGGAACCACCCGACGCGCGGCTGGATCGCGCCGGTCGAGTTCATCCCGGTGGCCGAGAGTTCCGGCCTGATCGTCGAGCTGGGCCTGGCCACGCTGGCGCTGCTCAGGCGCGACCTGGACGCCTGGCGGGCGCAGGGCCTGAGCTGCCCGCTGGTGGCGATCAACCTGTCCTGGGAGCAATGCCGCAAGACGCAGCACCGCGAGCGTTTCCTGCAGCAGCTCAAGGCGCTGCAGCTCAGCCCGGCGGACATCGAGTTCGAGCTGACCGAGAGCGCCGGCTTCGAGGACATCGACAAGCCCGACTCCTTCGTCTTCACGCTGCAGGGCCTGGGCTACGGCCTGGCCATCGACGACTTCGGCACCGGCTACAGCTCGCTGGCCTACCTGCGCCGCATCCGCTGCCGCAAGCTCAAGATCGACCGGCTGTTCGTGCACGGCCTGTCCACCAATGCCGACTCGCGCATGCTGGTGGAGTCGGTGGTGCGCGTGGCGCATGCGATGCGCATGCTGGTGGTGGCCGAGGGCGTGGAGCTGCCCGCCGACGAGGCCGAGCTGATCGCGATGGGCTGCGACCTGATGCAGGGCTTCGGCTTCTGCAAGCCGGTGCTGGCCGACGCGGTGCCGGCGCTGCTGGCCAGCGCCTGACCGGCCTCGCCGCGCCGGCTCACAGCGTGGGATGCGGCCAGCCCGGCTCGCGCCGGGCGGGCGCGGCGGCGCCGGCCCAGGCGGCCTGCCAGGCCGCGGGTGGGTGGGCGCTGCCGGCGGCCAGCCCGCGCACCACGCAGCCGGCGCTGGCGCCCTGCGCGGCGATGTCGGCCAGCTGCGCCGGCGCCAGCCCGCCACCGATGCCCACCACCGGCGCGGGCGCCCACGCCGCCCCCCCGGCCAGGTTGGCCAGCCCCGG
>CAXDTK010000311.1:0-5987 GCA_963992225.1 uncultured Comamonadaceae bacterium | reverse complement strand
ATCTGCAGCGCCACCCAGCAGGCGCCCGCGGCCGAGATGCCGGCGAACAGCCCCTCCTCGCGGGCCAGGCGCCGGGCCATGTCCTCGGCATCGCTCTGGCTGACCAGCACCAGCTCGTCCACGCCGCTGGGCTCGTAGATCTTGGGCAGGTAGGCCTCCGGCCACTTGCGGATGCCGGGGATGCGCGAGCCCTCGGCCGGCTGCGCGCCGACGATGCGCACGGCCGGGTTCTGCTCCTTCAGGAAGCGCGACACGCCGGTGATGGTGCCTGTCGTGCCCATCGCGCTGACGAAATGGGTGATGCGCCCGCCGGTGTCCTGCCACAGCTCGGGGCCGGTGGTCTCGTAATGCACGCGCGGGTTGTCGGCGTTGGCGAACTGGTCGAGCACGCGGCCCTTGCCCTCGCTGGCCATCTGCTCGGCCAGGTCGCGGGCGTACTCCATGCCGCCGGTCTTGGGCGTGAGGATCAGCTCGGCGCCGAAGGCCTTCATGGTCTGCGCACGCTCGATGGACAGGTCCTCCGGCATGATCAGCAGCATGCGGTAGCCGCGGATGGCTGCGGCCATCGCCAGCGCGATGCCGGTGTTGCCCGAAGTGGCCTCGATCAGCGTGTCGCCGGGATTGATCTCGCCGCGCTCCTCGGCGCGCCGGATCATGCTGATGGCCGGGCGGTCCTTCACCGAGCCGGCGGGGTTGTTGCCCTCCAGCTTGGCCAGGATCACGTTGCCGCGGGCATCGGCACCGGGCAGGCGCTGCAGGCGCACCAGGGGCGTGGCGCCGATGACGTCTTCGAGGGTCGGGTAGCTCATGCAGACGATTGTGGCAGCGCGGGCCAGCCCCCAGGCTCGGCGAGTGCATAATCCGCCCCTCGCCGCAATGGCGAATGCATGTCCCGATGGCCCGGGTGGCGAAATCGGTAGACGCAGGGGACTCAAAATCCCCCGCCGCAAGGTGTGCCGGTTCGAGTCCGGCCCCGGGCACCAGACGGACCTGCAAGCCCTGGCATACTCGCCGCGACAAGCACCGCCCCTCCCGGTGCAGTGCCCTCCACGAGGGCTGACAGTTCGACCCCCATGCCGCCGCTGCCTCCGGTCACCAAAGCCTTCCTGCTGATCTGCGTCGGCGTCTTCTGCTTCTTCCAGCTGTTCCCCGGCCTCGAGCCCTGGTTCGAGCTGTGGCCGCTGCAGTCGGGGGCCTTCCTGCCCTGGCAGCTGCTGAGCTACGCCTTCCTGCACGGCAGCTTCACCCACCTGCTGTTCAACATGCTGGGCCTGTGGATGTTCGGCGGCGAGCTGGAGCGCGTGTGGGGCCCGCGCCGCTACCTGCACATCCTGATCGCCAGCGCGCTGAGCGCGGCGCTGGTGCAGCTGGCCTTCACCTGGGTCATCGGCGCGCGCTCACCGACGGTGGGCGCCTCGGGCGCGATCTTCGGGCTGCTGCTGTCCTTCGGCATGCTGTTCCCCAACCGCATCATCGTGCCGCTGATCCCGCCCATCCCGATGAAGGCCAAGTACTTCGTCGCCATCTTCGGCGGGCTGGAGCTCATCCTGGGCTTCAACAGCGCCAGCGGCGTGGCCCATTTCGCCCATCTGGGCGGCATGCTGGGCGCCTGGCTGCTGATCCGCCACTGGCGCTCGTCGCGCCGGCGTTAAAGCCCGTCCCGCGGCGTCGGGTAGCGCAGCCGCAGGCGCAGCTCGCGCCGCAGGCGCTGGTTGCCGATGCGTCGCGATTCACGCCAGAAACTCAGCTGCATCGGGCTCAGCCGCGCCGCCGCCGCGTCGCGCGAGATGCGCTCGGGCCGCGGCAGGCCGGCCAGGTCCGCCGCCAGGTCGACGTAGTCGCCCATCAGCAGCTGGCTGTCGTCGCAGACGTTCACGGCCCGCTGCGGCAGGCCGCGCAGCAGCGCCAGCACGCAGGCGCGCGCCAGGTCGTCGGCATGGATGTGGTTGGTGAAGACATCCTCCTCGCGCCGCAGCACCGGCAGGCCGCGCGCCAGCCGCTCGCGCGGGTGGCCGCCCTCGCGGTCGCGGGCGTAGATGCCGGGGATGCGCAGCAGGCCGATGCGCGTGCCGTGGCGACGGCCGAAGGCGCGCAGCTGCGCCTCGGCGTCGACCCGGCGCCGCGCCCGGTCGGTGCCCGGGTTCAAGGCCCGGGTCTCGTTGATCAGCGCGCCGCCGCAATCGCCGTAGACGCCGGTGGTGCTGGCATAGACCAGCACGGCCGGCGGCTTGCGTGCCAGCGCGCCCAGCAGCGCCCGCGTGCGCGTGTCGGTGTCGCCCTGGGGCGCCGGCGGCGCCAGGTGCAGCACGCGGTCGGCCAGGCCGGCCAGCCGGGCCAGCGTCGCCGGGTCGTCCAGGTTGCCCAGCAGCGGCACGGCCCCGGCGGCACGCAGCGCGGCGGCACGTTCGGGGCTGGAGGTCAGCGCGAAAACGCGCCAGCGGCCGGCCAGCTGCCGCAGCACGCGAAGCCCCACATCACCGCAGCCAATGATCAACAGTCGGGAAGTCATGAAGGGGGTCGGGCAAAATGGCGGGCAGTCTACGGCCCCGGACTCTTCAGCGGGGCCGCTGCTTTTTGAGGCCCATGTCCTACCAGATCACCATCCAGCCCGCCGGCCGCGTCTACCAGACCGAGGGCGACGACACCTTGCTGGCCGCCGCCATCCGCAACGGCGTGGGCCTGCCCTACGGCTGCAAGGACGGCGCCTGCGGTTCGTGCAAGAGCAAGCTGCTCGAAGGCGCCGTCATCCACGGCAACCACCAGCCCAAGGCCTTGTCCGCCAAGGAGGAGGCCGCCGGTTTCGTGCTGACCTGCTGCGCGCGGCCGCAGACCAACTGCACCTTGGAGGCGCGCACGGTGCCCGGCGCCGGCGAGTTCCCGGTGCTGAAGCTGCCCACCCGCGTGGCCGCCATCCTCAAGCCCGCGCCGGACGTGGCCGTGCTGACGATGCAGCTGGCCGCCAACCAGAACTTCCAGTTCCGCGCCGGCCAGTACGTCGAGTTCATCCTGCGCGACGGCGCCCGCCGCAGCTACTCGATGGCCAACGCGCCGCACACGCTGCCGGGCCAGATCGAGCTGCACATCCGCCACATGCCCGGCGGCAAGTTCACCGACCATGTGTTCGGCGCGCTCAAGGAGAAGGACATCCTGCGCATGGAGGGCCCGTTCGGCAGCTTCTTCCTGCGCGAGGACAGCGACAAACCCATCGTGCTGCTGGCCAGCGGCACCGGCTTCGCGCCCATCAAGGCCATCATCGAGCGCGCCCGGCACATCGAGTCCACCCGGCCCATGGTGCTGTACTGGGGCGCGCGCCGGCAGGCCGACCTCTACCTGAACGACTGGGCGGCGCAGATCGCCGCCGAGTGGCCCACGCTGACCTATGTGCCGGTGCTGTCCGAGCCCGACGCCGGCTGGGCGGGCCGCACCGGCTTCGTCCACCATGCCGTCATGGCCGACCTGCCGGACCTGTCCGGCCACCAGGTCTATGCCTGCGGCGCGCCGGTGATGGTGGATGCCGCGCAGCAGGACTTCGTCGCGCAGTGCCGCCTGCCGGCCGAGGAGTTCTACGCGGACGCGTTCACGTCCGAGGCTGACAAACATGGTGGCGCCTGACGCCGCCATGTTTGCAGTGAAGGCTCATATTCGCCGCGAGGCGAATGTGAGCCGCAACTACAAGCACCTGACTCCATAAATGTTCGAGCCGCCGTGGACCGACCCCGCCGACATCGTCGGCTCGCTGCAGCGCGACGGCGAGGCCGTGATCGCGCCGGCCGCGCTGCCGGCGCTGGGCGTTCGCGCCGCTGACCTCGACGCGCTCCAGCCCTGCTGGGACGACCTGCCGCCCGACGGCTACCTGCGCGACGGCGGTCGCTACCGCTTCCGCCGCCATGGCTGCTTCGTCGCCGACGGCGAGCAGCTGACACAGGCGCCGCACCGCGCGCACTGGCAGCCGCTGGACTACAACGCGCTGCACGGCGGCATCCAGCGCTGGTACGTGCCGCTGGAGCAGCGCATGGTGGCCTCGCCCGCCTGGACGGCCCTGCTGCTGGGGCTGGCGCGGGTCACTTCGGCGCTGCGCGGCGAACAGCCCTGGTTCATCGAGGCGCACCCGTTCCGCATCGACACCAGCGACGGCATCGGCCGGCCCACGCCCGAGGGTGCGCACCGCGACGGCGTGGACCTGGTGGCGGTGCTGATGGTGGCGCGGCACAACATCAAGGGCGGCGAGTCGCGCGTGTTCGAGGCCGAGGGGCCGGCGGGCAAGCGCTTCACGATGACCCAGCCCTGGACCACGCTGCTGCTCGACGACCGGCGCGTCATCCACGAAACCACGCCCATCCAGCCACTGGACCCGGCCGAGCGCGGCTGGCGCGACACGCTGGTCATCACGCTGCGCAGCGGCGGCTTCCAGGGGCCCTGATCCGCTTTCCTGCTGACCAACCTTCCTTCCCGGAGGGCAAGTGCAAAGCTCTTTGCTCGTTGGCCGGTGATCCACGGGCGGGGCGCCGAATTTGCGCATGACTCGGATTGCGCCGGGTCGCACAAGCGCGCAATGGCTCCGTTGCTCGGGCCAGAGGCACCAGCCAAAGAGCAACGAGCAACGAGCAACGAGCAACGAGCAAGCGCAAACCCTCACCCAAGTTCTTGGGGCAATAAGTTACATTTGTAACAAAAAGGGAGGACACCATGGTGTGATGGATAGTCGCGGCGTTGCGCATGCGCCAGCAGAAGGAACGTTTCGCCGGAAAGACCTGGGCGCAGGAGATGATCCAGCGCGACGGCATCGTCACCTTCAAGACGCGACTCGAGGAGGAACATGCCATGGGCTGGGGTCACCGAGCATTCGACGAAGGCGTCATCGAGGCATTGCGGGAAGCAGACGCCTCGCACTAGGCAGGCGGGTCCCCGGCGGCGCCGATAAACTCGCACACGGCCACGCCAAAAGCGTGGCCGTTTCTTCTTCCACTGCCGCGCCAAAAGCGCCGACCGTCATGAACCCGACCTCCCTCTTCGGCCTGCCCGACCAGGCTCCCCACGAGCGCGTGCTGCTCGCCACCGACCCGGCCACCGGCCTGAAGGCCATCCTGGCCGTGCACAGCACCGCCCGCGGCCCCGCCTTCGGCGGCTGCCGCCTGTGGCATTACGACTCCGACCTCGCCGCGCTGAACGACGCGCTGCGCCTGTCGCAAGGCATGAGCCTGAAGAACGCGCTGGCCGACCTGCCCTTCGGCGGCGGCAAGGCCGTCATCCTGAAGCCCGCAGGCCAGTTCGATCGCCCCGCGCTGTTCGCCGCTTTCGGCCGCGCCGTGCAGTCGCTGCAGGGCGCCTACATCACCGCCGAGGACGTCGGCACGACCACGGCCGACATGCGCGGCATGCAGGCCGTCACGCCCTTCGTCAGCGGCATCCCGCGCGAAGGCGCCTTCGGCGGCGACCCCAGCCCCAAGACGGCCTGGGGCGTGTTCGTGTCCATCCAGGCCGGCGTGCGCCTGGTGCTGGGCCGGGCGTCGCTGGACGGCGTGCGCGTGGCGCTGCAGGGCCTGGGCGCCGTGGGCTGGCACCTGGCGGAGTTCCTGCACCAGGCCGGCGCGAAGCTGGTGGTGGCCGATGTCGACGCCGCCAAGGTGGCACGCGCGGTGGCGCAGTTCGGCGCCGTGGCGGTGCCGGTGGGCGAGATCCTGGCGGCCGAGGTGGACGTGCTGGCGCCCTGCGCGCTGGGCGCGTCGCTCAACGAGCAGACCGTGCCCGCCATCCGCGCCAGGCTGATTGCCGGCGCCGCCAACAACCAGCTCGCCACGCCCGCCGACGGCGATGCGCTGCAGCGCCGCGGCATCTGCTACCTGCCCGACTACCTGGTGAACGCCGGCGGCATCATCAGCGTGGCGCGCGAGTACCGCAACGAAGGCGAAGAGTCGGCCGTGATGGCCGAGGTCGGCAGGATCTGTCTCTTATACACATCTCCGAGCCCACGAGACGGACTCCTATCT
>CAXDTK010000310.1:0-6020 GCA_963992225.1 uncultured Comamonadaceae bacterium | reverse complement strand
CCGCCCGCCCCCTCCGCTTGCGCCCCCTGGGCCCGCCCCTCGAGGCCCGGGCGGGCCTTGCCGGGGGCCGGCAGCGTGATGACGGCGCGGGTGGCCATCAGTGCCCGCCGCGCCGCGCCGAGGGCGCCGGCGCGCCCTCGGGAGGCCGTGAGTGAAGCGAACGTGGGGGCGTCATGCCTAGGGCTCCACGCAGGCAGCCAGCGTCACGATGACGTCCATGCCCGCCTGCCAGCAGCGGCCGTCGGCCGCCTTGGCCACGGCCACGATGCGCTGGCTGCGCGCCAGCCGCATGCGGGTGCTGAACTCGGGCCGCGGGCTGTCGGCGCCAAGCGTGACGTGCACGACCTCGGGCTCGGGGTTCAGCGGCGTGAACAGCGCCAGGCCCACCACGGGCTCGTCGGCCACCACGCGCACCGGCACGGTGTTGCCGTTCTCCACCAGCTCGGCCATCGCGATCTTCAGCGTGCCCGGCCCGGGGTCGCGGCCGGCCCAGGCGCGGATGGCGGCACGCATCGCGTCGTCGCTGGCGCGCGCCTGCGGCAGCGCGGCCCAGGCCGCGGCAGCGAGCGTGAACTGCCGGCGCTTCATCGGTTCAGCGTGCCCAGGTAGGCCACCAGGTCGTCGAGCTGCCGCTCGGTCAGCGCCGGCCGGCCGGCCCAGGCGGGCGCCACGTCGCGCAGGCCCTCGGTGGACCGGAACGGCGGCATCACGGTGGCGGGGTTGAAGCGCCGCATGTCGGCGATGCGCTCGCGCAGCGCCGCTGCATCCAGCCGCGCGGCGGCGGCGTCCAGCGGCGGCGCGAGGTTGCCCTGGTTGGCGTCGCCTCGGGCCGTCAGCGCGTGACACAGCAGGCACAGGCTCTGCGTGCGGTCGGCCAGCAGCGCCCGGCCGCGCTCGGCGTCGCCCGGGCCGGCCTGGGCGCCGGCCACCAGCAGCAGCGCCAGCGCCGCGCGCATCAGACCAGCGACTGCTTGCGCAGCGGCAGGTCGCGCACGCGCTTGCCGGTCGCCGCGAAGATGGCGTTCAGCACTGCCGGCGCGGCCACCGCGATGGTGGGCTCGCCCACGCCGCCCCAGAAGCCGCCCGAGGGCATGACGATGGTCTCCACGGCCGGCATGTGCTCCATCTTCATGACCGGGTAGCTGTCGAAGTTCTGCTGCTCGACGCGGCCGTCCTTGAGGGTGATCTCGCCGAACAGCGCGGCCGACAGGCCGTAGACGAAGCTGCCCTCCACCTGCGCGGCGATCTGCTGCGGGTTGACCGCATGGCCCGGGTCGGTGGCGGCGACGATGCGGTGGATCTTGAGCTCGCCCTTCCTGTTCACCGACACCTCGGCGCAGGCCGCCACATAGCTGCCGAAGCCCATGATCTGCGCCAGGCCCAGATGGCGGCCCTTGGCGCGGGGCTTGCCCCAGCCGGCCTTGGCAGCCACGGCGTTCAGCACGGCCAGGTGCTTGGGCGAATTCGCCAGCAGCTCGCGGCGCAGCTCCAGCGGGTCGCGCTGGGCGGCATGCGCCACCTCGTCGAGGAAGCACTCCAGGTAGACCGCGTTCTGGTTCAGGTTCACGCCGCGCCAGAAGCCCGGCGGCACCGGCGGGTTGCGCATCGCATGGTCGATCAGCAGGTGGGGCACCGCATAGCCCAGCGCGCCCTCGGCCCCGCCCGGGCTGAGGCCCTGGAACACCACCGGGTCCTTCCCGTCCTTGATGTTCTGCGGAAAGATGCCCGCGATGATGCTCTGGCCCGAGATGCGCATGTGCAGCGCGGTGAGCTTGCCGGCGGCGTCCAGCCCCGCGGTCAGCTTGCACTGGGTGACCGGGTGGAAGCGGCCGTGCAGCATGTCCTCCTCGCGGCTCCAGATCAGCTTGACCGGCGTGCCGGGCAGCTCCTTGGCGATGGCCACGGCCTGGCGCACCCAGTCGTGCACGGCACCGCGCCGGCCGAAGCCGCCGCCGAGGTGCAGCTTGTAGACCTCGCAGGCCGACGGCGGCAGGCCGGACGCCTCGGCCGCGGCGGCCAGCGCGGCCTCGCCGTTCTGCGTGGGCGTCCAGACCTCGCAGCGCTCCGGCGTCCACTTGGCGGTGGCGTTCATCACCTCCATCGTGGCGTGGTTCTGGTGCGGGTAGCTGTAGACGGCCTCGACCTTCCGGGCCGCCCCCGCCAGCGCCACGGCGACGTCGCCCTGGCGGCTGCCCACGGCCGCGTCGGCGGCGTCCAGACCGGCCTTCAGCGTGGCCGCGACGTCGGCGCTGCTCAGCGTCGCGTTCGGGCCCTCGTCCCACACGATGGGCAGGGCCTCCAGCGCCGTCCTGGCGCGCCACCAGCTGTCGGCCACCACGGCCACGGCCGTGTCGCCCACCTTCACGACCTTCTTCACGCCCGGCCGGCCCTCGACGGCCGCGGCGTCGAAGCTCTTGAGCCTGCCGCCGAACACGGGGCAATCCTTGATGGCCGCGTTCAGCAGGCCGGGCAGCTTCAGGTCCATGCCGTAGACCTGCGAGCCGTCGAGCTTGGGCGCGGTGTCCAGCCGCTTCATCGGCCGGCCGGCCAGCGTCCAGGCCTTGGGGTCCTTGAGCTGGATGTCGGCCGGCGCCGCCAGCTTGGCGGCTTCGGCGGCCAGCGCGCCGTAGCTCAGCCGCTTGCCGCCATGCACCACCCAGCCCGAGGCGGTCGAGCATTCCACGACCGACACGTTCCACCGGTTGGCTGCCGCCTGGATCAGCAGCGCCCGGGCCAGCGCGCCGCCCTTGCGGACGTACTCGTGCGACTCGCGCACGCCGCGGCTGCCGCCCGTGCTCATGCTGCCCCAGGCGCGGTTGCGGGCCAGGTTCTGCCCCGGCGTCGGGTACTCGGTCCTGACCTTGCTCCAGTCGCACTCCAGCTCCTCGGCGACGAGCTGGGCCAGGCCGGTCAGCGTGCCCTGCCCCATCTCCGAGCGGGCGATGCGGATCACGACGGTCTCGTCCGGCAGCACCTGCACCCAGACGTTGAGCTCGGGCGTGTCGGTCGCGGCCTGGGCCAGGCCCGGCACGTGGAAGCCCACCATCAGCCCGCCCGCGGTGGCCGTGGTCACGTGGAGAAAATCGCGCCGCTTCATGCCTGGCCCCCTTCGATGACGATGGGGATCTGCTTGCGCTGCACCTGGCCGGCGGCCAGGTGGATGGCAGCACGCACGCGGTTGTAGGTGCCGCAGCGGCAGATGTTGGTCATGGCCGCGTCGATGTCGGCATCGGTCGGCTTGGGTTTGCTCTTCAGCAGCGCCGCGGCGGCCATCAGCATGCCGCTCTGGCAGAAGCCGCACTGCGGCACGTCCAGCGCGTCCCAGGCCTTCTGCAGCGGGTGCGAGGCATTCGGCGCCAGGCCCTCGATGGTGGTGATCTTCTGCGCCGCCGTCAGCGCCGAGGCCGGCATCACGCAGCTGCGCACCGGCGCGCCGTCGATGTGCACCGTGCAGGCACCGCATTGCGCGACGCCGCAGCCGTACTTGGTGCCCGTCAGCCCCAGCTGCTCGCGCAGCACCCACAGCAGCGGCGTGTCGGCCTCCGCCTCGTATTGCATCCGCTTGCCGTTGACCGTCAACTCCGCCATGCCTGCTCCCACACCGCCACCGCTGGCGGGCGCGGGCAGCCTAGCAGGGTCGGGCGGGCGCTGTCATCCGGGGGGATTCCGCGCCCCCGCCGGCCCGGGCGCCCGTGCCGGGGGGCTTGCCAAGCCTCAATATTTCGATAAAACTCGAAACATGGAAGAAGCCGATGTCATCAAGAGCCTGGGCGCGCTGGCGCAGCCGCTGCGGCTGCAGGTCTTTCGCGCGCTGGTGGTGGTGGGCGACGCGGGGCTGACGCCCGGCGCCATCCAGGCAGCCCTGGGGGTGGCGCCGGCCACGCTGTCCTTCCACCTGAAGGAACTGGTCAACGCCGGGCTGGTGACGCAGGAGCGCGCCAGCCGCCACCTGATCTACCGCGCCGACTATGCCCGCATGAACGCGCTGCTGGGCTATCTCACCGAGAACTGTTGCCAGGGCGGCAGCGTCTGTGCACCCGCCAGCGCCGCGGCGGCCTGCGGCTGAGCGGCACAGCCGGGTACCCGATGGCTGCCGCACCGTTGTTTCAGGAGAAACCCATGTTGCTGAATTCCACCCCCGTCACGCTGCGCCAGGCCGGCGCGGCCGACTGGCCCGCCGTGCGGGCCCTGCTGCTGGCCCACGGCCTGCCCCTCGAAGGTGCCCAGGCGCACCTGTCCACCTTCCTGCTGGCCGTGCGGGGCGGCGAGGTCGTCGGCTGCGCGGGGGCCGAGGTGCATGGCACGGTCGCGCTGCTGCGCTCCGTGGCGGTGGCGCCCGACCTGCAACGGCAGGGCATCGGCCAGCGGCTCGTCGAGCGCCTGGTCCAGGAGGCGCGCGGCCACGACATCGCCACGCTCTACCTGCTGACCACCACCGCGCAGGACTACTTCGCGCGCCTGGGCTTCCAGCGCCTGGCCGCGGCAGAGGCGCCGGCCGCGCTGAAGGCCTCGGCCGAGTTCCAGGGCGCCTGCCCCGCCAGCGCGGTGCTGATGGCGCTCACGCTGCGTGAAGCGCCGGCGCTCGACCCCCACCTGCCGGTGGTCGTGCTGGGCGCCGGCCCCGTGGGCCTGGCCGCCGTGGCGCAGCTGATCGAGCGCGGCCTGCCGGTCGTGGCGCTGGAAGCCGGCGCCTCGGTCGGCGCCAACCTGCTGGACTACGGCCACGTGCAGCTGTTCTCGCCATGGCGGTTCAACGTCGACCCGGCGATGGCAAGGCTGCTCGCCGCCAGCGGCTGGACGCCGCCGCCGCCGGAGGCGCTGCCGCGCGCCGCCGAGGTCGTCGAACGCGTGCTGCGCCCCTTCGCCGCGCTGCCGCAGGTGTCCGCATCGCTGCGGCTGGGCGCCCGCGTGCTGGCGGTCGGCCGCGAAGGGCTGGACAAGGTCAAGAGCGCAGGCCGCGACCGGGCCGCCTTCGTCGTGCGCTACCTGCAGCAGGGCCAGGAGCGGGAACTGCGCGCCCGCGCCGTCATCGACGCCACCGGCACCTGGAACCAGCCCAACCCGTTGGGCGCCGGCGGCCTGCCCGCGGTGGGCGAGGCGCAGGCCCGCGAGCACATCGTCTACGGCATCCCCGACGTCACCGGCGCGCAGCGCGCTCGCTATGCCGGCAAGCGCACGCTGGTGGTGGGCGCTGGCCATTCGGCCGCCAACGCGCTGCTGGCGCTGGCCGAGCTGGCCCGGCAGGCGCCGGGCACCCGGCTGGCCTGGGCGGTGCGCTCGACGTCACCGCAGCGGCTGTTCGGCGGCGGCACCGCCGACGCGCTGCCGGCGCGCGGCGCGCTGGGCAGCGCGTTGCGCCGGCTGCATGACGACGGCGCGCTGGCGTTCTTCGGCGGCCTGCGCATCACCCGCGTCGAACCGGTCGGCGGCCGGCTCGACGTCCACGGCCTGGACGGCGCGCGGCAGCCGGTCGTCATCGAGGGCATCGACGAGATCATCTGCGCCACCGGCCAGCGCCCCGACCTGTCGCTGACGTCCGAGCTGCGCCTGCGGCTGGACCCGGCGCTGGAATCCACCGAGGCGCTGGGCCCGTTGATCGACCCGAACCTGCACAGCTGCGGCACCGTGCGACCGCACGGCCACCGCGAGCTGGCGCACCCGGAGCCGGGCTTCTACACGCTGGGCGTGAAGAGCTACGGCCGCGCCCCGACCTTCCTGATGGCCACCGGCTTCGAGCAGGCGCGCTCGGTGGTCGCGGCGCTGGCCGGTGACCTCGCCGCCGCGGACCGCGTGGAGCTGGACCTGCCGGAGACGGGCGTGTGCTCGGTCGACCTGGGCACAGGCGCCGATGCCGCGGCCTGCTGCGGGCCTGCGTCCGGCGCCGGGGCGGCCGATCCGGCGGCAGCCACGCCACCTGGCGCTTGCGGCCCGGTCGGCTGCGCCGCGCCGGCCGCCACGCAGCCCTCGGCACCGTCCCTGTCTCTTATACACATCTGACGCTGCCGACGAAGGCTTAGGTG
>CAXDTK010000309.1:0-6025 GCA_963992225.1 uncultured Comamonadaceae bacterium | reverse complement strand
CGCGCGCCTTCCTGGGCAGCGCCCACATCACTTCTGGCGAGCTGATCGCCGACCGCCTGTTGACCCCGCCGGAGGTCCAGGCGCTCATCTCCGCCTGAACCGGTTTTTTTTTAGAAGCACCTCCCATGACCAGCCCGATCCGCAACATCGCCATCATTGCCCACGTCGACCATGGCAAAACCACCATGGTTGACCAGCTGCTGCGCCAGAGCGGCACCTTCGCCGACCACGAGAAGGTCGTCGACACCGTGATGGACAGCAACGCCATCGAGCGCGAGCGCGGCATCACCATCCTGGCCAAGAACTGCGCGGTCAGCTGGGGCGGCACGCACATCAACATCGTCGACACCCCGGGGCACGCGGACTTCGGCGGCGAGGTGGAGCGCGCGCTGTCCATGGTCGACGGCGTGGTGCTGCTGATCGACGCCCAGGAAGGCCCGATGCCGCAGACCCGCTTCGTCACCAAGAAGGCGCTGGCGCTGGGCCTCAAGCCCATCGTCGTGGTCAACAAGGTCGACAAGCCCGGCGCCAAGCCGGACGCCGTCATCAACGCGGCCTTCGACCTGTTCGACAAGCTGGGCGCCACCGACGAGCAGCTGGACTTCCCGGTCGTCTACGCGTCCGGCATCAACGGCTGGACCTCGCTGACCGAAGGCGCGCCCGGCGAGCAGTGGGGCCCCGACATGTCGGCCCTGTTCGACACCATCCTGAAGCATGTGCCGGCCCAGTCGGGCGACCCGGCCGCGCCGCTGCAGCTGCAGATCTCGGCGCTGGACTTCTCCACCTTCGTCGGCCGCATCGGCGTGGGCCGCATCAGCCAGGGCACCATCAAGCCGGGCATGCAGGTCACCGTGATGGAAGGCCCCGGCGGCAAGGCCGTCAACGGCCGCATCAACCAGGTGCTGACCTTCCACGGCCTGGACCGCGTGCAGGTCACGGAAGCCGGCCCGGGCAACATCGTGCTGATCAACGGCATCGAGGACATCGGCATCGGCGTGACCGTGACCGACCCGGCCAACCCGACGCCGCTGCCCATGCTGAAGGTCGACGAGCCGACGCTGACGATGAACTTCTGCGTCAACACCAGCCCGCTGGCCGGCCGCGAAGGCAAGTACGTCACCAGCCGCCAGATCTGGGACCGCCTGCAGAAGGAGTTGCAGCACAACGTGGCGCTGCGCGTGAAGGAGACCGACGAGGACGGCATCTTCGAGGTCTGCGGCCGCGGCGAACTGCACCTGACCATCCTGCTGGAAAACATGCGCCGTGAAGGCTACGAGCTGGCCGTGTCCAAGCCGCGCGTGATGTTCAAGGACGTCAACGGCGAGAAGCAGGAGCCCATGGAGCTGGTGACGGCCGACGTGGAAGAGATCCACCAGGGCGGCGTCATGCAGGCACTGGGCCTGCGCAAGGGCGAGATGCTGAACATGGAGCCGGACGGCCATGGCCGCGTGCGCCTGGAATACCGCATCCCGGCACGGGGCCTGATCGGCTTCAGCAACGAGTTCATGAACCTGACCCGGGGCTCGGGGCTGATCTCGTCGATCTTCGACGGCTACGAGGCCCACAAGGGCGAGATCGGCGGCCGCAAGAACGGCGTGCTGATCTCCATGGACGACGGTGAAATCTTCACCTACGCCCTGGGCAAGCTGGACGACCGCGGCCGCATGTTCGTCAAGCCCAACGACCCGGTGTACGAGGGCATGATCGTGGGCATCCACAGCCGCGACAACGACCTCGTCGTCAACGCCACGCGCACCAAGCAGCTGACCAACTTCCGCGTCTCCGGCAAGGAAGACGCGATCAAGATCACGCCGCCGATCGACCTGACGCTGGAGTACGGCGTGGACTTCATCGATGACGACGAGCTGGTCGAGATCACGCCCAAGAGCGTGCGCCTGCGCAAGCGCTTCCTGTCGGAGCACGAGCGGAAGAAGGCGCAGCGCGGCTGAACGCCTGGCGCCGGCCTTCTTTCGCTGGCGCGGCGCCCTGAGCTTCCCCAGCCCCTCCGTGAGGGGGTCTGGCCAGTTGATTGCCCGCGCCCCTGTTCAGGGGCGCTCTTCGTTGATGAGCCACCGGTCCGCTGTATTGCTGATGCTGCTGGTCACGCTGCTGTGGAGCTCGGCGGGCGTGGTCACGCGCCAGCTGGACGCGGCGCGGGGCTTCGAGATCACGTTCTGGCGCAGCGCCTTCAACGCGCTGGCGCTGGTGCTCATCCTGGCCTTCATGCGCGGCCGGGCGCTGCTGCCGGCGCTGCGCGGCGGCGCGGTGTGGGCCTCGGGCCTGTGCTGGGCCGTGATGTTCACCGCCTTCATGGTGGCGCTGTCGCTGACCACCGTGGCCAACGTGCTGGTGACGATGGCGCTGGGCCCGTTGCTGACCGCGCTGTTCGCGCGGGTGTTCCTGCGCCAGCGCATCCCGGCGCGCACCTGGGCCGCCATCGTGGTGGCCGGCGTCGGCATCGCCTGGATGTTCGGCCAGCAGGCCGGTGCCGGCGGCAGCCTGCTGGGCGTCGCGGTCGCGCTGGGCGTCCCGCTGGCCGCGGCCAGCAACTGGTGCCTGCTGCAGCATGTGGGCAGCCGGGCCGCGCAGGCCGTGCCCGACATGCTGCCCGCCGTGCTGCTGGGCGCGCTGATGTCCGCCGCCGCCACCTTGCCGCTGGCCTGGCCGCTGCAGGCCGGCGCGCATGACCTGGCCCTGCTGGCCGGCCTCGGCGTGTTCCAGCTCGCCATCCCCTGCCTGCTGGCCGTGCGGCTGGCGCGCGAGCTGCCCGGCCACGAACTGGCCTTGCTGGGCCAGGCCGAAACCCTGCTTGGCGTGCTGTGGGCCTGGGCCTTTGCGGGCGAACACCCGGGCAGCGCCGCGCTGATTGGCGGTAGCCTCGTGCTTGCCGCCCTGATCGCCAACGAGGCCCTCGCGCCATCCTCCGTCCAATCCGTCCCGAAGAACGCATGAACGACCTGATTCCGCCCCTCGTGTCCGAAGGCCAGATCCTGGCCGAGGTGAACGGCTGCCTCGGCCTCATCACGCTGAACCGCCCGCAGGCGCTGAACGCGCTGTCGCTGGGCATGGTGCGCGACATGACCACGCTGCTGGACCATTGGGCCAGCCGCCCCGAGATCCAGGCCGTGGCCGTGCTGGGCGCCGGCCGCGAGGGCAAGCCGCCGGCCTTCTGCGCCGGTGGCGACATCCGCTTTTTCCACCAGGCCGCGCACGCGGGCGACCCGGCGCTGGGCGAGTTCTTCACCGAGGAATACCGCCTCAACCACCTCATCCATGCCTACCCCAAGCCCTACATCGCGCTGATGGACGGCATCGTCATGGGCGGCGGCATGGGCATCAGCCAGGGCGCCAAGCTGCGCGTGGTCAGCGAGCGCTCCAGGCTGGCCATGCCCGAGACCGGCATCGGCCTGTTCCCCGACGTGGGCGGCGGCTGGTTCCTGGGCCAATGCCCCGGCCATGTCGGCGAATGGCTGGCCCTGACCGGCCATGCCATCACGGCCGGCGATGCCATCGAATGGGGCCTGGGCGACGTGTTCGTGCGCGCCGAGCAGTGGCCGGCCCTGGTGGACGACCTGCGCCAAGGCGCGCAGCCCAGCGCCGAGCACGTGGTCGCCACCGTCATGGAGCGGGCCGACCTGGCGCCGGTGTCCGCCCCCAAGGCGACCACCGACCGCATCGACCGCCATTTCGGCCAGCCCACGGTGGCCGCCATCCTGGACTCGCTGGCCGCGGCCGACGACGACTGGACGCGCGACACCCGGGCCACCTTGCTGAAGCGTTCGCCGCTGATGATGACCGTGACGCTGGAACTGGTGCGCCGCGGCCGCCGGCTCAGCCTGGCCGACGACCTGCGCCTGGAGCGCGACCTGGTACACCACGCCTTCCACCTGCGCGGCCCCGGCCGCAGCGAGACCGTCGAAGGCATCCGCGCGCTGGCCGTCGACAAGGACCATGCCCCGCGCTGGCAGCCGGCCAGCGTGGCCGAGGTGGCCCCGGCCGAGGTGGCGGCCTTCTTCGTCAGCCCGTGGACGCCGGACCAGCACCCCCTGCGCGACCTGGCATGACCGAGCCCCGTCACAGTCCCTGGCGCCTGTCCGTCGCGCCCATGATGGACTGGACGGATCGTCATTGCCGCTATCTGCACCGTCTCATCACGCGGCATACGCTGCTGTACACCGAGATGGTGACCACCGGCGCGCTGCTGCATGGCGACCAGCCGCGGCACCTGGACTTCAACGCCGAGGAGCACCCGGTCGCCCTGCAGCTGGGCGGCAGCGAGCCCGCCGACCTGGCCGCCTGCGCGCAGCTGGCCCAGCGCTGGAGCTACGACGAGGTCAACCTGAACTGCGGCTGCCCCAGCGAGCGGGTGCAGAAGGGCGCCTTCGGCGCCTGCCTGATGGCCGAGCCGCAGCTGGTGGCCGACTGCGTGAAGGCGATGCGCGACGCGACGACGCTGCCGGTCACCGTCAAGCACCGCATCGGCATCGACCGGATCGAGAGCTACGACTTCGTGCGCGACTTCGTCGGCAGCGTCGCCGCGGCCGGCTGCGAGGTCTTCATCGTGCATGCCCGCAATGCCTGGCTGCAGGGCTTGTCGCCCAAGGAGAACCGCGAGATCCCGCCGCTGCGCTACGAGCTGGTGGCGCAGCTCAAGCGCGACTTCCCGCGGCTGACCATCGCCATCAACGGCGGCTTCAAGACGGCCGAGCAGATCGCCGCGCAGCTGGCCGTCGTGGACGGCGTGATGGTGGGCCGCGAGGCTTACCACGAGCCCTGGAGCATGGCGCAGTGGGATTCGCGCTTCTTCGGCACGGACGACCCGGCCACGTCGCGCGAGCAGGTGGAGGACGCCTGGCTGGCCTACCTCGACCGCGTGCATGCCGGCGGCCGCCCCTGGGCGCATGCGATGCGCCATGCACTGGGCCTGTGGAACGGCACGCCCGGCGCGCGTCGCTGGCGCCAGGTCTGGAGCGACCACCGGCTCAAGACGCTGGCGCCGCGCGAGGTGGCGGCGCGTGCCACCGCGGCACGGCTGGGCACGGGCGCATGACGCTGCGGTTCGCGCTGTTCGACAGCGCGCTGGGGGCGTGTGGCGTGGCCTGGCATGGGGACGCGCAGGACGGCCTGTTCGGCGCGCAGCTGCCGGCCGACAGCCCCGAGGCGCTGCGCGCGCTGATGCACCAGCGCTTCGCGGCCGGCGTCGAGGCCGAACCGCCGCCGGCCGTGCGCGAGGCCATCGCGCGGGTGCAGCGGCTGCTGGCCGGCGCAACGGCCGACCACCAGGAGCTGCTGGCGGTGCGGCTGGACGACAGCCGCCTGCCCGACTTCGACCGCCAGGTGCTGTGGCTGACCCGCCAGATCCCGGTCGGGCAGACGCGCAGCTACGGCGAGATCGCCACGGCACTGGGCCAGCCCGGTGCCGCGCGCGCGGTCGGGCGGGCCGAAGGCCACAACCCGTTCGCGCCCATCGTGCCCTGCCACCGGGTGATTGGTGCGGCCAAGCCGCGCGCCGGCGATGTGCTGACCGGCTTCTCGGCGCCCGGAGGCATCGAGGCCAAGCGCCGGCTGCTGCTCATCGAGGCCCGCGCCGCGGGGCAGCTGGCAGGCGACCAGCAGCCGCTGTTCTGACGGGTCAATTCGACGGACATGTCCGACAGCCCGCGCGTCGCCGCCTCCTACGCCCGACCCCTTCGCTGACTGACGCGCTCGCACACGGCCGCTGCGTCCAATCACGCAGGCCGGCACTGGGACCGGTACGCCAAGCGGCGAACCGGCCGCGTTCTGGAGCGCCTCATGAATGTCGTCCGCCGTCGGCCCGCTGTGGCCTGCCTGGGTCTGCTGGCCGTGTTGGCCATGGCCGGTTGCGGTGGCGGTGGGGGCGGGCAGGGCGCCAGCCTCGCCCAGCCGACCGGCACCACGCCGGCGCCCGCACCGGTCGTGCCGCCGGCGCCCTTGGTGCCTGCTCCGCCCCCACCCGCCACACCCACCGACCGGCGGCGCCGGGTCGGTGGGTGTGGCGGGTGGG
>CAXDTK010000308.1:0-6035 GCA_963992225.1 uncultured Comamonadaceae bacterium | reverse complement strand
GAGTCCGTCTCGTGGGCTCGGAGATGTGTATAAGAGACAGCTGCTGGAGATCGCCAGCGGCACCGGCCAGCATGCGGCGTTCTGCGCCGCCGCCCTGCCCGGCTGGCGCTGGCTGCCCAGCGACGCGCAGGCCGGCGCGCTGGCGTCGATCGCGGCCTGGTGCGCGGGCCTGCCCAACGTGGCCGCGCCGCTGCGGCTGGACGTGCTCGACGCGCAATGGCCGGGCGTGCCGGCCGCGGTGGACGCGATCTACTGCGCCAACATGGTCCACATCGCGCCCTGGGCCTGCACGGCGGGGCTGATGCAGGGCGCCGCACGCCACCTGGCGCCGCAGGGCCTGCTGCTGACCTACGGCCCCTACCTCGTCGACGGCGAGCCCACCGCGCCCAGCAACCTGGCCTTCGACGCCGACCTGCGCGCCCGCAACCCGGCCTGGGGCCTGCGCCGGCTGGCCGATGTGGCCGGCGTGGCCGCCGACGCGGGCCTGCGGCTGCGCGAACGCCTGGCGCTGCCGGCCAACAACCAGCTGTTGGTGTGGGAGCGGGCCGGCTGACGCTCAGCCCAGCACCAGCCCCGCGGCCACATGCTCGCCGAAGGCGCGGACCTTGCCCGACTGCCGGCGCTGCGGCGGGCTGACGAGGTGCACCGGCAGGGCCGGGCCCTGCCAGGCGGGCATGACGACCTCGACCTCGCCGCGGGCCACCTCCGGCTCCAGCAGCCAGCCCGGCGCATAGGCCAGGCCGATGCCGGCCAGCACCGCCTCGCGCACCGCCTCGCCGCTGTTGCTGCGCAGGCTGCCCGCCACGCGCACGCTGGCCACGCTGCCCGGCGGCGCGTCGGCGCCGGGCCCGGCCTCGAAGGTCCAGACCTGCCCGGTGCGCAGCTCGCTGAAGACGATGCAGTCGTGGGCCGCCAGGTCGGCCGGCTCGCGCGGCGGGGCCAGGCCGCGCTGCTCGAAATAGCCGAGCCGCGCGACGACCGCGCGGCGCACGCTGCCGATGCGCCGCGCCACCAGGCTGGAGTCCGGCAGCTCGCCGATGCGCACCGCGACGTCGATGCCCAGCTCGATGAGGTCGATGAAGCCGTCGTCCAGGCGCAGGTCGATGCGCACGCCCGGATGCGCCTGCAGGAAGCCCTGCACCAGCGGCATCAGCTTCATGCGCCCGAAGCTCGCCGACGCGGCGACGCGCAGCCAGCCCTGCAGCCGGTGCTCGCCCGCGCGCAGCTCGCTCTCGGCCTCCGCGATCTCGGCCACCAGCCGCCGCGCCTCGTCGACGTAGCGCGCCCCCGCCTCGGTCAGCTTCAGCGCCCGCGTGCTGCGTGCCAGCAGTTGCGCGCCGAGCTGCTTCTCCAGCGCCGCCACCTGCTTGCTGATGGCGCTCTGCGTGCTGCCCGCCTCGCGGGCCGCCGCCGAGAAGCTGCCCAGCTCGACGACCCGCACCAGGGTCTGCATGGCCTGCAAACGGTCCATTTCCTCGCCTTCGATTCCAAACTGGAATAGATCTTAGGCAGACGCGCCGGCTTCCAGACAAAGACAGCAGCCATCACAGTCCAGGCACTCCACCACTCTTGCCAATGCAGGCCCCGACATGACCACTTCCATGACCCCTTCCACGACCACCTCGCCCGTCGTTCTCGTCACCGGCGCGCTGACCGGCATCGGCCGCGCCACCGCCCTGGCCTTCGCCCGCGAAGGCGCCACCGTGGTCGTCAGCGGCCGCCATGAGCCCGAGGGCCAGGCGCTGGCCGCCGAACTGAAGACCCAGGGCGCGGCGGACGCCGCCTTCCTGCGCGCCGACGTGCGCGAGGAGGCCGACGTGCGCGCCCTCGTCGAGCAGACCGTGGCCCGCTTCGGTCGCCTGGACGTGGCCGTCAACAACGCCGGCACCGAGGGCCGCAACGGCCCCCTCACCGAGCAGAGCGCCGAGAACTACGCCGCCATCTTCGACACCAACGTGCGCGGCATGCTGTTCGCGCTGAAGCACGAGATGCGCGTGATGCTGGCGCAGGGCCGCGGCGCCATCGTCAACCTGTCGTCGGTGGCCGGGCGGGTCGGCTTCGCCGGTGCGTCGCTGTACGTCGCCAGCAAGCATGCGGTGGAGGGCCTGACCAAGAGCGCCGCGCTGGAAGGCGCCGCGGCCGGCGTGCGCGTCAATGCCGTCGCGCCAGGGCCCATCCAGACCGACATGCTGGAGCGCTTCGTCGGCCGCGACGAGGCCGCCAAGGCCGGCATGCTGGCCGCGAATCCGTCCCGCCGTGCGGGTTCCGTCGACGAGATCGCGCAGACCATCGTCTTCCTGGCCAGCGACAAGGCCCGCTACCTGACCGGCCAGTCCATCGCCGTGGACGGTGGCCTGCTGGCGACCTGAGCCGCCGAAACTTTCGCCACCCGCGCCCCGCCCTGCCTAGCATCGCCCGCCGTGCAGTTGGACGGTCAGGGAGCGACAGGATGACGACAGCAATGCGTGGGCGGCGAGGCCTGGTGGCCGCCGCCTTCATGGCCCTCGCGGCCCTGCCGGGCTGCGGTGGTGGCGGTGGCGGCGGCACGGACCCCGGCGGCGGCGACGCCCCGCCGCTGCAGCTGACCACCCCCGGCGTGGCCGTGGTCAAGCTGCGCAGCCAGGGGGCCGGCTGGGCGGCGCTGACCGAGAAGCCGCGCACGCTGGAGATCCCGACCGCGCCGGACCGGCAACTGCTGCGCTCGCGGCCCGACGGCCGCGCCACGGGCAGCACCTACCAGCCGCCGGCCGGATGGTCGCTGCTGGACTTCGCCCTCCATCCCTCGGGCGAGGCCAGCCTGCTGCTGGGCAGCGACCGTGCGCTGCGGCTGCTGCGCCTGTCGGCCAGCGGCCAGACGCTGCGCGAGCAGGACCTGCCGGACCCGCAGGCGGCGACCGACCCCTTCGTCGGCGACCCGCGCGTGGCGCGCGACCATGCGTCGCTGCTGCCGCACTACACCCGCGACGCCGGCCGGCTGGCCGCCATCGGCGAGGAGGTCGCGCTGGCCTTCCGCTCCGGCCGCCATGCGGTGGTGCTGCACCGCCTGGGCTACACGGCGGCCGGCGGCTTCGCGCCCCAGTGGCGCAGCGTCGTCGAGCCGGGCGTCTACATCGGCGCGCGCTTCCTGACCGGCGGCAGCTTCGACCCCTTCAAGAGCCTGGACCAGCAATGGCGGCTGGTGCTGGACGCCGACGCCCAGGGCCGCATCGCGGTGGCGGTGACGCTGGACTTCACCGACCTCATCGAGGGCCACAGCCTGCACTTCGGCGAGGCGCTGGACCCCACCGTGGCCAACGGCCTGCTGCTGAGCCAGTTCAGCCCCGCCGGCCAGCGCCTGGGCACGGCGCTGATCGACACGCGCCAGCGCTCGGAGCTGCATGCGCTGCGCTGGGTCGGCGACCAGGTCGCCGCGGCCGGCCGGGTGCGCAGCCTGCAGACCGCCGAGGGCTGGGACGCCTTCGTCGCGCTGGTGCCGGCCGGCGCCACCATGGCCTCGACCTACCGGGTGCTGGACGTGGAGGCCGGCGACGTGATCTTCGACCTGGCGCGGCAGCCGGACGGCCGGCTGCTGGTGGCCGGTGCCACCGGCTACACGCAGAACCCGACCGGCGCCAGCATCTCCGAGCAGGCCCAGCCGCTGCTGGCGCTGCTGTCGGCCGACGGGCAGCTGCAGCAGCGCGTGGCGCTGGCCGCGGGGCCGCGCCACAACCAGCTGCGCGCGCTGGCGCCGCGCAGCGACGGCGGCTGGCTGCTGGGCGGCCTGGACAACGGCCCCGGCACCCATTCGGCCGATGCCGACCCCGCCCTGCTGACGGCCGACGGCTACCTGCGCGAACGCCGCCTCTGAGCGGCGCCGGCCGGCTCAGCCGTGGCTGGCGCCGAGGTAGGTCTCGATGACGCGCGGGTCGGCCGCCAGCTCGGCCGCCGGGCCGCTGAGGCCGAAGTCGCCGGTCTCCAGCACATGGGCATGGTCGGCCACCCGCAGCGCGGCGCGCGCGTTCTGCTCCACCAGCAGGATGCTCACGCCGGTGGCGCGCAGGTCCTCGACGATGTTGAAGATCTCGCGCACGATCAGCGGCGCCAGGCCCAGGCTGGGCTCGTCCAGCATCAGCAGCTTGGGCTGCCCCATCAGCGCACGGCCCAGCGCCAGCATCTGGCGCTCGCCGCCCGACAACGTGCCGGCCGCCTGCGCGCGCCGCTCCTTCAGCCGGGGGAAGCGCGCATAGACGCCCTCCAGCCCGTCGCGCCAGCGCTTGTCGCCCAGCTTCTTGGGCCGCCAGCCGCCCAGCAGCAGGTTGTCCTCCACGCTCATGGTGCCGAACAGCTCGCGCTTCTCGGGCACCAGCGCCAGGCCGGCCAGCACGCGCTCCTCCAGCGTCAGCCGGGTGATGTCCTCGCCGGCAAAGCGCAGCGTGGCGCTGCGCGACGGGATCAGGCCCATCAGCGCGCCCAGCAGCGTGGACTTGCCCGCGCCGTTGGGGCCGATGACCGTGACGACATGGCGCTCGGGGGCCGTGAAGCTCAGCCCGTGCAGCACCTCGGCGCGGCCGTAGCCGGCATGAAGGTCACTCACTTCCAGCAGCGCGCTCATTCGTCGGCTCCCAGGTAGGCCGCGCGCACGGCGGGGCTGGCCTGCACCTCGGCCGGCGTGCCCTCCATCAGCCAGCGGCCGAACTCCATCACGACGATGCGGTCGGTCAGCTTCATCACGAAATCCATGTCGTGCTCGACGAGCAGCAGCGACAGGCCCTCGGCCTTGAGCTGCTTCAGCACATCGGCGAGCGCTTCCTTTTCCTTGTGGCGCAGGCCGGCGGCGGGCTCGTCCAGCAGCAGCAGCGAAGGGTCGCTGGCCAGCGCGCGGGCGATCTCCACCAGCCGCTGCGGCCCCAGCGCCAGGTTGCCGGCCAGCTCGTGGGCCTGGCCCTCCAGGCCGATGCGGCGCAGCTGGCGCAGCGCCTCGGCGCGGGCACGCGCCTCCTCGGCCCGGTCCAGGCCCAGCATCGCGGCCAGCGTGCCGCTCTTCGTGCGCAGGTAGCAGCCCAGCGCCACGTTCTCCAGCACCGTCATGTCGGGCACCAGCTTGACGTGCTGGAAGGTGCGCGACAGGCCGGCGCGGGCGATGTCGCGGCTGGGCCGGCCGTCCACACGCTGGCCGATCAGCTCGACCTGGCCGCTGGTCAGCGGCAGCACGCCCGAGACGAGGTTGAAGGTGGTGCTCTTGCCCGCGCCGTTGGGGCCGATCAGCCCCACGATGTCGCCGGCGCGGATGCTGAAGCTGATGTCGTTGACGGCCACCAGCCCGCCGAACTGCTTGCGGATGGCGCGCACGTCCAGCAGCGGCGCGCCGGCCGCGGGGTGGCTGCGCGCGCTCAGCCGTGGCGCGTTCTCGTCCACCGCACGCCGCCCGGCCGCCGGCAGCCAGCGCGACAGCAGGCGCGAGATCGGCGGCCACAGGCCGTCCGGCGCGAAGCGCAGCACCAGCACCAGCACCACGCCGAACACGATGATCTCGTAGTTGCCCGAGCCGCCGAAGACCATCGGCAGCACCACCTTGAGCTGGTCCTCGGCCAGCTTGACGAGCGCCGCGCCGGTGAAGGCGCCGCCCACCGTGCCGATGCCGCCCAGCACGGCCATGAACAGGTACTCGATGCCGAACTTGATGCCGAAGGGCGACGGGTTCACGCTGCGCTGCATGTGGGCGTACAGCCAGCCCGACACCGAGGCCAGCAGCGCCGCGATGACGAACATCACCAGCTTGTAGCGGAAGGTGGAGGCCCCCATCGCCTCGGGCATGGTGGCGCCGCCGCCGCGGTTGGCGTTCAGCGCGCGCATGATGCGGCCCGGCCGCGAGTCCAGCAGCCGCGTGACACCCAGCGCCGCCAGCAGCGCCGCCAGCCAGATCAGCACGTAGATGCGGCGCTCGCTCTGGAAGCTGAAGTCGCCGATCTGCAGCGCCGGCAGGCCCAGCAGGCCGTCGTACTTGCCCCTGTCGCTTATACACATCTCCGAGCCCACGAGACGGACTCCTATCTCGT
>CAXDTK010000307.1:0-6087 GCA_963992225.1 uncultured Comamonadaceae bacterium | reverse complement strand
CAAGACGGCATACGACATAGGAGTCCGTGTCGTTGGCTCGGAGATGTGTATAAGAGACAGCGATGGCGCGGCTGTGCGTCAGTGCCGCCTCGTTGCCGGCGCTGCGCCGGCCGGCCTTCAGCACCACCACCGGCTTGGCATGGGCCGCCGAGCGCAGCGCGCTCATGAAGCGGCGCGCGTTGGAGATGCCCTCCAGGTAGACCACGATGCTTTGCGTGCGGCTGTCGGTGGCCAGGAAGTCCAGCACCTGGGCCAGGTCCACCGCCGCGTTCGGGCCCAGCGACACCACCTGGCTGAAGCCCACGCGGTTCTGCTGCGCCCAGTCCAGCATGGCCGAGGTCAGCGCGCCGGACTGCGACACCAGCGCCAGCGAGCCCTCGGCGGCCAGCGGGCCGGCTGCGCTGGCGTTGAGCTTGAGGTGCGGCCGCTGGAAGCCCAGGCAGTTGGGGCCCAGCAGGTGCACGCCCTCGCGCCGCGCGATGCGCTTGAGCTGCGCGGCATGCTCGGGCTCCACGCCGTCGCTGATGATCAGCGCCGAGCGGCAGGCGATGCGGCCGGCCACCTCCAGCGCCGCGGCGATCTCCTCGGTGGGCAGCGCGATGATGGCCAGGTCGGCCCGCGAGCGCGCCAGCTCGCCCAGCGTGCCGGTGGTGTCGCCATGCAGGAACTGCGGCGGGTTGGGCCCAGGCGCGGCCTCCAGCGCGGCGCGCAGCACGCGCGCCTGGCGGGTCTGGCGCCCGGGGTCGTCCGGCGGGCCGGCGAAGACCACGACCGAGCGGGGCATGAACAGCGGGGTGAGGTAGTGGTTGTCCATTCGGGGAACTCTAGTCGGCGCCGATCAGCACCTTGACATGGGCCGCCACGCTGCGCGCCAGCGGGTTGAGCATGTAGCCGCCTTCGAGGCATGAGATCACGCGGCCGCGGCAGTGGCGCCAGGCCAGGTCCATCAGCTGGCGCGTGACCCATGCGTAGTCGGCGTCCAGCAGGCCCAGGTTGGCCATGTCGTCGTCGCGGTGGGCGTCGAAACCGGCCGAGATGTAGACCAGTTCGGGGCCGAAGCGCTCCAGCGCCGGCAGCCAGTGTTCGGTGACGGCAGCCCGGAAGGCGTCGCTGCCGCTGCGCGGCGCCAGGCCCACGTTGACCATGTTGGCCGCGTCCTTCAGCGAGCGTGCGTCCGCGCCGTTGAAGGGGTACAGGCCGGTCTCGAAGATGCTGCACATCAGCACGCGCTCGTCGCCGGCCAGGATGTCCTCGCTGCCGTTGCCGTGGTGCACGTCGAAGTCGATCAGCGCGACGCGCTGCAGGCCGTGCACGTCCAGCGCATGGCGTATGCCCACGGCCACGTTGTTGAAGAAGCAGAAGCCCATGGCCGCGTCGCGCTCCGCATGGTGGCCCGGCGGGCGCACGGCGCAGAAGGCAGCCGGGGCCTCGCCGCCCAGCACCAGATCGGTGGCCAGCACGGCCGCGCCGGCGGCCCGCAGCGCCGCGGTGAGGGTGTGCGGGTTCATGCAGGTGTCGGGGTCCACCTGCGCGTAGCCACTGGCCGGCGCGACCGAGCGCAGCTGCTGCACGTGCAGCGCCGTGTGGGCGCGCTCCAGCTGCGCCTCGGTGGCCAGCGGTGCGTCGTAGGGCAGCATGTAGTCCAGCAGCCCGCGCACCAGCAGCGCGTCCGCGATGGCGGCCAGGCGCTCCGGGCATTCCGGGTGCCCCTCGCCCATCTCGTGGCGGGCGCAGTCGGGGTGGGTGATGTAGGCCGGCAGCATGGTCTTGTCTCCTGTGGCCCATGCTAGAGAGCCGGCGCGGGGGCCGGGTTGACGCAGGACAATCGCCCCGGGCGACGCGGGGCCGCGGTGGCAAGATGCCGCCATCACCCCACCGGAGCCTGCCATGCAACGCCGCCTCGTCATCGCCAGCGTCCCCGTCCTGCTGCTGCGCCCGGCCTGGGCCTTCGACCTGACCGAGGGCGACGCCAACGCTGGCATCCGCACCGCGCTGGAACGGGGCGCCAACGCGGCGGTGGCGCTGCTGGGCCGGCCGGACGGCTTCCTGGGCAACCCGCTGGTGCGCATCGAGCTGCCCGGCTACCTGAAGGACGCCGCCCGGCTGCTCAAGGCCACCGGCCAGGGCGCCAAGCTGGACCAGCTGGTCACCGCGATGAACCGCGCCGCCGAGGCCGCCGTGCCGGCCGCCAAGCCGCTGCTGGTCCGGGCAGTCAGGGACATGAGCGTGGAGGACGGGCTGAAGATCCTGCGCGGCGGCGACGACTCGGTCACCACCTTCTTCGCCGACAAGACGCGCGAGCCGCTGGGCCGGCAGTTCCTGCCCATCGTCACGCGCGCCACCGAGCGCGTGGCGCTGGCCGACAAGTACAACGCGGTGGCCGGCAAGGCCGCCGGCTTCGGCCTGGTGCGCGGCGAGGACGCCAACATCCAGCAGTACGTGACGGGCAAGGCGCTGGACGGCCTGTACCGCATCATCGGCGAGGAAGAGAAGAAGATCCGCCGCGACCCGGTGGGCACCGGCAGCGCGATCCTGAAGAAGGTGTTTGGCGGCTTGAATTGAAGCCCCTCGCCCGGGCCGGCGGCTGGACGCCGGCCCGGCCGGTCCCCCGAGGGGAGGGGGGCCGGTTTGGGACGGCCCGGCGCTCGGCCCGCTTCGCTCAGGGCAGGCCGTGGGCCCGGTGCCACTCGGCCAGCGACAGGTCGGGGTAGCCGTCGAAGCGCGGGCTGCCGGGGCGGCCTTCGATCTCGACCCAGGGCGCCTTGGACCCCACCATGCAGTGCACCTGCTCCGGCGGCGCCGGCAGCGGCGTGTCGATGGCACTGGCATGCGGGTGCACCAGCTCGGGCCAGGTCGGGTCCCACAGCCACAGCGGGCTGCCGCAATGCTTGCAGAAGTAGCGCCGCGCGCTGCTGGCGTGCGTGCCCTCGCCGTCCGGGTCGGGCCGCTGCGCGCGATAGATGCGCAGATGGCGCTTGCCCTTGACCTTCATCGTGTGCGTGAGCGCGCCGAGGTTGATCGCGTAGCCGCCGGCACCGGCCGTCTTGCGGCAGATGCTGCAGTAGCAGCGCATGAAGGGCACGGGCGAGTCCGCGTCGACGGAGAACTTGATCTTGCCGCAATGGCAGGAGCCTTGGAGGTGCATCGGGCGGCCTTTCCAGGGGATGGCGTGCAGGGCGGCATGATGGCCGACAATCCCGCCCCTTGCCTGTTTGCCGCCGCTTCGACGGCTTTGCGATGAATTCCGATCTTCCCGATCCCGTGACCCCGTCCGAAGAACCGGCGGCCGCGCCGGCTACCGAGGCGGCGCCCGCCCCGGCGCCGGTGCCCGAGGCGGCGCCCGCGACCGCCGCGGCGGCCGAGCCCGAAGCCGTGGTCCAGCCGGCCGAGCCCGAAGCCGCGGTCCAGCCGGCCGCGGCCGCGCCTGCCGCGCCCGCTGCGGACGCGACGGCCGAGCTCAAGGCCCTGTTCCCCGCGCTGTTCACGGGCCGGCCCAGGCCGGTCAAGTTGCGCATCCAGTCCGACATCCAGGAACGCGCCCCGGGCAGGTTCAGCAAGGCGCAGCTCAGCGCCTTCCTGCGCCGCCACACCGGCAGCACCGGCTACCTGATCGCGCTGACCCAGGCCAAGACCCGCTTCGACCTCGACGGCAACCCGGCCGGCGAGATCACCGAGGAGCACCTGGCCGCCGCCCGCGAGGAACTGGCGCGCCGCAAGGGCCTGCAGCAAGACCGCCAGCAGCAGGAGCAGCAGCGCCACCAGCTCGAGGCGCAGCAGCGCCGCAACCGCGCCCAGCTGCTGTGGGACTTCGAGCGCACCACGCTGACCGAGGCGAACTTCTGCGTGCTCAAGGGCGTGGTGCCGGAGGAGTTGCCGGGCCTGCTGGAGATCGCGCGTAAGGAGCGAGCCGAGGCTCCGCCGGCCCCGCCCCGGGAGCCCCGCCGGGATGACCGCCGCGACGACCGCCGCCCCGGCGGTGGCCGGCCGGAGAGCCGCGGCCCGCGTCGCCCGGAGCAGCGCTCGGAGGGGGGGCGGCGCGACCAGCCGCGCGGGGACCGCCCCGCGCGTGGTGACCGTCCTCCCCGTGGTGAAGGCGGCCGCCCACAGCAGCCGGCCCGCACGCCAGCGCCCCAGCAGCCTGAGCAGGCCGCGCCGTCCCAGATGGCTCAAGCCCTCCAGGCCGCCCGGGCCGCGAAGGCCGAGCCGGCGGCCGACCCGCAGCCGCCCAAGGACACGACCGAGTAATCAGGCCGCGTACCGCTGCTCCAGGTAGGCGAGCAGCGTGCGGATGGTCTGTGCCTCGCCGCCCACCGGCCGGCCGGCGCGCGGCGCGTCGTTCCAGGCGAACAGGTCCACGTGCAGCCAGTCCTGTTGCACGGGCAGGAAGTCCTCCAGGAACAGCGCCGCGTTGATGGCGCCGGCCAGCGCGCTCTTGCCCGTGTTGACGATGTCGCCCAGCGTGCTTTCGATGCCGGCGTGGTACGGCGCCCACAGCGGCATGTGCCACAGCGGGTCGTCCAGCTTCAGGCCCAGATCGACCAGGTCGCGCGCCGTGTCCATGTGCTTGGCGAACAGCGCCGGCAGCTGCGCGCCCAGCGCCACGCGGGCGGCGCCGGTCAGCGTCGCCAGGTCGATGACCAGGTCGGGATTGGACTCGGCGGCATAGGCCAGCGCGTCGCACAGCACCACGCGGCCCTCGGCGTCGGTGTTGCCGATCTCGATGTGCAGGCCCTTGCGCGTCTTGATGATGTCGCCGGGCCGGTAGGCATTGCCCGAGATCGAGTTCTCCACCGCCGGGATCAGCAGCTGCAGCCGCACCGGCAGCTTGAGCGCCATGATCAGCGTGGCCAGGCCCAGCGCGTTGGCCGCGCCGCCCATGTCCTTCTTCATCTGGCGCATGCCCTCGCCGCCCTTGATGTTGAGGCCGCCGGTGTCGAAGCAGACGCCCTTGCCGACCAGCGCCAGCCTGCGGTGCTTGGGGTTGCCCCAGTTCAGCTCGATCAGGCGAGGTGAGCGCGTGCTCGCACGGCCGACCGCGTGGATGCTGGGGAAGTTCTGCTTCAGCAAGGCGTCGCCCACCACCTCGCTGTACTTGGCGCCGTACTGCCTGGCCAGCGCCTTGGCGGCCGCGGCCAGTTCCGCCGGCCCCATGTGCTCGGCCGGCGTGTTGACCAGGTCGCGCGTGGCGGCGATGGCGGCGGCCAGCGCCAGGCCGCGCTCGGCATCGGGGCCGCCGGCCAGCCACAGCGTGGCCGGCTCGCGCTTGGCCGGCTTGTAGAGGTCGAAGCGGTAGCCGCCCAGCTCCCAGGACATCGCCGCCGCCTCGGGCTGCAGCGCCAGGCCGGCGTCGTCCAGGCGGTAGTCACCAGCGGGCAGGGCCAGCGGCAGGGCGCTCAGCGCAAACGGATGGGCGGCATGCGCGACGCCGGCGAACACCCGCCCCAGGCGGCCGTCGGGCCCGGGGACCAGCGCATGGGTGTCGGGCGCGCCGACGAAACCCACCGTGGCCAGCCAGGCGCGGGTGGCTTCCGGCAGCGTCGGCGCCAGCGCCTGGAAGGCCGCGCGGTCAACGGCGGTGAGGGGGGTGGCCTTGGCGGGCGCGGTCTTCTTCAGCTTGACGGTCATCGCAGCGGTCCGGGAATCGAAACCGGCATTGTCCGGAAATCGGAAGTGCAAAGAAGTGTTGGCGGCCTGTCAACCGGCGCCGGACGGGTTGCGTTGTCCCCCTGATCGCGCGCTTTCCCCGCGAGACAGCCTGCCCACAGGCCCGCCAGCCATGACGAAGATCCAGCAACGCACCGAATCCCCGACCCGCCGTCTGCCCGCCCCGGACATGGCGCTGGCCTGGAGCGCCGGGGAGTCGGTCGAGAAGGGCCGCAAGCACGAGGCCTTCGACACCAGCCTCTACAGCGGCGAGCGCCGCGGCCTAGCCCGCGCCATCCGTCTGGACCGCAAGCGCTGACGCGCGCCGCGCGGCACCGCGCCCCCGCGCCCCGTTCCCGCCAGCCGGCCGCAGGCCGTTGGCCCGCGCTCCCTGAAACCTGTCTCTTATACACATCTCCGAGCCCACGAGACGGACTCCTATCT
>CAXDTK010000306.1:0-6093 GCA_963992225.1 uncultured Comamonadaceae bacterium | reverse complement strand
CCGTGTCGTGGGCTCGTAGATGTGTATTAGAGACAGGCTGGCCCAGGCGATCAACCTGGGGGTGGGTTTTGCGCTGACGACGGCGGTGTGCGCGCTGATCTACAAGGTCATGCCGCGCGTCAAGGTGGGCTGGGGCGACGTCTGGGTGGGCGCCGCGGTGACCGCGCTGCTGTTCACCGCGGGCCGTTTCCTGATCGGCCTGTACATCGGCAAGACCGGTGTCGCCAGCGGCTTCGGCGCGGCCGGCTCGGTGGCGGTGGTGTTCGTCTGGGTCTATTACTCCGCCCAGGTGTTCCTGGTGGGGGCGGAGTTCACCTGGGTCTACGCGCAGCGGCTTGGATCGCGGCGCGGCGTGGCGCCGCCGCCCGCCAGGCCCGATGCCATCGGTGCCTAACCGGCCCTTGAGGCGGCTTTCCATGACATCGACGTCACGGCCCCTGGGCTACCATCCAGCGCGCTCGGCGCCGGTGCCGGCCAGCGGCCCGGCAGCGCCTTTTTCCCTCACGAGGACGTTATGGCAGATCACAACGCGGCCGTCGAATCGCTGCTCACGCAACAGGGTGCCGAGGTGCTGGCCCAATGGCAGGCCGAGCTGGCCAGCGCCGGGGCGGGCCGGGAGCTGGGCACGGAGACCCAGGAGAGCCAGCAGCTGCTGGCCGCCTTCGGCGCAGCCTTGCGCGCCGGGGCGAGCCTGGACGGCATCGACGGCCCGGCCTGGGCCCCGGTGCGTGAACTGCTCGCCGCGCTGTCGCGCTCACGCGCCGCGCAGGGGTCCACCGCGGCGGACACCAGCCGCTTCGTGCTTGCGCTGAAGAAGCCGCTGTTCGCCGGCCTGCAGAGCAGGCTGGGCCAGGAGCCGGGCGCGCTGGTGGCGGTGGTGTGGGCGGTGTCGACGCTGATCGACGCCATGGCCCAGTTCACCGTGACGGCCTACCAGCGCACCCGTGAGGAGATCATCGTGCGCCAGCAGCAGGAGCTGCTGGAACTGTCCACCCCGGTCATCAAGCTCTGGGACGGCGTGCTGGCCGTGCCCATGATCGGCACGCTGGACAGCGGCCGCACGCAGGTGGTGATGGAGGCGCTGCTGCAGCGCATCGTCGACACCGGCTCCACCATCGCCATCATCGATATCACCGGCGTGCCGACGGTGGACACGCTGGTGGCCCAGCATCTGCTGAAGACCGTGACGGCCATCCGGCTGATGGGTGCCGAATGCATCATCAGCGGCATCCGCCCCCAGATCGCGCAGACCATCGTGCACCTGGGCATCGACCTGACGGGCATCATCACCAAGGCGACGCTGGCCGACGCGCTGGCGGTGGCGATGAAGCGGGCCGGTGTCGTCATCGGTCGCGGCAGGCCGCCGGCGGGCGCCACGGCCCCGCTCGCGCCGGTTGCGGACTGACATGCAGCGCATCCCCATCCTCCAGCTCGGGCGGCTGCTGCTGGTGACCATCCAGGTCGACCTGATGGACCAGACCGCGCTGGCGCTGCAGGACGACCTGGCCAACAAGATCGAACGCAGCGGCGCCACCGGCGTGCTGATCGACATCTCGGCGCTGGAAATCGTCGACTCCTTCATCGGCCGCATGCTGGCCAGCATCTCCAGCATCGCCAGCGTGCTGGGCGCCACCTCGGTGGTGGTGGGCATGCAGCCGGCGGTGGCGATCACGCTGGTCGAGCTGGGGCTGTCGCTGGACGGCGTGCGCACGGCGCTGGATGTCGAGCGCGGCATGGCGCTGCTCAGCCAGGCAACCCGGGAGCCGTCAGATGACGACCGATTCGACGGCGAGTGAGGGCAGCGTTCCGATCCGCAGCGAAAGCGACGTCGTCGGCAGCCGGCAGCTGGTGCGCAAGTTGACGCAGCAGATCCACTTCTCGCTGGTCGACCAGACCAAGATGATCACCGCGGCCAGCGAGCTGTCGCGCAACACGCTGATCTACGGCGGCGGCGGCGTCATGGAATGGACGCTGCACCGCGACGGGCTGCGGGCCGGGCTGACGCTGTCCTTCGTCGACGAGGGGCCGGGCATCCCGGACCTGGACCTGGCGATGAAGGACGGCTGGACCTCCGGCGGCGGCCTGGGCAAGGGCCTGTCGGGCAGCAAGCGGCTGGTCAACGAGTTCGCGCTGCAGTCCACCGTGGGCCAGGGCACCCGCGTGACCATCACGCGCTGGAAGTAGGCGCTATGCGCCCCTTCCAGCGGTTCGTCGTCGAGGACCCCAGCCAGGTGGGCGAAGCCCGCCGGGCGGCGCTGGCGCTGGCCGGCGAGCTGGCCTTCGACGAGGCCTGTGCCGGCCGCCTGGCGCTGGGCGTGACCGAGCTGGGCACCAACCTCGTGCGGCACGCCGGCGGCGGGGCCCTGCTGCTCGGCGCCGACGGCACCGGCGTGGAGCTGCTGTCGCTGGACGCCGGCCCCGGCATGGACGTGGAGCGCTGCCTGGTGGACGGCTTTTCCACCGCCGGCAGTGCGGGCACGGGGCTGGGCGCCGTGCGGCGCATGGCGCAACGCTTCGGCGCGTTCTCGTTGCCGGGGCGCGGTGCGGTCATCGCGGCCCGCTTCGAGGCGGCGACGGCCGCGGCTGGTGCGCCGGGCGCGGCGGGTGCGGCGCAGGGCTTCAGCATCGCCGGCCTGATGCTGCCCGCGCCGGGCGAGCGGGTCTCAGGCGACGGCTGGGGGCTGCGCGTGCGCGACGGCTGCACGCAGTTGCTGATGGCCGACGGCCTGGGCCACGGGCCGCAGGCGGCCGAGGCCGCCGCGACGATGCTGGACCTGTTCCAGCGTTCGGCAGCCGGCGGGCCGGCCGCGCTGCTGGAAGACGCGCACCCCAGCCTACGCAGCACGCGCGGCGCGGCGGTGGCCGTCGTGGCGCTGGAGCGCGGGCCCGACCGGCTGGTGTTCGCTGGCGCCGGCAACATCGCCGGCCGGCTGGTTTCCGGCGTCGTGGACCGCAGCCTGCTGTCGCAACCCGGCACCTTGGGATTGCAGATCCGCCGCCTGCAGGACACCGTGCACGACTGGCCCGAACATGCGCTGCTCGTGCTGCACTCCGACGGCATCGTCTCGCGCTGGAGCCTGGCCGAGGCCGAAGGCCTGCTGCGCTGCGATCCGATGGTGGTGGCGGGCTGGATCATGCGGGACCATTGCCGCGGCCGCGACGACGCCACGGTCGTGGTGGTGCGGCGCCACTGAGGAGGAAGCATGCAGGAACAGCCCGCCATCGACGCCCCCGCGCTGCAGGCCGCGCTGGACGACGCGCGCCAGCAGGTGCGGCTGCTGCAGCAGGAGCTGGACGAGACCAACGCCGGCGTGCTGGCGCTGTATGCCGAACTCGACACCCAGGCGCAGCAGCTGCGCCAGGCCACCGAGCTGAAGAGCCGCTTCCTGGCCTACATGAGCCACGAGTTCCGCACCCCGATCGCGTCCATCCGCAGCCTGACGCGGCTGCTGCTGGACCGTGTCGACGGGCCGCTGACCGTCGAGCAGGAGAAGCAGATCAACTTCATCCGCACCACGTCGGAGGAGTTCGCCGACATGGTCAACGACCTGCTGGACCTGGCCAAGGTCGAGGCCGGCCGCATCGACGTGTCGCCGGCCTGGTTCGAGCTGGTGGACCTGTTCGCCGCACTGCGCGGCATGTTCAAGCCGGTGCTGGTGAACCCCGACGTGCAGCTGATCTTCGAGGAGCCGCAGGGCACCACGCAGCTGTTCACCGACAACGCCAAGCTGTCGCAGATCCTGCGCAACTTCATCTCCAACGCGCTGAAGTTCACCACCCGGGGCGAGGTGCGCGTGTCGGCGGTGCAGCAGGGCGACAGCATCACCTTCTCGGTCAAGGACACCGGCATCGGCATCGCGCCGGAGTTCCACGCGGCCATCTTCCAGGACTTCTCCCAGCTCGACTCGCCCATCCAGAAGCGGCTGCGTGGCACCGGCCTGGGCCTGTCGCTGAGCAAGCGCCTGGCCGAGCTGCTGGGCGGCAGCATCGCGCTGGCCAGCGACGCCGGCGCCGGCTCGACCTTCTCGGTCACGGTGCCGCTGCGGCTGACCGAGGCGCCGCCGCGGGGGCCGGCCGCATGAGCCCCGCGGTGCCGCCCGATCCGCCGGCGCCCGCGCCCGTGGGCATGGGCGCCCGCAAGCTCGACCGCTCGCGTCACCCGCTGCTGGTCGTCAACGACGACCCGGTCGGGCGCTACACCACCGTGCGCCAGCTGCAGGCGGCGGGCTTCCCCACCGTCGAGGCCGTGTCGGGCATGGAGGCGCTGGCGCTGGCCGACGAAAGCCTGTCGGCCGTGGTGCTGGACATCCACCTGCCCGACATCGACGGGCTGGAGGTCTGCCGCCGGCTGCGCCGCCAGCCCACCACCTTCAAGCTGCCCATCATCCACCTGACCGCGGCCTACCTGACCGACGAGGACAAGGTGCGCGGCCTGGACTCCGGCGCCGACGCCTACCTGACCCATCCGGTGGAGCCGGCGGTGCTGATCTCCACCATCCAGGCGCTGGTACGCACCCGCGAGGCCGAGGATGCGATGCGGCACAGCGAGGCCAAGTTCCGTGCGGCCTTCGAGCGCGCGCCCAGCGGCATCTGCCTGCTCGACCTCGTGGACGGCACGCTGTTCGAGGTCAACCCGGCGATGCTGGCGCTGCTGGGGCGGCCGCTGGAGGCGGTGACGGGCCATGCGCTGCGCGAGTTCGCCGCGCCGGCCGACGCGGCGGTGGCCGACGAATTCCTGCGCGGCCTGTCGGCCGACAGCGGGCACGCCGAGTTCCGGCTGGTGCATCCCGACGGCCGCCTGGTGCCGGTCGAATGGGCGGCGGCCAGCTATGTCGAGCCGGGTGTCGCGATGATCGTCGCCACCGACATCTCGCAGCGGCTGCAGCTGGCCCAGCAGCGGCAGGAACTGCTGGAGCGCGAGCGCAGCGCGCGCGGCAACGCCGAGCGCCACAGCCGGCTCAAGGACGACCTGATCGCCGTGCTGTCGCATGAGCTGCGCACGCCGCTGAACGTCATCATGAACTGGGCGCACATGCTGCAAAAGCGCAGCCAGCCCGAGCTGCTGGAGCGCGGGCTGGCGGCCATCGAGCGCAACGCGGTCATCCAGGCGCGGCTGATCTCCGACATCCTCGACATGTCGCGGCTGAACGTGGGCAAGCTGCCGCTCAACCTCGACTGGGTGGACGCCGGCAGCGTCATCGCGGCGGCCGTGGCGGCGGTGCAGCCGCTGCTGCAGCGCAGCGACCACCAGCTGCGGCTGGACCTGCCGCGCGGCCAGTTCAAGATCCATGCCGACGACGCCCGCATCCAGCAGGTGCTGTGGAACCTGCTGGGCAACGCGATCAAGTTCTCGCCCGCCGGCAGCGAGATCACGCTGCGGCTGCGTGCCGAGGAGGGCGGCGTCGCCATCACCGTGGCCGACCAGGGCCAGGGCATACCGGCCGACTTCCTGCCCTTCGTGTTCGACCGCTTCGCGCAGGGCAACGCGGCCAGCAACCGCCAGCATGGCGGCCTGGGGCTGGGGCTGGCCATCGTGAAGAACCTGGTCGAGTCGCACGGCGGCCATGTGTCGGTGACCAGCGACGGGCCGGGGCAGGGCGCGCAGTTCACCATCTGGCTGCCCGGCGACCGGGCCACCACCAGCCCGGCCGAGCTGGGCGCCCTCAGCGGCTTCGGCGCGCTGGGCGCGGCGGCGCCGGCCGGCCTGGCGGGGCTGCATGTGCTGCTGGTGGAGGACGACATGGAGGCCGCCACCATGCTGGCGCTGATCCTGGGCGAGCAGGGCGTGCAGGTGCACCATGCGGCGTCGGTCGATGCGGCGCTGGAGCTGCTGCAGCAGCGCGGCTTCGACCTGCTGATCAGCGACATCGGCATGCCGGGCCGCGACGGCTACGAGCTGATGCGCGAGCTGCGTCGCCGCGAGGGCGGGGGCGGCCGTCTGCCGGCCATCGCGCTGACCGCGTTCTCGCGCGACAGCGACCGCGCGATGGCACTGGAGGCCGGCTTCGACGCCCACCTGGGCAAACCCGCACGGCCGCAGCTGCTGCTGGCGCAGATGCTGCGCCTGGTCGGCGGCGTCGGCTGACAACGGGG
>CAXDTK010000305.1:0-6136 GCA_963992225.1 uncultured Comamonadaceae bacterium | reverse complement strand
CGGAGATGTGTATAAGAGACAGCCCATGACGACCCGCCCGACCCTGCTCGCTGCGCTGCTGGCCACCGCCTGTGCAGCCTTCGGCCCCTCCCTCGCCCACGCCCAGGCGGCCACCGCCGCGCCTGCCGCCGATGCGCGGTATGTGTGGGACCTGACCCCCATGTTCGCCACGGACGCCGCCTGGGACGCCGAGCGGCTGGCCATCCAGGCCGCGCTGCCGCAGCTGGCCGCGCTGCGCGGCAGCTTCGCCAAGGACGCCGCCAGCCTGCGCCAGGCGCTCGACACGCTGTCCGGCTGGCGCGAGCGCTACAGCCGCGTGGCGGTGTACGCCAGCGCCATGGCCTCCACCGACAACCGCGACGCGCGCAACCAGGAGCGCCAGTCGCTGCTGCGCTCGCTGGGCGGCCAGTGGGGCAGCGCGCTGAGCTGGGTGGACTCCGAGATCCGCCAGCTCGGCGAAGCCAGGGTCAACGCCTGGCTGGCCGCCGAGCCGGGCCTGAAGAAGCACGAGAAGCGCCTGCGCGACGTGCTGCGCCTGGGCGCCCACCAGCTCACGCCCGAGGCTGAAGCCGCCGTCGCCGCCTTCGGCCCGGTCATGGGCGCGGCCACCAACGCGCGCACGCTGCTGACCACCGTGGACGCCGAATGGCCCACGATCGAGGTGGACGGCAGGACCGAGAAGCTCAACGACATCGGCTACACCCGCCTGCGCGCCCACCCGGACCGCGCGGTGCGCGAGCAGGTCTTCCAGCGCTTCTTCGGCGCCTATGGCCGGCTGGAGAACACGCTGGGCAGCCTGCTGGCCCAGCGCGTGGAGACCGGCGTGGTCAACGCGCGGCTGCGTGGTTACCCGTCCGCCGTGGCGGCCAGCCTGGCGGACAACGACATCCCCGAGTCGGTCTACCGCACGCTGGTGGCCGAGACGAACAAG
The DNA here is from genome assembly GCA_963992225.1 of uncultured Comamonadaceae bacterium. Classification (GTDB taxonomy): domain Bacteria; phylum Pseudomonadota; class Gammaproteobacteria; order Burkholderiales; family Burkholderiaceae_C; genus Pelomonas. The sequence continues at coordinate 5,205 of CAXDTK010000305.1, read as the reverse complement.
GGCCTGCCCACGCTGCACCGCTACCTGAAGCTGCGCCAGCGCCTGCTGGGCCTGCCCGACCTGGCCTACCACGACATCTACCCCGACCTCGTGAAGAGCGAGCGCCGCTACACGCCGGAGGAATCCGGCGCGCTGACCGTGGCCGCCACCGCGCCGCTGGGCGCGGACTACCAGCGCCGCCTGCGCGAGGCGCTGGGCGCCAAGACCATGCATGTCTTCCCCGCGCCGGGCAAGTCGTCGGGCGCCTACCAGAGCGGCATCTACGGCATGACGCCGCTGGTGTTCCTGAACCACCAGGGCAGCTTCGACAGCCTCAGCACCTTCGCGCACGAGTGGGGCCATGGCATGCACACGGTGCTGGCCAACGCGACCCAGCCGTTCGAGACCGCGGGTTACCCGCTGTTCCTGGCCGAGATCGCGTCGTTCAGCAACGAGCTGCTGCTGCAGCAGCACCTGCTCGGCCAGGCCAGGACCCGCGACGAACGCCTGTACCTGCTCACCGAGGCGGTCGAGCGGCTGCGCTCGTCCTACTTCCGCCAGACCATGTTTGCCGAGTTCGAGCTGGCCACGCACGACGCGTTGCAGCGCGGCGAGGCGCTCACGGGCAAGCGCATGACGCAGCTCTACTGCGGCCTGCTGCGCAAGTACCACGGCGCCGACCAGGGCGTCATGAAGATCGACCCCGTGGTGTGCAGCGAGTGGGCCTTCGTGCCGCATTTCCACCGCCCGTTCTACGTCTACCAGTACGCCACCTCGATGGCCGGCGCGGCCTTCTTCACGGAGCAGATGCTGCAGAAGAAGCCGGGCATGCCCGAGACCTACCTGGCCGTGCTGCGCTCCGGCGGCAGCGTGCACCCGGTGCCGCGCCTGCGCGCCGCCGGGCTGGACATGGACTCGCCCGCGCCCTACCAGGCGCTGGTGCGCCACATGGACCGGCTGCTCGACGAGATCGAGAAGCTGCTGGCGCAGAAGGCTTGAAGGCGCGTCGGCGCGGCAAACGGCGGCCGGAAGACGGTCGGAAGGCGGTCGTTTGTCATGCCCTCGGCGCCGGCCCGGCGCCGCAGGCTGCAGGCCGGCGGCATCTGTGCTACATTCGGCACCCATAGATTCGCACAAGACCGTTTCCTCAAGGTCTTATCTGCAGCCCCGCTGGCCACCCCCTGGCCCTTCTTGCGAGCGGCTCGCTTCAGCAAACTCCCGGTGAGTGTTCTTGAGTGTTTCTGTCTCCGCATGGCATGACGCCGGCGGGGGGTTTTCATCCATCTTTATATTTTCCAAAGGAAACACCATGACGACACAAACCGGTACCGTGAAGTGGTTCGACGACGGCAAGGGCTTCGGCTTCATCACGCCTGACAACGGCGGCAAGGACCTGTTCGCCCACCACAGCGAAATCAAGAACGGCGGCGGCTTCCGCTCGCTGGCCGAAGGCGCCAAGGTCGAATTCGAAGCCACGCAAGGTGCCAAGGGCATGCAGGCTTCCAACATCCGCACGCTCTGAACGTGCGCACCCTGGAGCGCCATGCGCTCCACACCGCCGCGACCGGCCATTCCGGCGCGGCGGCCACCTACAAGAAGAACAACATATGCAGAACAACAACAATATCGAGGTGGGCCGTTTCCGGGTCTCGCCCATGGCCCAGGCCCGCGAGGGCGGCGGCTTCGACGCGCTGGTGTCGATCCGCTCGGGTCGCGGCATGGCCAGCGTGGATCGCGTCATGCGTTTCACGCCGTGCTTCCGCAGCTCGCAGGCCGCCATGCGCTACGCCAGGACCGAAGGCCTGGCCTGGGCGCATCGTCATTGACGGCGCCGCCGCGGCAGCGCCTCTTGCCGGCAGGTCGCCCATGCGGCCTTTCGTTCAACCTCTCTCAGAGGAGCCCCATAAGTGGCCAAAGAAGAACTGATTGAAATGCAGGGCGTGGTCCATGAAGTCCTGCCCGACTCGCGCTTTCGCGTCACGCTGACGAACGGCCATCAGGTCATCGCCTACACCGGCGGCAAGATGCGCAAGCATCACATCCGCATCCTCGCCGGCGACAACGTGTCGCTGGAAATGTCGCCCTACGACCTGAGCAAGGGTCGCATCACCTTCCGCCACCTGGAGCGCCGCTCCGGCCCGCCGCCCGGCGGTGGCTCCGGCCGCAGGTAAGGCCCCCGCGCGCTCGCACGACGAGCCGCAGCCCCGATCGGCCGCCATGGCATGCCTGGCGGCCGATTGCTTTTGGTGCGACGTTGCTGACGCCGCGGCTAGCCCGTGGCGTGGGCCAAGGCCCGCCGCAGCGCGGCGACCGCCTCGTCATCGGTCCAGCCCGCCGCTGCGTCGCCGATCACCACCTCCAGCATCGCGCCGCCCTGCAGCACGGTGGACGGCACGGCCCGCCCGCCCAGCCAGAAGCCGTCCTGCCGGGCGACCGCCAGCAGGCCCTCGCGCAGCGCCTCGGCCGGCACCGGCAGGTGCAGCTGGAAGGCGTTGACCTGCGGCGGCTCGGGCGCCACGCGCCAGCCCGGCACGGCGGTCAGCGCGGCCGCCAGCCGCTGCGCCCGCGCCCGGTAGGCCGGCATCTGCGGCAGCTGCGTGCGCAGGCCTTGCAGCGCCCCCAGCACGAAGGGGTGCAGCGTGTGGACGTTGCCGCCCAGGCGCGTCTGCCAGGGGCCCACCGCGGCGATGAAGACATCGCTGCCGGCCAGCACGCAGCCCGCCGGGCCGCCCAGACCCTTGTAGAACGACACGTAGACCGAATCGGCCAGCGCCGCGATCTCCGCCAGCGGCCGGTCGTAATGGGCCGCGGCCTCCCACAGCCGGGCACCGTCGAAGTGCAGCGGCACGCGCGCGGCACGGCACCAGCGGCTGATGGCGACCAGCTCCTCCCAGCCCGGCAGGCGGTAGCCGCCGCGGCGCAGCGGCAGCTCGACCACCACCACCGCCGGCCGCTCGGCCAAGGCCAGCAGCCCGGCCACGTCGGGCGCCCGGTCCGGCGCGCCGATGCGCAGGCCGCGCAGCCCCAGCAGCGCCTCGAAGGCGTCGGCCTCGTCGATCGCGATGTGGCTCTGCGGGTGCAGCGCCACCGGCCCGTCGCCATCGCCGCAGTGCACGCGCAGCGCGGCCAGCTGCGCCGCCACGCCCTTGTGCATGAAGCGCGCCGCCGGCTTGCCGAGCAGCCCGGCCACATCGGCCTCCAGGGCCTGCAGCGCGCGGCCCTGGCCATAGACGTCGGACGGCAGCTGCGCCTCGGGCAGCCCGGCCAGTGCCAGCAGCGACTCGCGCATGCTGGGCAGCGGCCGGTGACCGTTGAGCCAGCGGCCACAACGGTTGCGCAGCTCGACGTCGGCCACGGCCGTGCTGACGTTGCTGTAGGCCGCGGTGGCCATCAGCAGGCCTCGCAGCGGTGGATCTCGATGGTGGTGTGCACGATCTCCTCGTGCACGCTCAGCCAGGCGCGCACCTCGCGCGGCGTCAGCGCGGCGTCGTGCGTGACGACGCTGATCGCGCAGGCATAGGTGGCGCGGCCCACCCGCCAGACGTGCAGGTCGGCGATCAGCGTCTGGCTGACCGCGCCGCGCGCGGCGATCACCTCGCGGATCTCGTCCACGACCGGGTGGTCCATCTCGCGGTCCAGCAGCACCTTGCCGGTCTCGCGGATCAGCCCCTGGGCCCAGACCGCCACGACGATGGCGCCCACGATGCCCATGACCGGGTCCAGCCAGGCCCAGCCCAGCCACCAGCCGCCGGCCAGCGCGGCGATCGCGGCCACCGAGGTGGCGGCATCGGCCACCACGTGCAGGTAGGCGGACTTCAGGTTGAGGTCGTGGTGATGGGCGTGCGCCTCGTCGCCGTGGGCATGCCCGTGCCCGTGGCCATGGTCATGTCCGTGGTGGTGCCCGTGATCATGGCCATGGTGGGCCGCGCCCAGGATCAGCGCACAGCCCAGGTTGACGAGCAGGCCCAGCACCGCGATGGCCAGCGCCTCGGGGTAATGGATGGCCTCGGGGTTGAGCAGCCGTTCCACCGAGCCCCAGACCATCAGCGCCGCGATGACCATCAGGAAGACGGCGCTGGCGAAGCCCCCCAGCACCTCCATCTTCCAGGTGCCGAAGGCAAAGCGCGGGTCGCCGGCATGCTTGCGGGCGGCGGCGTAGGCAAAGGCGCTCAGGCCGATGGCCACCACATGGCTGCTCATGTGCCAGCCGTCGGCCAGCAGGGCCATGGAGTTGTAGTACCAGCCGGCCGCGATCTCGATCAGCATCATCGCGGCGGTGATCCACATCACGCGCCGAGTGCTGCGTTCGCCGGCGATGTTGCCGCTGTCGAAGAGGTGGTCGTGGCGCCATTCGGCGAGGTCGTGGGATTGCATGGCGTGATTCTGCGTCGGCCGCTCGCCGCGCTGGTGCTGCCGCCCGCGGTCAGCGGGGCAGTCACTAAAATCTCGCCCTTTTTTCCCGCTCGGCCACCGAGCAGCCTTTTCCGCATGCAAGCCACCCTTCAGCAGCCCCCCGCCGGGACGACGGGCCATGCCGCGCCCCAGCCGCTGGCCCGGCTGCTGCTGCAATGGGGCGTCGCCCCGGCGCCGGCCGCGCCGCTGGCCCAGCGCCTGGGCGCGGGGCTGGGCTGGGCAGACGCCATCGGGCTGTCGCAGGTGCTGGCCGCGCCGCCGGCCCAGGGCGTCGACGCGCCGGCCCGCGCCGACGCCGCGGCCTGGGCGCAGGCCGCGCTGGAGCGGCTGCAGGCCGAGCTGCTGGGCGCCTTCGACGACGCGCTGCTGGCGCACGAGTCCGCCCAGCCCGCGCCCGCGGGCGTGCCGCTGGCCGACCTGCTGGCGCCCTACCGCCTGCACCACGCCCAGCGCCAGCGCGGCATGGCCGCCCGCGTGGCCAGCCTGCGCGAGCGGCTGCGGCCACGGCTGGCCGAGGCCAGCGGCGCGCTGGCCCGGCTGGCCCAGCTGGATGCGGTGTTCGAGCAGGCCTTGCAGGCGCAGGAACGCCAGGGCCTGGCCGGCCTGCCGGCGCTGCTGACGCGCCGCGCCGAGACCCACCACGCCGCCGACCCGCTGCGCTGGCGCGCCCGCTTCTGGGCCGACGTGCAGCGCGCGCTGCGGGCCGAGCTGGACTTCCGACTTCAACCGGTGCTGGGCCTGATCGAGGCCCTGCACGCCGCCCCGCCCCCCGACGCCAGACGAGTATACACATCTGACGCTGCCGAAGAAGGC
>CAXDTK010000304.1:0-6138 GCA_963992225.1 uncultured Comamonadaceae bacterium | reverse complement strand
GCGCCCCCCCCCCCCCGCGCCCCCCCCGCGCGCCGCGGGCGGGCCGGCGCGCCCCGCGGCCGGTGTTCCTGGACCAGGTGCATGGCGCCGAGGTGGTGCGGCTGCAGCCCGGCTGGCATGACGACAACGCACCCGCCGCGGACGCCGCGGTGTCGACCGACCCGGACCTTGCCGTGGCCATCCTGGTGGCCGACTGCCTGCCGGTGCTGTTCACCGCGCCCGGCGGCGTGGCCGGCGCGCATGCCGGCTGGCGCGGGCTGGCGGCCGGTGTGCTGGAGAACACGGTGGCGGCGCTGTGCGAGGCGGCCGCCTGCGCGCCGCGCGACGTGCAGGCCTGGCTGGGTGCCTGCATCGGGCCGGAGGCCTTCGAGGTGGGGCCGGAGGTTCTGCAGGCCTTCGGCCGCGAGCCGGTGCCGCGCGACCAGCCCGGCTTCGTCTACCGCCCGAACCCGCAGCCCCGCTGGCGCGCCAACCTCGCCTTGCTGGCTCGCGAACGCTTGGCCGCGGCCGGTGTCACCCGGGTCAGCGGCGGCGGCTGGTGCACGCTGACCGAGGAGTCACGGTTCTTCTCGTTCCGCGGCGAGGCCCTGGGCCGGCCGCGGGGCCGCATGGCCGCCTGCATCGCCCTCGCCCGCTGAGTCGGGTGCGGCGGCGGGCGCCTGGTCCGCCGCGCGCCTGCGCCGCCGGCGGCCCGGCGTGCCGAGGATGTAGAGCAGCAGGCCCAGCGGCAGCACGCCGTAGAGCATCAGCGTGACGAAGGCGCCGAACAGCGTGCCCTGCGGGCTCAGCGCTTCGGCGGCCGCCATCATCAACGCGACGTAGGCCCAGGCGATGGCGACGAGGTACATGGTGTCATGGGCGCGTCAGCGCCCCAAGTTACAAGAGAGGTTCGGCGGGATGTGGCAAGCTTATTGCAGCAAACCGATGCAGGACCGCGGCAGCGGACGACTCCGAGGAAGACATGGCCACTCGCAAGAAGAACGACGCGCCGCCCGCCACAGACGGGCCGCCCTTTGCGGACCTGATGCAGCAGATGGCCCATTTGCCCCAGATCTCGCCCGCCGCGCTGGCCGAGCTGCAGGCCGACTACCTGAAGCAGGCCACCGCGCTGTGGAACGCCTCGCTGGGCCATGGCGAGGCGCCCCCCGTCAGTGACCGGCGCTTTGCCGCGCCCGAGTGGCGGGCCAACCCGGCGGCGCATTTCCTGGCCCAGCTCTACCTGCTGAACGGCCGCACGCTGCAGCAGATGGCGTCCAGCGTGGAGGCCGACGACAAGACCAAGGCGCGCATCCGCTTCGCGGTGCAGCAGTTCGTCGATGCGGCTTCGCCGAGCAACTTCCTGGCCCTGAATCCCGAGGCGCAGAAGCTGGCGCTGGACAGCCACGGCGAGACGCTGGCGCGCGGCCTGCAGCAGCTGTGGGGCGACGTGCAGCGCGGCCATGTGTCGCAGACGGACGAGAGCGCCTTCGAGGTGGGCAAGAACGTCGCCACCACGGCCGGCAACGTCGTGTTCGAGAACGCGCTGTTCCAGCTCATCGAGTACGCGCCGCTGACCGCCCAGGTCAAGACGCGGCCGCTGCTGATGGTGCCGCCCTGCATCAACAAGTTCTACATCCTGGACCTGCAGCCCGACAACTCGCTGATCCGCTACGCGGTGGCCGAGGGGCACCGCGTGTTCGTGGTCAGCTGGCGCAACCCCGACGAGTCGGTCAGGCACCTGACCTGGGACGACTACGTGGAGCAGGGCGCCATCCAGGCCATCCGCGTGGTACAGGAGATCTCCGGCCAGCCGCAGATCAACACGCTCGGCTTCTGCGTCGGCGGCACCATCCTGGCCACGGCACTGGCCGTGCTGGCCGCGCGCGGCGAGCAGCCGGCCGCCAGCGTCACGCTGCTGACCACGCTGCTGGACTTTGCCGACAACGGCGTGCTGGACATCTTCGTCGACGAGGCCAGCGTGCGTCTGCGGGAGGCCACACTGGGCCCCGACGCGCCGCAGGGCCCGCAGCTGCTGCACGGACAGGAGCTGGCCACCACCTTCAGCTTCCTGCGACCCAACGACCTGGTGTGGAACTACGTGGTGGGCAACTACCTCAAGGGCGAGGCGCCGCCGGCCTTCGACCTGCTGTACTGGAACGGCGACTCCACCAACCTGCCGGGGCCCATGTACTGCTGGTACCTGCGCCACACCTATCTGCAGAACGAGCTGAAGATCCCGGGCCGTCTGACGGTCTGCGGCGAGAAGGTGGACCTGGGCGCCATCCAGGCGCCGGTCTACATCTACGGCTCGCGCGAGGACCACATCGTTCCCTGGACCAGCGCCTACCGCAACACGCAGCTGTTCAAGGGCAAGCGGCGCTTCGTGATGGGCGCGTCGGGCCACATCGCCGGCGTCATCAACCCGCCGGCCAAGGGCAAGCGCTCGCACTGGATCGCCAAGACGGCGGCGCTGCCGGCGGACGCCGACGCCTGGCTCGACGGCGCCGTGGAGCACCCGGGCAGCTGGTGGCCCGACTGGTCCGCCTGGCTGGCCGCGCATGCCGGCGCCGCCAAGCCCGCGCCCAAGACGCCCGGCAACCGCAAGTTCAAAGCCATCGAGCCCGCCCCGGGCCGCTACGTCAAGGTCAAAGCCTGACCCCCTACGAGGAGACACCATGAGCCAGCAAGACATCGTCATCGTCGCCGCCGCGCGCACCGCCATCGGCAAGTTCGGTGGCACCCTCGCCAAGACGCCCGCCAGCGAACTGGGCGCCGCCGTCATCCAGGACCTGCTGCGCCGCACCGGCCTGACGGGCGACCAGATCAACGAGGTCATCCTCGGCCAGGTGCTGACGGCAGGCGTGGGCCAGAACCCGGCGCGGCAGGCCGTCATCAAGTCCGGTCTGCCGCAGGCCGTGCCGGCCATGACCATCAACAAGGTCTGCGGCTCCGGCCTGAAGGCCGTGATGCTGGCCGCCCAGGCCATCCGCGATGGTGACAGCGACATCGTCATCGCCGGCGGCCAGGAGAGCATGAGCCTCAGCCCCCACGTGCTGCCGGGCTCGCGCGACGGCCAGCGCATGGGCGACTGGAAGATGGTCGACACCATGATCACCGACGGCCTGTGGGACGTGTACAACCAGTACCACATGGGCATCACCGCCGAGAACGTCGCCAAGAAGTACGGCGTCACGCGCGAACAGCAGGACGCGCTGGCCCTGGCCTCGCAGCAGAAGGCCGCCGCCGCGCAGGACGCCGGCCGCTTCACCGACGAGATCGTGCCCTTCAGCATCGCGCAGAAGAAGGGCGACCCCGTCGTCTTCGCCGCCGACGAGTTCATCAACCGCAAGAGCAATGCCGAGGCCCTGGCGGGCCTGCGCCCGGCGTTCGACAAGGCCGGCAGCGTGACGGCCGGCAATGCCTCGGGCCTGAACGACGGCGCCGCCGCCGTGATGGTGATGACCGCCGCCAAGGCCGCCGCGCTGGGCCTGACGCCGCTGGCCCGCATCGCCTCCTACGCCAGCGCCGGCCTGGACCCGGCCTACATGGGCATGGGCCCGGTGCCCGCCGCTCAGAAGGCGCTGGCGCGCGCCGGCTGGAAGCCCGCCGACCTGGACCTGCTGGAGATCAACGAGGCCTTCGCGGCCCAGGCCTGCGCGGTCCACAACGAGATGGGCTGGGACCTGAGCAAGGTCAACGTCAACGGCGGCGCCATCGCGCTGGGCCACCCCATCGGCGCCAGCGGCTGCCGCGTGCTGGTCACGCTGCTGCACGAGATGGTCAGGCGCGACGCCAAGAAGGGCATCGCCTCGCTGTGCATCGGCGGCGGCATGGGCGTGGCCCTGACCGTCGAACGTTGATACCCTCACCCATCACAACAGGAGACACACCATGAGCCAGAAAGTTGCCTACGTCACCGGCGGCATGGGCGGTATCGGCACCGCCATCTGCCAGAAGCTGTCCAAGGCCGGCTTCAAGGTCATCGCCGGTTGCGGCCCCAGCCGCGACTTCCAGAAGTGGCTGGACGAGCAGAAGGCCCTGGGCTACAGCTTCTACGCGTCGGTCGGCAACGTGGCCGACTGGGACTCCACCGTCGAGGCCTTCACCAAGGCCATCGACGAGCATGGCGCCATCGACGTGCTGGTCAACAACGCCGGCATCACCCGCGACCGCATGTTCCTGAAGATGACGCCCGAGGACTGGAAGGCCGTCATCGACACCAACCTGAACTCCATGTTCAACGTGACCAAGCAGGTCGTGCCGGGCATGGTGGAAAAGGGCTGGGGCCGCATCATCCAGATCAGCTCGGTCAACGGCGAGAAGGGCCAGGCCGGCCAGACCAACTACTCGGCCGCCAAGGCCGGCATGCACGGCTTCACGATGGCGCTGGCGCAGGAGCTGGCGTCCAAGGGCGTGACGGTCAACACCGTCAGCCCCGGCTACATCGGCACCGACATGGTCAAGGCCATCAAGCCCGAGGTGCTGGAGAAGATCGTCGCGACCATCCCCGTCAAGCGCCTGGGCACGCCGGAGGAGATCGGCTCCATCGTCACCTGGCTGGCCAGCGAGGACAGCGGCTTCTCCACCGGCGCCGACTTCTCCTGCAACGGCGGCATGCACATGGGCTGAGCGGGTTGCCCCGCACTGCCACGGCCGCCTCGCGCGGCCGTTTCTCTTTGGCGCTTTGTGCGTTGACTGGTGAGCCACAGGCGGGGCGCCGAAATCGGCGCGATTCGGGTGGCGCCGGGTCGCACAGGCGCGCAATGGCTCCGTGTCCCCCGGGCCGCTGCGCGGCCCTCCTCCTTTACCTGCGCCATTGCGCACCTGCACGCCCCGGCGGGGGCCGCCGCCGTTTGGATCGACGAAGGCCGACTACAACTCAGCAGGAGGCTGGGCAGGCCTGCTGCTGCGTTGCTCGGGCCAGAGGCCCGATCCTTCGCCAGGCACAAACAGCCCTCAGGGCCGTTTGTGTCCGGGCTCAGTCCCCCGACCGCTGCGCGACCTCCTCCTTGCCCTCCGCAACAGGCCTGCCCGCCCTCCTGCCAACCCCGGTCTCGGGCGCGTCACCCGCCAACAAGCAAAGCGCCTTTTCTTTCGGCAGCGGGCGCGGCGCTGGCTATCATGCGGCCCGTTTTTTCCAGCAGTACCGCAAAGGAGATGGGCATGGCGATGGACGTGGTGGATTACGAGATCAAGGGTGCCGAGATGCAGTTCGTCGAGGTCGAGCTGGACCCCGGCGAGGCAGCGATCGGCGAAGCCGGCTCGATGATGTTCATGGACGCCGGCATCGCGATGGACACCGTGTTCGGCGACGGCTCGGCCAACCAGGGCGGCGGCTTCCTCGGCAAGCTGCTGGGCGCCGGCAAGCGGCTGATCACCGGCGAATCGCTGTTCACCACCGTCTACACCAACAACGGCGCGGGCAAGCAACGCGTGGCGTTCGCCGCGCCCTACCCGGGCAAGATCCTGCCGATGGACCTGCGCCAGCTCGGCGGCATGCTGATCTGCCAGAAGGACGCCTTCCTGTGCGCCGCCCGTGGCGTGTCGCTGGGCATCGCGCTGCAGCAGAAGCTGTCGACCGGCTTCTTCGGCGGCGAGGGCTTCATCATGCAGAAGCTCGAAGGCGACGGCCTGGCCTTCGTGCATGCCGGCGGCACGGTCGTGCGCCGCACGCTGCAGCCGGGCCAGACGCTGCTGGTGGACACCGGCTGCGTGGTGGCCTACACGCCCGGCGTCAACTTCGAGATCCAGTACGTGGGCAAGATCAAGACGGCGCTGTTCGGCGGCGAGGGCCTGTTCCTGGCTCGGCTGACCGGCCCCGGCGAGGTCTGGCTGCAGAGCCTGCCGTTCTCGCGGCTGGCCTCGCGCATCTTTGCCGCGGCGCCGCAGACCGGTGGCGGCGGTCGGGAAGAGGGCTCGGTGCTGGGCGGCTTTGCCGGCGCCGGCCTGCTGGGCGGGCTGCTGGGCGGTGACCGCGAGTAAGCGGCGGCTTGAGCTGGGTCAGCCGGGCCGCTGACCCCCGGGTAAACTCGAAGAAGCAGGGCGGCAGCGGGCCGCCCTTTCCTTTGGAGACCTGGATGTTGCGCAGTTGGGCGGTGGCCTTGGGGTTGGTGGCTGTCTCTTATACACATCTGACGCTGCCGACGAAGGCTTAGGTGT
>CAXDTK010000303.1:0-6168 GCA_963992225.1 uncultured Comamonadaceae bacterium | reverse complement strand
ACGAGGCTCCTATGCCGCCGGCCGATGTTCAAGATGGCGCGGCTGGACGCTCACCGACCAACGGCCGCTGGGACCTGATCGCCGAGCTGCGCGCCGACAACCTGGAGGCGTTCGACGGCGTGCTGAACAGCATCCGTCGCATCGCCGGCATTGCCGGCAGCGAGACCAGCCTGCTGCTGGCCACCGACAAGGCCTAGCCTCCCGGCGGCTGCGCTACGCCGCCCTCGACATTGGGGCTGCGCGGGGGCCGACTCGGCGGCACACTGGCCGGGCCCCATCCGCCGCGCGGTCCGCCCGCCGGAACGGGGCCTGCTGCAAGGAGCCCACGCCCATGCACTCGGAGCCTGCCACCTGGCCGGGGCCACAGGAACCCGGCCCGCAACCGGCGCTGCGCCCGCCGACCGCGCTGCGCGAGCTGCTGGCGCGCGCCGACGTGCAGATCAACGGCACGCGGCCCTGGGACATGCGCGTCAACGACCAGCGCGCCTACCGCCGCATCCTCACGCAATGGTCGCTGGGCGCGGGCGAGGCCTATGTCGACGGCGACTGGGATTGCGAACGGCTGGACCTGATGTTCGAGCGCCTGCTGCGCGCCGAGCTGGACCGCACCGCCCCCGCCGCCGCCCGGCTGAAGCTGTTGCTGGAGGGGCTGCGCCAGCGGCTGTTCAACCTGCAGAGCGTGGACCGCGCCCACCAGGTCGGCGAGCGCCACTACGACGTGGGCAACGACGTGTTCGAGGCCATGCTGGACAGCCGCATGATCTATTCCTGCGCCTACTGGGCGCATGCCGATGAGCTGGAGCAGGCCCAGCTCGACAAGCTGGACATGATCTGCCGCAAGCTGGCGCTGCAGCCCGGCGAGACGCTGCTGGACATCGGCTGCGGCTGGGGCGGGCTGGCGCGCTTCGCCACCGTGCGCTACGGCGTGCGCGTGACCGGCATCACCATCAGCAAGGCGCAGCTGGCGCTGGCCGAGGCGCGCTGCCGCGGCCTGCCCGTCACGCTGCTGCTGCAGGACTACCGCGCGCTGCAGGGGCGCTTCGACAAGATCGTGTCGGTCGGCATGTTCGAGCATGTGGGGCTGAAGAACTACGGCGTCTACTTCGACACCGCGCGCCGGCTGCTGGCGCCGGACGGCCTGTTCCTGCTGCACAGCATCGGCGTGGACCGGCGGGCGCCGCACACCGACCCGTGGATAGAGCGCTACATCTTCCCCAACGGCAAGCTGCCGTCGCCCGGCGAGCTGGCCGGCGCGCTGGAAGGGCGCTTCATCGTCGAGGACTGGCACAACTTCGGGCCCGACTACGACCGCACGCTGATGTGCTGGGCCGAGCGCTTCGAGGCGGCCTGGCCGCGGCTGCGCGCGGGCTACGACGAGGCGTTCCGCCGCATGTTCCGCTACTACCTGCTGAGCTGCGCGGGCTTCTTCCGCTCGCGCCAGGGCCAGCTCTGGCAGCTGGTGCTGAGCCGGCCGGAGCGGCGTGGCGTCTACCGCTCGTTCAGGCCGCCGGCAGCCGTGCCGGCCTCGTCGTCGCCGCGGCCGATGTAGGCGCGGATGGCCGTGATGCGGCCGGCCGCATCGAGGTCGAACACATCCACGACATGCAGGATGTCGCGGCCATCGACGACGATGCGCAGCTCGGCCGCCACGCCGCCGGGGCGCTCGCAGGCGCTCAGCAGTTCGATCTGCAGCTGCGCCGCGGCCTCGAAATTGCGGCGCGTCTCGGCCAGCGCGGCGGCCTTGCCGACGACGCGGATCTGCCAGTCGCGCAGCGTGACGGTCTCGGCCAGCAGCGGCGCCAGCGCGGCGAGGTCGCGTGCGGCATAGGCGGCCAGGTAGGCACGCACGGTGTCGAGAGGGGCGGGCATCGGCGACGGTCCGGGAGACAAGGCAGGAGGACAGAAAAAAGCCGGCGCCCGAGGCGCCGGCCTGTCTCGGGTCAGCGAGACATCAGTGCGGCCTCAAAGGCAGCAGATCAGCTGCTGCAGGCAGCAGGCCAGGTCGCCGCAGCAGGCCTGGGCGGCCAGCGCCGCGGCCGAGCCGCACAGCAGCGCGGCAGCCGCGCCGATCTTGATGAGTCGGGATGTCATGGAATTTCTCCTGGGTTGTTGATGATGCAGGGGTCAGGTGCAGCATCGCCCTAGTCGGGCGGTGTCCAGGGTTCATGCATCGGGCCGTGGCCCAGGGCCGGTGTGGCCTGCGGCAGCGGTGTCGCCCCGCAGGGCGCCGCGGCCGGCGTCGCCGGGGCCGGGCCGACCAGCGGCGCGGCGCAGGCCTGGCAGGCCGCCTGGGTGCAGTGGGCCATGCCTTCGCACCCCTGCAGGCAGCAGTCGCTGTAGCCGGCCGCCGCGCCCGCGACGGCCTGCCCGGCCACGGCCAGGCAGCCCAGCAGCAGCAGCAGGACGCCGAGGAGGTTTCGCAGCCGCGACATGGCCCGCATCATGCGGCAACGCGGCCCGACCCTGCAGCGCGCAGGGTCGGGCCAGGCGCCGCCGTCATGTGCGCAGCACCAAAACGTGAAAGTCCGCCCCCTCTGAAGCATCAGAGTTCACCGGGCATAACTTGAAAGTTTTGACCGCCATAAAGCGAAACTTCCGGCATGTGGCAACGCGTTAAGTGAAAGTTTCGCAGCCTCGTTGAAGCTACGCCTTCCAGATCTGAAGACATCGCCTTGAAGGGGCCCTCCGCAAGCAGCGTCGGCTAAAACGATCGACTAAATGTGGCATCGCAGTCATCTTTAGTCACCATGTCCCCCGAGCCTCGCCGAGTCAGCGGCCCCCGTATACCGCTTAGCCTGTATATCCACACAAGCCCGTCAGACCCCCGCCTGTTCGACGTCGTCGACGACGAAGGCAATCCGGTGGCTTCCAACATTGCTGACCTGAACACAGCACGATTGTTAGCAGCGGCGCCTCGACTTCTTGACGGGTTTTACGAGATGCGGTGGCAATTGAACCTCTGGACTGAACACGGCTTCTCAGGTCGAGAAGTACACGAACTCGAGGACTGGTGGCAAGGCCACCAGGACTGGCTCGATGACATGGGCGAAATCGAAGCCGCAGCCTGCGCTCCCGATGGTCGATTTCCTCTGGAGGTGTAGACACCCCGCCCCCCGACAGAGCTGGGCTTGGCTGGGAAGCTTACCGAGAGCCGACAGGTTTCATGATGGCTGTCACGCGGGAGACGCTACGCCGTCTGCGCCGTCGCCACCACCAAAGTGTGGATAACTTGAGAGTTCTATTGCTCCCCTTGCCGTTGCTTAGCTCTCTTGGGGCTGGCGCGTGGAAGGAACTCGCGCTTTGCTACCAGCTCGCGCAATCGCGCTTCCGGGTCTTGGATCCCGGCCGAATCGTAGGGGGTCGATTTCGTGAGCTCCGATCGTTTCCGAGGGTCACGGAACTGCTGCAACAGCCGACCAACATCAGCCTTATGTAGGAACAGATACAGCCCAGGTTGCGCGAGGTCACGAAGCACTTCAACTTGCGCTTCCTGCGCAGCGTTGATGAGCGACCTGCTAACCGTAGCTTCCTGTCGCGCTATTTCAGCAAAGCTCACGTATGTTTCTTTGAACTCTGCAAGACCGCTAGGGTCGACCCTGAACCCAATCACGCTCTTGTATCCGCGAAGTAAGCCGCGCCTGCAAAGCGAAGCCACCGTGTTCGCTGCGTATCCAAGTAGCTCGCCGGCCTCCTCACAGCTCAAAGTCCCGCCCATGCTGCTTTGCCGAAGGGCCTTTCTTAAACACTCCGCCTCTTGGAGAGGGAGCATCAGATCCGACAACTTGGGACCATTTCGCGAGACTGGTACAAGCTGACCATCGAAGATTGCCTTAAGCAGGACGCCCTTGCCATCACCGATGAACTTGCGAAGAAATAGCTCTTCCAACGATATCGATTGGCTGTCCTCTTGCCCGCTAACGGCAATCTCAGAGACTTTTGACTCAAACGCTTCGACGTCTGCCAGTTCGAACCGAGTCGTCTTTGCCGCGCCTTGATGTACTTGAAAGATACCGTTCTTACGCAGGTAGATCAGCGCCGCTACGTTGATGCCAAGACGAGCAGCCACGAGCCGGATCGCCAGAGTAGGCGCGCGATTCACCCTTCGCTGTTTCTTCGGTTTGTTCGTCTTCGTCGCCGCGCGCTCGCGTGTTCGATGCGGAATCGAAAGTTCCACCCTAGCCTCCGTGGGATCCCCGGGCACATATCGAGCGAGGACCGACGAAAGCTCAGCTATGTCGCCAGCATCTCTAACATAGTGGAATAGCTGTTTATAGGCCCAGTGGGCGTGGCGTCTCAGCAGTATGCCGCCGTGCGTGACATCGGTTTCCTCGCCGGCTGCTAGAACGTCAATCATCCGGTAAACATTACGCGGCCAATCCTTGAGCATGCGCGCCGCCCGTTGACTTTCACTCAACTTCGCATCCTTGAAGATTCGAAGGTAAAGCGACGCCATCCCTCTGCAAAGTGCCAGCATCCGACTCAGCGTCATATCCCCAAATCCGATTGGAACCATCCCATCCGGAGGCTTACGTCCTTGGCTGAGATCAATCAAACATGACACCAAGTCACAGTGCTCAGTCGTCGCGTCATCACAGTCAAGCTCGCTAAGTTCAGATTCGCACGAGCACTGAATGAGCGAACGGCGCCGCCAAGTTAGCCTTTGGGAGCATTGCGCACACTCCGTTGCGAGAAGACGCTTATGCAGAGGGCATGCATCGGCGAGCCGAAGGTCGGCCCATGCGGGCATGAAGCCAGATTCCCGAAAGCACTCTACGCAGACTCGGCTGCCGCCAGCTAGCAACTCACTCCCAGGGATAAGACCCGCTTCCTGGAATTCAAAGGTGCCTTGTGCATTGAACATGTACGAACGCAGACTGTGTCCGTTCTCGCCAAGAGCAGGAGCGAGCTTTGTGCGGTCCAGACTTAAGCCGCTCGCGTCTGTCGGACCAATGCCAACCAGCGCGAGCAGGCCAATTGGGCTGGTGTATCCATTCGCGGCAGAAAGCCGAAGAATGTACCCCCAGGTGCTCTCGTCGGGACGTTGAGCCGGGGTTCGCACCAGCAGAGGTGCCACTTCACGAGAGGTCATGCCGTAAGAATCTTTGAGAGGTCCGGGTTCGCGCGAGTTCTCTTCGGAACTGCAGGGTCAAAGACGGGCTTCCCCACCTCCGCCGCCGCGGCCAGTGCAGGAACAATCGCACCTGCGTCCCATCGTTCTTGCAATGGGGTGATTTCGTCGTCGCCAACCTTCCGCTCATCAAGTCTCCAGACGGCTTGCCGATAGGCGACGTCCAAGTCAGCGAGAGTTATCTTTCTCCTGTTTTCACCGCACGCGTTCCACACCATTTGGCGGAGTACGTTGGTCAAGTAGCCGATGAGACCACCGGTCGCGCAGTACATGCGGAACGCTAGCTCGTCATCACCTAGCTTCGGCATGTCGAAGTGGGGTGCGAGAACTTCGTCAAATCCGTCGAGCACACCTAGCCACTCACCTTGGCTATCCTCCTCCGCCCAGTTGAAGCGCGGCATCACCACGGGGTGGCCAAAGCGTCCTTCGAGCTGCTCGTTCTTGTTGATAACGTCGCGCATTGATGGCAGGCCGCTGGCTATTACGGAGACTCCCGTTTCCTGCATCGAGATCTTCAGCCAATCGGTGACTTGGTACTGCACCTTATGCGAAGCCTTATCGTAGAAATGGTGGAAGTCGTCCACGACGAGCACCAGAACGCCGCACTGCTCAACGAGATGATGGAAGCGGGCGGTCTTCTGGGTCTCGGTTCCACGATCCCAGTCTGGAACCTTCATCTTCTTCAAGAACCGCTCCACAAATGACTTGGGCGTGGGCTTGGACGGCACAGAGATAGCCAAGATGGGTATGACAAGCCCCTCAGCCGTCCTGGTAGTTGGGTAGGCTCTCTGCAGGGCTTCCATGCTCCTGGATTTCCCGGTGCGGGACTCGCCAATCACGGCCAGACATGCGGGCTCACGACCTCCCGCCATTCGGTAGCCAACAAGCTGTGATCCGCGGTCAAGCACCTGCTGAAAGGCGGTGTGCCGAACTAGGGCACTCTCTATGAGAATTCTCAGCGACGCATCCATTGACATACTTTCCTCCTTAGGGCTACGCTGAACAAGCCGTTGATTTCGACGCTGTGTCGGGCTGACGCC
>CAXDTK010000302.1:0-6220 GCA_963992225.1 uncultured Comamonadaceae bacterium | reverse complement strand
CTGGAAGAGGTGATGGCGCTGTCGGCCTGGATGACGGTGAAGAACGCCGCCGTCAACCTGCCCTATGGCGGCGCCAAGGGCGGCATCCGGCTGGACCCCAGCCAGCTGTCCATGAAGGAGCTGGAGAAGGTGACGCGCCGCTACACCAGCGAGATCGGCATCATCATCGGCCCCAACCAGGACATCCCGGCGCCGGACGTGAACACCAACGGCAAGATCATGGCCTGGATGATGGACACCTACTCGATGAACACCGGCGCCACGGCGACCGGCGTCGTCACGGGCAAGCCCATCGAGCTGGGCGGCTCGCTGGGCCGCGTGGCCGCCACCGGCCGCGGCGTGTTCGTGGTGGGCCGCGAGGCCATGCGCCGGCTGAACATCGACATGGACGGCGCCCGCATCGCGGTGCAGGGCTTCGGCAACGTGGGCTCCATCGCCGCCAAGCTGTTCGCGGCCAACGGCGCCAAGGTCGTGGCGGTGCAGGACCACACCGGCACCATCGTCAACCACAACGGCTTCGACATGCAGAGCCTGCTGGACCATGTGGCCGCGACCCGCGGCGTGGCCGGCTTCAAGGGCGCCGACGCGATCGCCAACGAGGACTTCTGGGACATCAAGAGCGACATCCTGATCCCGGCCGCGCTGGAAGGCCAGATCACCGCCGAGCGCGCCCAGCGCATCCAGACGCGCCTGGTGCTGGAAGGCGCCAACGGCCCGACCACGCCCGACGGCGAGGCCGTGCTGGCCGACCGCGGCATCGTGGTGGTGCCGGACGTGATCGCCAACGCCGGCGGCGTGACGGTGTCGTACTTCGAGTGGGTGCAGGACTTCTCGTCCTTTTTCTGGACCGAGGACGAGATCAACGTGCGCCTGGACAAGATCATGATCGGCGCCTTCAAGCACATCTGGGAGACGGGCGAGCAGCACAAGATCCCGCTGCGCACCGCCGCCTTCACGGTGGCCTGCACCCGGGTGCTGCAGGCGCGCGAGGAGCGCGGCCTGTACCCCTGATCCGCTGATGCCCTGACCCGGCCGATGCCCGCCCGACGGGCTGACGCCGCCGCGGCCGGCCGGCGCCGCGTCCTGCATCGGCAGGATGCGCACGCCGCCCGGCCGCGCCAGCATCGCGCCGGCTGCAACTGCGGAGGTGGCGATGAGCGAGGGCGACAAGGCGCCGGCCCGGCGCGGGCTGCTGGACTTCCTGGACAGCAAGTTCGGCTTCTGGCTGACCACCACGCTGATGGTGGGTCTGTGGAGCTGGGGCTACGCCGCCATCGACCGCCACATGCACCGCGAGGACGCCCGGCAGGCGCGCGAGGCCGACGCCGCGCGGCGCGACATGGACGCGGTGCTCAAGGTGGTGCCGCTGCTGTTCGCCACGGAGACCAGCCAGCAGGACCTGGCCCTCAAGCTGCTGCTGTCGCTGCGCAACAAGAAGGCCATCGAGCCCGACAGCCTGGCGCTGGTGCAGACCACGCTGGACGCCCGGCTCAAGGCCGGCAGCGCCACCGATGCCAGCGAGGCCGAGCGCCGCCAGGCCGCGCTGATCCTGAAGACCGAGGACGGCGAGCGCATGGCCGCCATCGCCAGCCCGGCGGCCTCCGCGACCACTGCGCTGGCGCCGCCGCCGTCGCGGCAGCTCAGCGACGCGACGCTGCCGCTGCGCGTCTACCTGCAGATCGGCGACGAGGCCGACCGCAGCGTCGCCAAGCGGCTGCGCACGGCGCTGACCCAAGCCGACGTGGTGGCCCCCGGCATCGAGCTGGTGGATGCACGGCGCACGCCGGAGCGCAGCGACCTGCGCTACTGCGCCGGCAAGCTGGACGACCAGGCGCTGGACCGTGTTCAGGCCGCGCTGAAGCAGGCCGGGCTGAGCGCCGAGCCCAAGCCGCTGTCCGCCGCGGCCTGCCAGCGGGTGCGCTTCAACCACATCGAGGTGTGGCTGCAGCGCGGTGTGGGCAGCGCCACGGGCTGAGGCCGGCCGAGGCGGGCGACGGGCCCACCGCCGCTCCGCCCTTCAGCTTGTCAGCCCATCACTCCTTCAGCAGCACACCGCGGCTGTCCAGCACGCGCAGCGTGACGGGCACGGCCGACGCCACGCTCTGCGTGACGGTGCAGTAGTCCTCGAAGCTGTCCAGCACGCGCTGCAGGTGGCCCAGCTCGGCGGCCGGCCTGCCCAGGTGCAAGTCCACCGCCAGGCCCTGCACGCGGTTGCGGCCGCGCTCGTTGCGGCCCACCGTGGCCTTGACCTCGCAGCGCAGCGGCGACGGGTCGTCCTTGTACTTCTGGAACGCGAACCAGATCGACGCGCTCAGGCAGTTGCCCACGGCCGAGGCCAGCAGCTCCACCGGGTCGGGCCCCTGGCCGGTGCCGATGGGCGGCGGCTCGTCGGCCAGCAGCACCGGCAGCGCCGGGTCGTAGTGGTGCTCGAACTGGTAGCCCTGGCGCTGGATCAGGGTGACGCTGGGTTGGTCCATCAATGCTCCTTGGGGCCGCAGGTTGCTGACAACGGGAGGTCAATGCCTCCATCCTCCCATGCGGCGCGAACGTCGCCTGACGTCAGGGCATGGAGCGGTGCAGCGGGCACCCTCCGATCAACCGTCCACCTTGGGCCCGAACATGATGATGGCCGTCCCGAGGAAGCAGACGGCCACGCCGAGCCAGTCGCTCGGCGACGGCGCCACCTTGTCGACCAGCCACAGCCACAGGATGGCGACGCCGATGTAGACGCCGCCGTAGGCGGCATAGACGCGGCCGGCCGCCGTCGGGTGCAGGGAGAGCAGCCACGCGAACAGCGCAAGGCTGGCAGCGGCCGGTACGAGCAGCCAAGGCGACTTGTCCTGTTTCAGCCACAGGTAGGGCAGGTAGCAACCGATGACCTCGGCCAGGGCGGTGGCCACGAACAGGCCGAACGTCTTGATGATTTCCATGACGGGGATTGTGGTGACGCCGAAAGCCGCAGAACGCGCTTGCTCCTCAAGTGGCTTGAGGTCGCATCCTCCAATCATCGCCACCATGAGGACCGTCGATGAAGTCTTGGAAAGCCGTTGTTGGCCTGGGCGTCGCCTGCGCGGCCTGCTGCGCCATCCCCTTGCTGGGCGTGTCGGCTGGCGTGGCTGCGGTCGGGTCGGCCCTCGCTGCATGTTCAGACGAGTTGCTGCCGGCGGCGATGGTGCTCCTGGTCATCGCGCTGGCCCTCGGCGGCGTCTGGTGGGTGCGGCGACGCCGGGCTTCGCGGCGCGCAGCCTGTGCCTGCCCGGCCCCTTGTTCTGCAGAAGCCCCGTGAAGCCGGCATCCGGGGCCAGACCGTTCGTTGGCACGTCGAGCCCTGCCGAGATGGCGCCGCGGCTGGATCGGCTCCCCCTGCTGCAAGGGCTAAGCTGCTTCGCATGAACGCCTCGCTGCCACTGTCCATCGGCGTGATCGCCCAGCAGACCGGATGTTCGGTCCCGACCATTCGCTACTACGAAGAGATCGGCCTGTTGCCCGCAGGCCCTCGCACTGAGGGTGGCCGCCGGGTCTACGGCCAGGCGGCCGTGCGTCGCTTGTCCTTCATCCGGCGCTGCCGCGACTTCGGCTTCTCCATCGAGCAAGTGCGCGAGTTGGTCGGCCTCGTCGACGAGCCGCAAAGGCCATGCATCGAGGTGCGCGACGTGGCCGCCCGGCATCTGGTGCAGTTGCGCCGGAAGCTGGAGGAGCTGCGGGCCCTCGAAAGCAGCATGGCTGCCTTGGTTTGCAGCTGCGATGCCGCTTGCGCTGGTGGCGCAGCTGTGGACTGCACCATCCTCGAAGATCTCGCATTGCCCGGCGGTGCGCTGAACGGCAGCACGCCAGCCCGCGCCTCCTGTTGCCCCTGAGCAGCGGCATCGTGTCGCGCACGAGGCCTGGTTGCCGGGCTGGCGCACCGTCGCGCTAACGCCGCCATGCCATTGACGCCGGCCCGGTGCCGCTGCAGACTGGCGGCCTTCCTCAACCCACCGCACAGGAGAAGACCATGGAACAAGCTGATCGTGTCGACCTTCTCGTGTCCGGCCGCCTGAGCGCCCCGCGCCACTGACCCCGCGCCTCTCGCGGGTCCATTGATCGCCGCGCCTGCCGCGGCCGGCTTCCCACCCTGTTGCGCCCCGCGCCCCCGCGCGGGGCCCGGTTCGCCCGCGCGCGAACGAAGCCAACATCAATGGACTCCCATGATCGATCTCGATGTCGAGCCGCTGCATGCGCTCGGTCTCACCCCCCACCTCGCCGCCCGTGCGGCGCAACTCTCCGCCCCCGGGCCGGGCCTGCGCCTGGCGCGCGTGACCGAAGCCCAGCGCGACCGCTTCACGCTGCATGACGGCCGCGCCGAACAACTGGCCCAGGCGCTGCCCCGGCTGGTGCAGCAATTGCAGGCCACGGGCCAGGCACTGACCATCGGCGACTGGGTCGTCATGCAGGTCGACCCGCAAGGCCGGGCCTGGGTCGTCGACCGCGTCGAACCCGTCACGCAGATCGCGCGGCGCGCCAACGACGGGCGCCGCCAGCCGCTGGCCAGCAACGTCGATGCGGCGCTGCTGGTGATGGGGCTGGACGCCGACTTCAACGCGCGCCGCATGGAGCGCTACATCGCGATGGTGCGCGCCTGCGACGTGGCGCCGGTCGTCGTGCTCACCAAGCTCGACATTGCGCCCGATGCGCAGCCGCGCATCGCCGAGATGTACGCCCGCCTGCCCGCCACCGTGCCGGTGCTGCCGGTCAACGCGCTGTCCCGGCAGGCCTGCGCCGAGCTGGGCCCCTGGCTGCACGGCGGCCAGACGCTGGTGCTGCTGGGCTCATCCGGCGCCGGCAAGTCCACGCTCATCAACACGCTGGCCGGCGCCGGCCAGTCGACGGGAGCGGTGCGCAGCGGCGACGGCCGCGGCCGCCACACCACCACGGCACGTTCGCTGCACCGCTGCCCGCAGGGCGGCTGCATCATCGACACGCCGGGCCTGCGCACCTTCCGGCCCGACGCGGACGCGCGCACGCTCGCCGCGTCCTTCGAGGATGTGCAGTCGCTGGCGCAGCAGTGCCGGTTCCGCAACTGCCGCCACGAGAGCGAGCCGGGCTGCGCGGTGCGGGCCCATGTCGAGGCGGACCGGCTCGACAACTACAAGAAGCTGATGCGTGATGCCGAGCGGGGCGACCTGACGGCGCTGGAGCGCATCGCGCTGCGCGGCAAGTGGAAGGCGATCGGCAAGGCGGGCAGCCAGCGGGCACGCGAGAAAAGGTCTTGAACATCGGCGCGCCGATTGCCCCGCCCGCCGCACCCTCGCGCGGCGGGCGGGCGCCTTGTCGGCGGCCGGCACCGCTGGCGCGTTGGGCGCTGTCACAGGCCGTCACGCCCCGGGGCGGCGCCCGCCGGGGTCTTGCGCCGCGGCGTCACCGGTCGACGGAATAATCCCGCCATGCATCGCATTCGTTCCCTGCTCCTGCCCGCCCTGCTCGGCACCCTGCTGGCCGGCTGCGGCGGCATGCCGTCGCTGACGGACAAGCCCAGGAAATCGGTCTACCAGGGCGAGAGCTTCGCCGCCGAGGAGACCTTCTCGCGGCTGTTCGACGCCGATGTCGACAGCACCTGCGAGGCGGCGCGCCGCGCGCTGCTGAGCCAGGGCTACGTCATCAGCAAGGCCGACAGCGGCCTGGTGCGCGGCAGCAAGCATTTCCAGCCCGAGGGCGAGGTGCATGTGGAGATCGCGTTCAACATCGTCTGCGTGGGCGACGGGCCCAAGCAGCAGATCGCCACCGCCTACGTCAGCGCCCAGCAGGACCGCTACGCGCTCAAGAAGAACCCGCAGGCGGCCAGCCTGGGCGTCAGCGCGCTGGGCTCGATCTCGGTGCCGCTGTCGTCCACGCAGGACTCGCTGGTGAAGGTGGCCTCCGAGACCATCCCGGCGGGCGAGTTCTACGACCGCTTCTTCACGCTGATGCAGCGCATGCTGCGCGAGAACACCGCCGAGCGCTGAGGCCCGGCGCCGACGCCGCTGCGCGCGCGCTGGCGCTCGATTGCAGGTCGGACCGGGGCCGGGGACGGCACAAACGCACGCTGCGCGCCCAAAAACCGCATCAACGGCATTGCCGAGCTGAGTTGTTCGCTGCAACACTCAGAAATGATCAACAACCCCGCAACAGCGGTCTGTTTTGATCATTCC
The DNA here is from genome assembly GCA_963992225.1 of uncultured Comamonadaceae bacterium. GTDB lineage: Bacteria > Pseudomonadota > Gammaproteobacteria > Burkholderiales > Burkholderiaceae_C > Pelomonas. The sequence goes on along the minus strand of CAXDTK010000302.1, from coordinate 53 downwards.
TGGCCGCCTTTGGCCGGCATCAAACGATTTCAACGGCCGGAAGGCGGCCAGGA
>CAXDTK010000301.1:0-6223 GCA_963992225.1 uncultured Comamonadaceae bacterium | reverse complement strand
TGGTGTGCTGGCGGAGCTGGTCGAGGCTGTTCATGGGCAAGGCGCGGCCCTGCCGTCCGTGGACAGCACGAGCCTGTGGCGGTGGAGAAAGAGTTAGGCGAACTCGCTGCGCAACGCCTGGTAGAGGCGCTGGAAGCGTTGGTGACGGGGCTGCAGTGCGGCAGCCCAGGCGGGATCGGGGTGGGCAACGCGGGCGATGTCGGGCGTGCGGCAGACCTTGTCCACCGTGCCGCCGCAGGCGAGCCAGGCCAGGCGGGCGGCGCCGAGGGCACCACCGGCCTCGGAGCCGACGGCCGTGACCAGGCGCACGTCCAGCAGCGAGGCCAGCAGCCTGGCCCACCAGTCGCTGCGCGCGCCGCCGCCGACCAGCCAGAGCTGCCCGGCGTGGCCGCCGCCGGCCTTGTTGCCGGCATGAAGGGCCTGCGAGCCGTCCAGCAGGCCGAAGCCCACGCCCTCCAGCACGGCATAGCCCATCTCGGCCGCGCCGTGCTCATGCGTGAGGCCGAAGAACACGCCCTGCGCGTTGGCGTTGTTGTGCGGCGTGCGCTCGCCGCTGAGGTAGGGCAGGAAGAGCGGCGCCTGTGCACGCTGCGCCGGCGTCAGCGCGGCGGCCTTGGCGATCAGCGCGGCCTCGCTGGCCTCACCCAGCAGCTGGGTCACCCAGCGCAGCGCGCTGGCGGCGCTGAGCATCACGCTCATCTGGTGCCAGGTGTTCGGCAGCGCATGGCAGAAGGCGTGCACCGCACGCGCCGGGTTGGGGCTGAAGGCCTCGTTGCACAGGAAGATGACGCCGCTGGTGCCCAGCGACAGGAAGCCGTCGCCGGGCTTGACGACGCCCATGCCGACGGCGCTGGCCGCGTTGTCGCCGCCGCCGCCCGCGATGACCACGCCTGCGGCCAGGCCCCAGCGTGCGGCCAGCTCGGGCTTCAGCGTCGCGCTGGCCTCGCTGCCTTCGACGAGGCGCGGCATGTGGGATTCATCGAGGCCGGTCAGCGCCAGCGCCTCGGGCGACCAGCGGCGATGGGCCACGTCCAGCCACAGCGTGCCGGCCGCGTCGCTCATCTCGCTGACGGCCTCGCCGGTCAGCTGCAGGCGCAGCCAGTCCTTGGGCAGCAGCACCTTGGCGACCTGGGCGAACAGCGCCGGCTCGTGCTGGCGCATCCACGCCAGCTTGGGGGCGGTGAAGCCCGGCATCGCGAGGTTGCCGGTGATGGCCGGCAGCCCGGGGCAGGCCGCCATCATCTCGGCGCACTGCGGGCCGCTGCGGCCGTCGTTCCACAGGATGGCGGGGCGCAGCACGTGGCCGGCCGCATCCAGCGTGACGGCGCCGTGCATCTGGCCGGACAGGCCGATGCCGCGCACCTGCGCCAGTGCCGCACCATGCTGGGCCTTCAGCTGGGCCATGCCCTGGTCCAGCGCCGCCCACCAGTCGGCGGGGTTCTGCTCACTCCACAGCGGCTGTGGCCGCTGCACGGTGAGCGCCACGCCGGTGGTGGCAACGATGTGGTGCTGCTCATCGAGCAGCAGCAGCTTGATCTCGGACGTGCCGAGGTCGATACCGAGGAACATGGCCAGCCGGGTCCCGATCAGACGAAGTTGTTGACGATGTTCTCGAGGCGCTCTTGGCGGCCCGAGCGCGGCTGGGGCGAGATGCCTTGGGCGTGCACCAGCGAAGCCAGATCGTCGAGGCTCGCACCGCCCGAGATCTTCTTGCCCAGGTCGCCTTCCCAGCCGGCGTAACGGTCCTTCACGGCGTTTTCCAGCTGGCCGCTCTCGTACAGCGCCGCCGCGCTGAGGAAGGCGCGGGCCATCGTGTCCATGCCGCCGATGTGGCCTTCGAGCTGGTCGGTGGGATCGATGGACTGACGGCGCACCTTGGCGTCGAAGTTGGTGCCGCCGGTCGTGAAGCCGCCCGCGCGGATGATCTCCAGCATGGCGGGCACCAGCGCGGCGTGGTTGTTGGGGAACTGGTCGGTGTCCCAGCCCAGCTGCTCGTCACCGCGGTTGGCGTCGATGGAGCCGAAGATGCCCAGGGCGCAGGCGGTGGCGACCTCGTGCTCGAAGCTGTGGCCGGCCAGCGTCGCGTGGTTGACCTCCAGGTTGACCTTGACCTCGTTCTCCAGGCCATAGGTCTTCAGGAAGCCGTAGACCGTGGCGCTGTCGTAGTCGTACTGATGCTTGGTGGGCTCCTGCGGCTTGGGCTCGATCAGGATGGTGCCCTTGAAGCCGATCTTGTGCTTGTGCTCGACGACGGCGGACAGGAAGCGGCCGTACTGCGCCAGCTCGCGCTTCAGGTCGGTGTTCAGCAGGGTCTCGTAGCCCTCACGGCCGCCCCACAGCACGTAGTTCTGGCCGCCCAGGCGGTGCGTCCACTCCAGCACATGCTTGACCTGCGCGGCCGCGTAGGCGAACACCTCGGGGTCGGGGTTGGTGGCGGCGCCGCTCATGAAGCGCGGGTTGGAAAACAGGTTGGCCGTGCCCCACAGCAGGCCGATCTTCTGGTCCTGCATCTTCTTCGCGGCGGCTTCGAGCAGGCCGTCGAGGATGCGGTTGGACTCGGCCAGCGTCGCGCCCTCGGGGGCCACGTCGCGGTCGTGGAAGCACCACCAGGGCAGGCCCAGCTTGCCGAAGAAGTCGAAGGCGGCGTCCAGCTTCAGTTGCGCGGCCTTGACGGGGTCGCCCTCCGCGAACCAGTTGCGGGCATGCGCGGTAGCGCCGAGGCCGAACACGTCCTCGCCCTTCCAGCAGAAGTTGTGCCAGTAGCAGACAGCGGGGCGCAGGTGCTCGGCCAGCGTCTTGCCGAGCACGACGCGCCTGGCGTCGTACCAGCGGTAGGCCAGCGGGTTGGTCGATTGGGGGCCTTCGTAGGCGACGACGGGGAGATCGGAATAGGCGGTGCTCATGGCGGGGTCCTGACTGCGCAAAGGGAGGGGTGATGAAAGGGAAGGAGAAAGCTCAGGCGGTGGCGGGCACGGCGCCGGGCAGGTCGTCCGACGGGGCCTGCGCCTTGCGGCGGCGCTGCGCCAGCTCGTCGGCCATGCGCAGCGTGGTGTGCTTGTCGAGCCGGTTGGCCAGCATGCACAGCGTGCAGGCGGCAAACAGCGCGCCGACGACGAAGCTGGACGCGAAGCGGTAGCCCTCGATGGCGTTGGCCGCCGTGGGGGCCTGGGTGTCGTAGCCGAAGAAGCCGGCCAGCAGCCACAGCAGGCTGGCCGAGCCCAGCGCCAGGCCGGCCTTCAGCGAGAAGCCGATGGTGGCGAACACCATGCCGGTAAAACGGCGGCCGGTCTGCCATTCGGAATAGTCGGCGGCGTCGGCGTACATCGCCCACATGACGGCGATGGTGGGCGCGTAGAACACGGCGCCCAGCATGTGCAGGCCCAGCATGGCCCACACGGCGTCGGGCGGCAGCAGGTACAGCGCGCAGGCGGCCAGCGCCGACAGCGCGAACCCCAGGGTTGCCACGTTGCGCTTGCCGAAGCGCGCCGACAGCCCGGCCGACAGCATGATGACCACGATGGTGGTCGCGAAGCCGGCCATGTTGATGATGCTGTTGAACACGTCGGCCACGTTGGAGCTGGCGAGCTGGTCGCGCGTGCCGTGCACGATGTAGCCCAGCGCGTCGGCCACGCTGCCGGTGCCGGCCGGGTCGGGCGTGGTCAGGCCCAGCGCCGCGACGAAGTCGAACATCGCGGCCTTGTCGACGTAGTGGTGGTAGTAGTTGAAGTGGGCGCCGCCGCGCAGCGCCAGCATGCCGAAGTTGAAGACCGTGTAGCAGACCAGCGCCAGCCAGGGGCCGTTCTTCAGCAGGTCGGCGAAGTCCTGCCGGGGCGAGGCCTGGGTCTCGACGATGGGCCGGATGCGCTCCTTGGTGGTGAAGAAGGTGATCAGGAACAGCACCAGGCAGGCCGCGGCCCAGATCGTCATCGTGACCTGCCAGCCATGCGCGCGGTCGGCGCCCTGCGCGAACTTGGCCACCAGCGGCAGCGTGAAGCCGCCCACCACGAACTGGGCCACGTTGACCGACACGAAGCGGTAGGAGTTGAGCTTGGTGCGCTCGTTCAGGTCCGCCGTCATCACGCCGCCCAGCGCCGAGTAGGGCATGTTGTTCATCGAGTACAGCGTCATCAGCAGCGTGTTGGTGATGCCGGCGTACGCGATGACCATGCCGGTGCTCCAGCCCCAGGCCGGGTCCGGCGCGGTGTAGGCCAGCACCATGACCACCGCCCAGGGCACCGAGGTCCACAGCACCCAGGGGCGGAACTTGCCCCAGCGCGTGTTCGTGCGGTCGGCCAGCACGCCCATGACCGGGTCGAACAGCGCGTCCCACAGCCGCGGCCACAGCAGGATGGCCGCGGCCGTGTTGGCGCTCAGGCCGAACACGTCCGTGTAGAAGTTCAGCTGGAACAGCACCATGGACATGAAGACCAGGTTGGCGGCGGCGTCGCCGGCGCTGTAGCCGGCCTTCTCCATGAACGACAGGGGCTGGGTGGGCGGATGGGCCATGGCTTGTCTCTTGTGGTTGTGAAGGCTTGCGGTCTGGCGCCGCTTCAGCGCTGGGGCAGGTAGGTGAAGTGGTCGAAGTCGGCGTGCCTGCGGGTGCCGGCCAGGTCCTGGCAGGCGATGCCGATGAAGTTGCCGGTGAAGCCGAAGCTGCTGGCAAAGCCGTTGACGAAGCGGGTCGCGAACTCGTCGCTCAGCATGGCGGTGTCCAGCGCCGGGCCGATGGGCTGCCAGGGCTGGCCGTCCTGGCGGACGTGGAACTGGTAGCGGTCATGGCTGAACTCCACGGCCAGGTCCACCGGCCCGGCGGCCAGCGGCAGCGGCGTGGCGGCGGCGCTGATCGCGGCGTCGCGGTTCACGTGCAGCGCCACGACGCGCTGGCCGCTGTCGATGTCGCGGGTCACGTGCAGGTAGGCGTGGTTGCGGGTGTTGTAGTAGGCCACCAGGCCGGCCATCTGGTGGAAGTTGTCGGGCTCGAAGTCCACGCGCGTCTCGACGCGGCAGTGAAAGTGCTGCTGGCGGCGCGCCACCAGGCTCTGGTCGAACAGGCTCATCAGCGACTCGCGGCCGGTCAGGCGCAGGTGGCCGGGGCGTGCGGTCAGCGACGCCCAGCGCTCGTCGAAGGGCTGGCGCAGCGCGTTCAGGTGGCCGCTGAAGACGGGCGCATCGAAGTCGTCGCGCGCGGGCTCGGCGGGGAAGGGGTGCGGCGGCAGGTCGGGCGCGGCCACCTGCAGGCTGGGCTGCTGGCCCGCCTGACCCTGGGCACCCACCACCTCGGGCCAATCGTCGTCGCGCCAGCGGATGCGCTGCAGCGCCGTCTCGCGGCCCAGCGGGCAGTGCAGGCCGGCGTAGCCGTTCTCGGGCTGGTTGTGGGCGGCGTTGGGGCCGGTCCATTCCAGCGGCCGGCCGCACAGGTGGGCCATGAACCATTCGCCGCTGCCGGTCTCCACCAGGCTGGCATGGCCGGCGCGTTGCAGGCCGTCGGTGGGCAGCTGCCACGCGGTCAGCAGCGGGTTGCCGGGCAGGGTCTCGTAGGGCCCGTCGATGCGGCGCGAGCGGGCCAGCGTCACCGCATGCTCGTAGAAGGTGCCGCCCTCGGCCGTCAGCAGGTAGTACCAGCCGTTGCGGCGGTACAGGTGCGGGCCCTCGACCACGCCCAGCGCGGTGCCGCGGTAGATGTTGGTCACCGGGCCGACCAGCCTGCCGGCATCGCGGTCGTACTCCTGCAGCAGGATGCCGTTGAAGTGGTTCTTGCCCGGCACATGGGTCCACTGCTGGTTCAGCAGCCACGTCTTTCCGGTTCCGGGGCCGTCGTCGTCATGGAACAGGCTGGGGTCGAAGCCCGAGCTGTTCAGGTAGACGGGCTCGCTCCACGGCCCGTCGATGCTGGGCGCGGTGATGAGGTAGTTGTGCGTGTCCTTGAACGCGCCGATGGTGGAGCGCACGTCGGTGTAGATCAGCCAGAACTGGCCGTGCGCGTAGCTCAGGCAGGGCGCCCAGACGCCGGCGGAGTCGGGGTGGCCGGTCAGGTCCAGCTGGCCGGGGCGCGTGACGGCGTAGCTGTGGTGGCGCCAGTGGACCAGGTCGCGCGAATGGTGGATGCGCACGCCGGGCCACCATTCGAAGGTGGAGGTGGCGATGTAGTAGTCGTCGCCGCCGTCGCCCGGCACGCGGCAGATGGAGGGGTCGGCGTGGAAGCCGGGCAGGATGGGGTTGGCAA
>CAXDTK010000300.1:0-6223 GCA_963992225.1 uncultured Comamonadaceae bacterium | reverse complement strand
GCGGGACTCGCCGACGGCGACCGGGGCCCCCCCCCCTTCGGCCCCCACCTCGCGCGGCGCCTGGCGGGCCAGGCGCTGCAGCTCGCGCTCGAACGCATCGGCGAAGCGCACCGCGGCCGGGTTGCAGGCCAGCGTGAAGCGCCAGCGCGCCAGCCGCCGCTCGGGGCTGAACAGCTCCATGAAGGCCAGGCCGCCGTGGTCGCTGAGCTTGAGGCTCTGGCCCACGGCCAGCCTGAACTCGGTCCAGCCGCCGCCGGACGGCTCGAAGGCCAGCAGGCGTGAATTCGTCAGCGCGAGCAGGCCCTGCGCGAAGCGACCCTGCGCGTCCAGGTCAACCTCCAGCGTGGCCAGCACGTTCTCGCCAGCCAGGAGCCGCCCCTGCAGGGCGGCCATTTCAGGGTGAGGCGCGGCAATGGGAGCAGGCTCTTGCATGTTGTTGTGGGTTCCGACGGGCTGTCGCGATTCTCGACGATGACTTCAGCGCACAATTCCACGCGCCTGCCCTGCGCACAACCCCTCACTCGACACGCTCCATGAGCCAGAAGAACGACATCCGCCTGCTGCGCATCAACTACCTGCGCGGGCCCAACATGTGGACCTACCGGCCCGTGCTGGAAGTCTGGCTGGACCTCGGCGAGCTGGAGGACCACCCCAGCCATGTGCTGCCCGGCTTCAACGACCGGCTGACCGCCGCGCTGCCCAACCTCGAGGAGCACCACTGCGGCGTCGGCGAGCCCGGCGGCTTCATCGAGCGGCTGCGCGACGGCACCTGGATGGGCCATGTGCTGGAGCACATCGTCATCGAGCTGCTGAACCTGGCCGGCATGCCCACCGGCTTCGGCCAGACGCGCAGCACCAGCCAGCACGGCGTCTACCGCATGGTGTTCCGCGCCCGCGACGAGCAGGTCGCCCGCGCCGCGCTGGCCGAGGGCCATGCGCTGATCATGGCGACGATCAACGCTCAACCCTTCGACGTGCCGGCCGCCGTCGCCCGCGTGCGCGACAAGCTGGACGACTGCTACCTGGGCCCGTCCACCGCCGCCATCGTGGCGGCGGCCACCGACCGCCGCATCCCGCACATCCGCCTGAACGACGGCAACCTGGTGCAGCTGGGCCACGGCGCGCGCCAGCGCCGCATCTGGACGGCCGAGACCGACATGACCAGCGCCATCGCCGAAGGCATTGCCGGCGACAAGGACCTGACCAAGACGCTGCTCAAGGCCGTGGGCGTGCCCGTGCCCGCGGGCCAGGAGGTCCGGACCGCGGCCGCCGCCTGGGACGCCGCGCAGGACATCGGCCTGCCGGTCGTCATCAAGCCCAGCGATGGCAACCACGGCCGCGGCGTCACGCTGGACATCCAGAACGAGGCTGACTGCGAGGCCGCCTTCAAGCTGGCCCAGGCCGAGGGCTCGTCGGTGCTGGTGGAAAGCTACATCCGCGGCAACGAGCACCGCGTGCTGGTGGTGGGCGGCCAGGTCGTGGCGGCCGCGCGCGGCGAGGCCGCGTGGGTGCAGGGCGACGGCCAGCACAGCGTGGCCCAGCTGATCGACCTGCAGATCAACACCGACCCGCGCCGCGGCCTGACCGAGGACTTCCCGCTCAACCGCATCGTGCTGGGCGAGGACCCGGTCGTGCTGCTGGACCTGCAGCGCCAGGGCTTCACGCCCGACGCGGTGCCGCCCGCGGGCAAGGCCGTGCTGATCCAGCGCAACGGCAACGTCGCCGTCGACTGCACGCCCGACGTGCACCCCGAGGTGGCGCATGCGGTGTCGCTGGCCGCGCGCACCGTGGGGCTGGACATCGCCGGCGTGGACCTGGTCACCGAGGACATCTCCCGGCCGCTGGAAGAGACCGGCGGCGCCATCGTGGAGGTCAATGCCGGCCCGGGCCTGCTGATGCACCTGAAGCCCGCCGGCGGCTCGCCGCAGCCGGTGGGCCAGGCCATCATCGACCACCTGTTCGCCGAGGACGAGACCGGCCGCATCCCCATCGTGGGCGTGGCCGGTTCGCGCGGCGGCCACCAGATCACGCGCCTGGTGGCCTGGCTGCTGCACCTCAATGGCCGCCATGTCGGCCTGGCCTGCAAGGACGGCCTGTTCCTGGGCACGCGCCGCGTCGAGAAGACCAACAGCGCCCGCTGGGATGCCGCGCACCGCCTGCTGATGAACCGCGGCGTCAACGCCGTGGTGGTGGAGAACGACGCCGCGGCCATCCTGCGCGACGGCCTGGCCTATGACCGGGCCTCGGTCGGCGTGGTCACCGACCTGGAAGGCCTGGCCGACCTGGTCGACTTCGACGTGCAGAACACCGACCAGCTCTACAAGGTGCTGCGCACCCAGGTGGACGTGGTGCTCGGCGACGGCGCCGCGGTGCTGAACGCGGCCCATCCGCGGCTGGTCGACATGGCCGAGCTGAGCGACGGCGAGGTGCTGCTCTACGCCGATGACGGCGGGCTGGAGGCGATCCGCCAGCACCGCGAGCGCGGCGGTCGTGCCGTGTTCCTGCGCGGCGGCGCCGCGGTGCTTGCCCATGGCCCGGCCGAGACCCCCGGCGCCAACATCGACGCGCTGCTGCGCCGCTTCGGCGCGCAGGCGGTCGACGCCTCCACGCTGCTGGCCGCCGTGGCCGCGGCCTGGGCCCTGGGCATCTCGCCCGAGCTCATCGCCGCCGGCCTCGACACCTTCGTCCCCGACCTCCACCTGGCATAGACAAGAAACCATGGACGTTTCCCGCACCCGCGCCCTGCGCGGCCCGAACATGTGGAGCCGCCACACGGCCATCGAGGCCGTCGTGCATTGCAGCGACGCCGAGCGCTCGCTGGAGCGCCTGCCCGGCTTCGAGCCACGGCTGCGCCAGCGCTTCCCGACCATCGGCGAGCTGCGTGCCGACGCCTCGCTGGCCCAGGTGCTGGAGCAGGCCACGCTGGCGCTGCAGGCCCAGGCCGGCTGCCCGGTCACGTTCAGCCAGACCCATGTGACGCCCGAGTCCGGCACCTACCAGATCGTCATCGAGTACAGCGAGGAAGACGTCGGGCGGCTGGCCTTCGAGCATGCGGTCAAGCTGGTCAACGCGGCGCTGACGGGCGGCGAGTTCGACGCCGACACGGTGATCGCCCAGCTGCGCGAGCTGGACGAGGACATCCGCCTGGGCCCGTCCACCGGCTCCATCGTCAACGCGGCACAGGCCCGCGGTATCCCGTACCGCCGCCTGACGCAGGGCAGCCTGGTGCAGTTCGGCTGGGGCGCCAAGCAGCGCCGCATCTGGGCCGCCGAGGTGGACGCGACCAGCGCCGTCAGCGAGTCCATCGCGCAGGACAAGGACCTCTGCAAGCGCCTGCTGCAGGCCGCCGGCGTGCCGGTGCCCATCGGCCGGCCCGTCGACTCGGTCGACGACGCCTGGGCCGTGGCGCAGGAGATCGGCCTGCCGGTCGTCGTGAAGCCGCAGGACGGCAACCAGGGCAAGGGCGTGACGGTCAACGTGACGACGCGCGAAGGCATTGCGGCCGCCTACAAGGCCGCCGACGAGATCGGCCAGGTCATGGTCGAGAAGTTCCTGCCGGGCTCGGACTACCGGCTGCTGGTCATCGGCGACAAGCTGATCGCCGCGGCCCGCCGCGACCCGCCGCATGTCATCGGCGACGGCCAGCTGACGGTCAAGCAGCTGGTCGACAAGGTCAACGCCGACCCGCGCCGCGGCGACGGCCATGCCACCTCGCTGACCAAGATCCGCTTCGACGACATCGCCGTCGCACGGCTCACGCAGCAAGGCCTGACCCCCGAGTCCGTGCCCGAGAAGGGCCGGCGCGTGATCCTGCGCAACAACGCCAACCTGTCCACCGGCGGCACCGCCACCGACGTGACGGACGACGTGCACCCCGAGGTGGCGGCGCGCGCGATTGCGGCGGCCCAGGTCGTGGGCCTGCATGTCTGCGGCGTGGACGTGGTGGCCGAAAGCGTGCTGCGGCCGCTCGAGGAGATCAACGGCGGCATCGTCGAGGTGAACGCCGCGCCGGGCCTGCGCATGCACCTGTCACCCAGCTACGGCAAGGGCCGCAACGTCGGCGAGGCCATCATCGGCCACCTGTTCGGCACCGGCCACAAGTCCGGCGGTCTGGCCGAGGACGGCCGCATCCCGGTGGTGGCCGTCACCGGCACCAACGGCAAGACCACCGTCACGCGGCTGATCGCCCACATGTTCGCCAGCTGCGGGCTGAAGGTCGGCATGACCAACACCGACGGCGTCTACGTCGACGGCCGCCAGATCGACAGCGGCGACTGCTCGGGCCCCAAGAGCGCCCGCAACGTGCTGATGCACCCCGACGTGGAGGCCGCCGTGCTGGAGACCGCCCGCGGCGGCATCCTGCGCGAGGGCCTGGGCTTCGACCGCTGCCAGGTGGCCGTGGTCACCAACGTCGGCGCGGGCGACCACCTGGGCATGAACTTCCTGCACACGGCCGAGGACCTGGTGCTGGTCAAGCGCGTCATCGTGCAGAACGTGGCCCCCACCGGCTACGCGGTGCTGAACGCCACCGACCCGCTGACGGCCAGCATGGCGGCCGTCTGCCCCGGCCAGGTCATCTACTTCGCCGCCGACCGCCACCACCCGCTGATGGCCACCCACCGCGCCCAGGGCAAGCGCTGCGTCTACGTGGACGGCGACCAGCTCGTCGCCGCGCAGGGCATGTGGCGCGAGACCATCCCGCTGCGCGACATCCCGCTGACGCGCGGTGGCGTCATCGGCTTCCAGGTCGAGAACGCGATGGCCGCCGTGGCCGCCGCCTGGGGCGTGGGGCTGGACTGGGACACCATCCGCCGCGGCGTGGGCAGCTTCGCCAACGACGCCGACAACGCGCCGGGCCGCTTCAACGTGATGGACTACCGCGGCGCCACCGTGATCGCCGACTACGGGCACAACGGCGACGCGATGAAGGCGCTGGTGGGCGCCGTGGCCGCGATGCCGGCCCACAAGCGCGTGGTCGTCATCAGCGGCGCGGGCGACCGCCGCGACGAGGACATCCGCGTGCAGACCGAGATCCTGGGCGCGGCCTTCGACGAGGTGGTGCTGTACGAGGACGCCTGCCAGCGCGGCCGTGCGGCCGGCGAGGTCGTCGCGCTGCTGCGCGCCGGGCTGCAGGGCGCGTCGCGCACCACCCATGTCGAGGAGATCGTCGGCGAGTTCGCCGCCATCGACCGGGCGCTGGCCCGGCTGGCCCCGGGCGACCTGTGCCTGGTGCTGGTCGACCAGGTCGAGGAAGCGCTGGCCCACCTGGCCCGGCGCATCGCCGAGGGCTGAGCCCACGCGGGCGGCCGGTCGGCGCCCGCTCAGCGGTATTTCGCCAGCAGCCGGTTGAGTTCGCCGTCGGCCACCAGGCCCTGGATGGCGGCGTTCAGCGCTGCCACGCCCACCGGGCTGGCGGGTGACAGCGCGCATTGCGCCAGCACCTCCGACACCACCAGCGGCGCGTGCAGCGCCAGCTTGAACTGGCCGATGCGCTGCTGGTACTGCAGCACGCGCCGCCCGGTCAGCGCATGCTGCACCCGCCCGCGCTCCAGCTTGCGCAGGTTGGCCACCGCGTCGGGCGCGTCGTCGCGCAGGAAGCCGCCGCGCAGCAGGTCCGACATCTCCGGGTAGACATAGCCGCGCACGGTGCCCACCGGCTGCCCCGCAAGCGCCGCCAGCTGGGGCGGCGCCGGCCTCGCCGCGGCGCTGACCAGCAGCGCCTGGTCGGGGATGAAGGGCCGGCTCCAGGCGAACGGGCCGGGCAGCCAGTCGCTCTGGTAGTCGCACAGCAGGTCGCCCTCGCCGCGCTGCAGCGCCTCGGCCAGGCGCTTGCGTGGCACCGGCCTGACGTCCATCGCGCGGCCCAGCCGGCGCCCCAGCGCCTGGCCCAGGTCCAGGTGCAGGCCCTCCGCGACGCGGTTGCCCTCGATGCGGGCCTGGGGCATCAGCGCGCTGGTCTCGACCAGCAGCACCAGCGCCCGCGGCGGCTGGGCACCGGCCGGCGCGCCCAGCAGCAATGCGCCGCAAGCGCCCAGCAGCAGCCGCCTCCAACCACGCCATGCCCTCGTCATGCCGGCATGATGCCGCGCCGGCCACGACCCGCAAGTGGCCGGGGGCATGGCCGCAGCCGCCCGCGTGACCGACGCACGCCATGCCCCGCACCGGCGCCCGCCGTGCCGGCGTCGCTAGACTGGCCCGATGGCGCCCCTGACCGTCCCGTTCC
>CAXDTK010000299.1:0-6235 GCA_963992225.1 uncultured Comamonadaceae bacterium | reverse complement strand
CTGCACTGCCGCCGGTCACCGACACCCTGCCCGTCGAGGCCCCACGCACCGCGCTGCGGCTGCTGCTGCCGCCCGGTTATGCCGCCTCGGCCGCCGCAGCCCGCAACCCGGCGCTCGGCGACCCGCGCAGCAACACCACGCCCCGCCGCACGCTGGAAGACCGCATCGCCGACGCCACCGGGGGCAGCGCCGGCTGGGTGGAAGAAAGCACCAGCGACAACCGGTCGCAGGAGGTCGGCGCGCTCGGCGGGCGCCGCACCGTCATGCGCCGCGGCGACACCTGCGTGGAGCTGTTCCGCTCGCGCATCGCCGACAGCGACCCCTTCAACGGCAGCGTCGCGCCGCGCGCCGTGTCGATGGCCGGCAAGCCCTACAAGTGCAAGTGAGCGGCCGCTGGCGGGCTGGCGGGCCGGTTCCGCCCGGCCCCGGGCGCCTCAAGCGGCGCCGGCCGACCGGGCTTGCTCGCGCAGCCGCAGCAGGCGGCGCTGCACCTTGCCGGTGGTGGTCATCGGCAGGGCATCGATGAACTCGATCTCCTTGGGGTACTCGTAGGGCGCCAGACGGCCGCGCACATGGGCCTGCAGCGCCTCCACCAGCGCCGCGTCGCCCGCATGCCCCTCGGCCAGCACGACGAAGGCCTTGACCAGCGCGCCGCGCTCCGCGTCGGGCTTGGGCACCACCGCCGCATTGGCCACGGCCGGGTGCTTGAGCAGGCAGTTCTCGATCTCGCCCGGGCCGATGCGGTAGCCGGCGCTCTTGAACATGTCGTCGGCGCGGCCCTGGTACCAGAGCGTGCCGTCGGCGTCCATGCGCGCGAGGTCGCCGGTGCGGCACCAGCTGTCCAGCGGGTCGCCAGTGAACTTGGCGCGCGTGGCCGGCTCGTTGTTCCAGTAGCCCAGGAAAAACACCGGGTCGGGGTCGCCATGGCGATCGCGGGCATGCACGGCCACCTCGCCGATCTCGCCCGGCGCGCATTCGCGGCCGTCGTCGTCGATCACCGCCACGCGGTGGCCCGGGTAGGCGCGGCCCATGCTGCCGGGCCTGGCCGGCCACAGCGCCTGGCAGTTGCCGACGACGTAGTTCATCTCGGTCTGGCCGAACATCTCGTTGACCGGCACGCCCAGCGCATCGCGGCACCAGGTGAAGACGGCATCGCCGACCGCCTCGCCCGCGCTCATCAGCGCCCGCAGCTTGAGCTGGTGGCGCTGCGGCCTTGGCTCGGCCTTCATCATGGCCTTCAGCGCCGTCGGGAACAGGAAGCTGTGCGTGACGCCATAGGCCGCCATCAGCTCGAAGGCCTTGGCCGCGGAGAAGCGGCCCTGATACGCCACGATGGGCCGGCCGAAGTACAGCGTGGGCAGCAGCGCATCCATCAGGCCGCCGGTCCAGGCCCAGTCGGCGGGGCTCCAGAAGACGGCATCGCTCGCCTTGCCGGCATCGAAGGGATCGAAACCAAACCAGTTCTGGCTGGCGACGAAGCCGGTCAGGTTGCCGATCAGCGCGCGCTGCGGGATCAGCGCGCCCTTGGGGTTGCCGGTGGTGCCGCTGGTGTAGATCAGGATGGCCGGGTCACCGGCCCGCGTGACGACCGGCTTGAAGCGAGCCTCCTCGGCCTGCAGTGCGTCCATCCAGGCCAGCTCGTCGCCCGCCGCCGCGCAGTCGCCCACCACCAGCACGCGCCGCAGCGCCGGGCTGCGCGAGGCGCGCCCGCGCTGCGCCGGCAGCGCCTCGCAGGCCGCGATGGTGAGCACCGCGCCGCTGTCCTGCAGCCGGAACTCCAGCGCCTCGGCGCCGAACAGCAGCGACAGCGGCATCGCGACCGCGCCGATCTGCTGGATGGCGATGTGGGCCACCGCCGTCTCGAAGCGCTGCGGCAGCACGATGGCCACGCGGTGGCCGCGGCGCACGCCCTGGGCCAGCAGCGCGTTGGACAGCCGGTTGGCCGCGCGCTGCAGCTGCGCATAGCTGTACTGGCTGCGGCAGCCGCCCTCGCTTTCGAAGTGGATCGCCGTCGCCTCGGGCGTGTCGCGAGCCCAGCGGCCACAGCACAGCTCGGCGATGTTGACCTCGTCGGGCACCTGCCAGCGGAAGGCAGCGTGCAGCTGCTCGTAACGATCGACCGCCATGGGCACCCCGGGTTGCGACAAGGGCCCGGATGCTAGCCAGCCGCCCCGGCGGCGGCCTCATGGATTGCCCGCAGCGGGGTCAGCGTTGACAGACCCTAGTCGGGCAGCCAGCTGGAAGGCGACCACAGGCTGGGCCGGTCGCCCGCGGCATAGCGCTCCAGCGCGTCGCCGGTCAGGCGGCAGATGCGCCACTCGGGCATCACGTCGGCGCCCAGCTGCTCGTAGAAGCGGATCGCGTCCTCGTTCCAGTCCAGCACGGTCCAGTCGAAGCGGCCGTAGCCGCGCTCGCAGGCCAGCTGCGCCAGCTGGATGATCAGCGCCCGGCCCAGGCCGCCACGGCGGTGCGCGGGGCGCACGTACAAGTCCTCCAGGTACAGGCCCGGCTTGGCCAGGAAGGTGGAGAAGTTGGTGTAGAACAGCGCGAAGGCCACCACCTCGCCGTGCACCTCGGCCACCAGGCATTCGGCGACCGGCGCGTCGCCGAACAGGTGCGGCGCCAGCGCCTCGGGCGTGACCTCCAGCAGATGCGTCAGGTTCTCGAACTCGGCCAGCTCGCTGATGAGCTGGACGATGGCGTGCAGGTCGCGCGGCTCGGCGGCGCGAATGTCGTGGCGGGGTGCGGGCATAGCGGTCATTGTCGGTGCAGCGCCTTGTCCTACAGTGCGGACATGCCCGATGTCTACACCCCGCGCCGCACCGCACGAAGCGAGTTCCTGACCCTGCGCCGCCTGCGCCACCACCTGCTGCGCTGGGGCCGCCCCGAGGCCGGCCGGCCGCCGCTGGTGATGGTGCATGGCTGGATGGACGTGGGTGCGTCGTTCCAGTTCGTCGTCGATGCGCTGGCCGCCGACCGCGAGGTCATCGCGCTGGACTGGCGCGGCTTCGGCCTCAGCGAGACCACCGGGGCCGACTGCTACTGGTTCCCCGACTACCTGGGCGACCTGGACGCGCTGCTGGATGCGGTCAGCCCCGACGCGCCGGTGGACCTGCTGGGCCACAGCATGGGGGGCAACGTGGTCATGAGCTACGCCGGCGTGCGGCCGCAACGGGTGCGCCGCCTCGTCAACCTCGAAGGCTTCGGCATGCCCGACGTGGCGCCCGCCGCGGCGCCCGAGCGCCTGGCCAAGTGGCTGGACGAGCTGAAAGACCCGCCCACGCTGCGGCCCTACGCGACGCAGGCCGAGGTGGCCGAGCGGCTGCGCAAGACCAACCCGCGCCTGGCCGCCGACAAGGCCGCCTGGCTGGCCGCGCACTGGGCACGGTCGACGCCCGGGGGCTTCGTGCTGAACGCCGACCCGGCGCACAAGCTGGCCAACCCGGTGCTGTACCGCAAGGCCGAGGTGCTGGCCTGCTGGCAGCGCATCGCGGCGCCGACGCTGTGGGTGGAAGGCAGCGACGAGCAGCTGACCCGGTTCTGGGGCCACCGCTATCCGCGCGAGGAGTTCGAGGCACGGCTGGCCCTGGTGCCCGACCTGCAGCGCAGCGTGCTGCAGGACGCCGGCCACATGCTGCACCACGACCAGCCTGAGGCGCTGGCAGCGCGGCTGGAAGCCTTCCTGGCTTGAGCGCAGCGGCGCGCCACGCCGCTCAGGGCGCGGGCGGGTCGCCCTCGGCGTCCATGCGGGCCGTCACCCGCGCGAAGACGATGACGATGGCGCAGAAGGCCAGCAGCGCGCCCTGGGACGCCAGCCAGAACGCCAGCGGCCAGCCGAACACCTCGATGCTGAGCTCGCGCGCGAAGAACACCGGCACGAACGCCGCCACGGCCCAGGCCAGCAGCAGCCAGGCGGTGAGGCGGCGCGTGCGGCGCCAGTAGTCGTCGGGGGTGGGAGCGGTCACGGGCGGCCATTCTGGCCCATGTGAAAATCCGCGTTTTGCCAAGCCCGGAACATGCCCGACATGGACATCGAACACATCAACCAAATCGGCAACAGCCTTGCCGACCTCTCAGCGCGCACCGACGCGCTAAGGGGGTATCTTTGACTTCGATCGCAAGGCGCTGCGCCTGAACGAAGTCAACGCCGCGCTGGAGAACCCCAAGGTCTGGGACGAACCCAAGCGCGCCCAGGAGCTGGGCAAGGAAAAGCGCCAGCTCGAAGGGGTGGTGGACACCATCAAGCGCCTGACCAGCTCGCTCGCCGACAACAGCGAGCTGTTCGAGATGAGCCGCGAGGAAGGCGACGAGGCCGGCATGCTGGCCATCGAGGAGGACGCGGCCAAGCTGCGCGCCACCGTCGAGGAACTCGAGTTCCGCCGCATGTTCAACAACCCGGCCGACCCGAGCAACTGCTTCATCGACATCCAGGCCGGCGCCGGCGGCACCGAGGCCTGCGACTGGGCCGGCATGCTGCTGCGCCAGTACCTGAAGTACTGCGAGCGCAAGGGCTTCAAGGCCACGCTGGAGGACGAGACGCCGGGCGACGTGGCGGGCATCAAGAGCGCCACCATCAAGGTGGAAGGCGAGTACGCCTTCGGCCTGCTGCGCACCGAAACCGGCGTGCACCGCCTGGTGCGCAAGAGCCCGTTCGACAGCTCGGGCGGCCGCCACACCTCGTTCGCGTCGCTGTTTGTCTACCCGGAGGTCGACGACTCCATCGAGATCGACATCAACCCGGCCGACGTGCGCACCGACACCTTCCGCGCCTCGGGCGCCGGCGGCCAGCACATCAACAAGACCGATTCGGCGGTGCGCCTGACGCACATCCCGACCGGCATCGTCGTGCAGTGCCAGGACGGCCGCAGCCAGCACAGCAACCGCGACGTCGCCTGGAAGCGGCTGCGCTCGCGCCTGTACGACCATGAGATGCGCAAGCGCATGGAAGAGCAGCAGAAGCTGGAAGACACCAAGACCGACGTCGGCTGGGGCCACCAGATCCGCAGCTACGTGCTGGACCAGAGCCGCATCAAGGACCTGCGCACCAACTACGAGACCTCGGCGACCCAGAAGGTGCTGGACGGCGATCTCGATCCGTTCATCACCGAGTCGCTCAAGCAAGGCGTCTGATGGCCCACCCCCCGGAGCGCTTCGCGCTTCCCCCTCAAGGGGGCGCCGCCAGTGGCCCGGCAAAGCCGGTTCCACGGCGGCTGCCGGATGGAGCAGACCGCGCGAGCGTGCGGTCTGCGTTCCCGCTCCGATTGATATCCCACAAGGAAGCCCCTCATGCGTGAAGGCACCGCCACCCTGATCCAGCGACTGGACTACCAGCAGCCGGCCTACTGGATCCGCACCGTCGACCTGACGTTCGACCTCGACCCGGCCAAGACCCTGGTCACGAGCAAGATGCAGGTCGAGCGCAACCGCGCCGTGCCGCACGGCCCGCTGCGCCTGCACGGCGAGGAGCTGAACCTGCTGCGCGTGCTGATCGACGGCAGCTCGGTGCCCTTCCGCCAGGAAGGCCATGAGCTGATCATCGAAGGCGCACCCGACGCCGACTTCGCGCTGGAGATCCGCAACACCTGCGCACCGGAGAAGAACACCGCACTGTCCGGGCTCTACACCTCGGGCGGCAGCTTCTTCACGCAGTGCGAGGCCGAGGGCTTCCGCCGCATCACCTATTTCCTGGACCGGCCGGACGTGATGGCCGTCTACACGGTCACGCTGCGCGGCGACGCCGCCCGCTACCCGGTGCTGCTGTCCAACGGCAATCTGGTCGAGACGGGCACGCTCGACAACGGCCGCCACTTCGCCAAGTGGCACGACCCCTTCCCCAAGCCCAGCTACCTGTTCGCGGTCGTCGCCGGCGACCTGGTGGCGCGCGAGCAGCGCATCCGCACGCGCGCCGGCCGTGACCACCTGCTGCAGGTGTTCGTGCGCCGCGGCGACCTGGAGAAGACCGAGCATGCGATGGCAAGCCTGATCGCTGCAATAGTCTGGGACGAGGCGCGCTTCAAGCTGCCGCTGGACCTGGAGCGCTTCATGGTGGTCGGCGTGTCCGACTTCAACATGGGCGCGATGGAGAACAAGGGCCTGAACATCTTCAACACGTCCGCGCTGCTGGCCTCGCCGGCCACGGCGACGGACGCGGACTTCGCCCGCATCGAGTCCATCGTCGCGCACGAGTACTTCCACAACTGGACCGGCAACCGCGTGACCTGCCGCGACTGGTTCC